>DASZQH010000001.1:0-2733 GCA_035549805.1 Burkholderiales bacterium
GCGGCGCACGTCCTCAAGCACAAGTACGGCATGCACCCGCTCACCGTCACCTGGGCGCCGCACATCCACACGGAATGGGGCTGGCGCAACTTCCAGGCGTGGATCCACGCCGGGTTCGACAACTATCTCTGCACGCCGAACGGCCGCGTGCACCGGCTGCTGACGCGCCTCGCGGTGGAGAACCTGTTCCACCCGTTCCAGCCCTTCATCCTCGGCCAGAAATCGCTCGCGCCCAAGATGGCCGTGCTGCACAAGATCCCGCTCGTCTTCTACGGCGAGAACGAGGCGGAGTACGGCAACCCGCGCCAGGACATGGAGACGGCGAAGCGCGACTGGACGTACTACACCGCGGCCGACCGCTCGAAGATCTTCCTCGGCGGCACGTCGCTGCGCGACCTGAAGGAGGTGTACGGCGTCGAGGACTACGAGCTGCAGCCCTATCTGCCCGCCAACCCCGAGGACCTGACCGGCCTGGGCGTGTCGGTGCACTACCTGGGCTACTACCTCAAGTGGCACCCGCAGAGCTGCTACTACTATGCGGTCGAGCATGGCGGCTTCCAGGCCTCGCCGGAGCGCACCCCGGGCACGTACAGCAAGTACAACAGCATCGACGACCGCATCGACGATTTCCACTACTACACGACGTACATCAAGTTCGGCATCGGCCGCGCGACCTACGACGCGGCGCAGGAGGTGCGCTCGGGCGACATCACGCGCGACGAGGGCGTCGCGCTGGTGAAGCGCTTCGACGGCGAGTTCCCCGAGCGCTTCGCCGAGGAGATCTTCCGCTACCTGAGCATCCCGGCGAAGGAGTTCCCGGTCGCATCGAAGGCGTTCGCGCAGCCGGAGATCGACCGCGCCTACTTCCTCGCGCTCGCCGACCGGTTCCGCTCGCCCCACCTGTGGGAGAAGGACGGCGCGTCCTGGCGCCTGCGCCACACCGTCTGGAAGGACGCGCCCTAGATGGCCGGCATCCGCTTCATCGCGCGCCTGGACGTCAAGGGGCCGAACCTCATCAAGGGCATCCACCTGGAGGGCCTGCGCGTGATCGGCGACCCGCAGCAGTACGCGGTGCAGTACTACGAGCAGGGCGCGGACGAGCTCATCTACATGGACATCGTCGCCAGCCTGTACGGGCGCAACAACCTCACCGAGATCGTGAAGCGCACCGCCGAGCGCGTGTTCGTGCCGATGACGGTCGGCGGTGGCATCCGCTCGGTCGACGATGCCAAGGAGCTGCTGCGCGCCGGCGCGGACAAGGTGGCGATCAACACGGCGGCCGTCGCCCGGCCCGCGCTCATCCAGGAGATCTCGCGCCGCTTCGGCTCGCAGTGCATGGTGCTGTCCATCGAGGCGAAGCGCGTCGGCGCCGGCAAGTGGGAGGTGTACACGGACAACGGGCGCGAGCGCACCGGCCTCGATGTCCTCGACTGGGCGCGCCGCGCCGTGGAGCTCGGCGCGGGCGAGATCCTGCTCACCTCGGTGGACCAGGAGGGCACGCGCAAGGGCTTCGACGTGCCGCTCGTGCGCGCGGTCTCGACCGGCGTGCCGGTGCCGGTGATCGCGAGCGGCGGCATGGGCGCGGTCGAGCACATGCTCGCGGTCCTCCGCGAAGGCTGCGCCGATGCGGTGGCGATGGCCGACATCCTGCACTACCGCCGCGCCGCGCTGCCCGAGCTAAAGACCGCGGCTGCCGCGGCGGGTTACGAGGTGCGCACGCCATGAAGCCGGCCGTCACCGTCGTCGACTACGGCGTGGGTAACCTGCTCTCGGTGGCTCGCGCCCTGGAGCACTGCGGCGCCGCCGTCAGCTTCGCCGCCTCGCCGGAAGACATCGACAAGGCCGCACTTCTCCTGCTGCCCGGCGTGGGCGCGTTCGGCGACGGCATCGGCGAGCTGCGTTCCCGCGGACTCGACCGCCCGGTGGTCCGCTACGCGCAATCCGGGCGCCCGCTGCTCGGCATCTGCCTCGGCATGCAGTTCCTGCTCGAGACGAGCGAGGAGTTCGGCGAGCACGCCGGCCTCGCCCTCGTGCCGGGGCGGGTCTGCGCGATCCCGGGGACGGGAACGGACGGACGCGCGCACAAGATCCCGCACATCGGCTGGTCCGGCCTGCAGCGGCCGGCCGAGCGCGAGACCTGGAGCGGCACGATCCTCGACGGCGTCGCCCCGGGGGCGAAGGTGTACTTCGTCCACACGTATACGGCGCATCCCGCGCCGCAAGCGCGTCTCGCGGACTGCGACTACCACGGCCGGCGCATCTCCGCCGCGATCCAGCGCGGCGCCGTCGCCGGCTGCCAGTTCCACCCCGAGAAGAGCGGCGAGACCGGCCTGCAGGTGCTGCGCAATTTTCTGAGGATGGGTTAAAGCCGACGATGAGCACCCCGCTGGAGCACTACAGAACCGAGGGCTACGTCCTGTTCAAGGACGTCCTTTCGCGCGCCGAGATCGAGGCACTGCGCGAGGCCGGCGCAACATACTTCCGGGACGGGCGCACGCACATGAGCACGCGAGCGTTCGTCGGCATCCCCGCATTCGCAGCGCTGCCGTTCCAGGAGCGCATCGCGCAGCGCATCGCCGAAGTGTTCGGCAGGGACTACGTGACGCTGAGCCAGTATTCGGTGTCGGCGAACCTGCACAACCCGCAATGGCACCGGGACTCGCAGTCGCAGCTCGGCGACCCGGTCCTCTACGAGCCCGACTACCTCGTCGCCAAGGCCGCCGTGTACCTGCA
>DASZQH010000002.1:0-5575 GCA_035549805.1 Burkholderiales bacterium
CTCGAAGTGGTACGAGTTCGACATCGGCTGGATGTACATCCGCATCATGGAGATGCTCGGGCTGGCGACCGTGAAGAAGGTGGCGCCGAAGCCCCGCTTCATCACGCAGCCCAAGGCGGCGGCCGACCTGGAGACGCTGCATGCCGTCATCACGAACCGCTACGACGTCCTGTCGCGCTATGCCAAATCGGTGAAGCGCACCTATCGTGCGGAAGTGAACCGCCTGAAGCACTGGTCGCCGGGCGATGCGAAGAGCCTGAAGGCGTTCAAGCGCGCCCTGCTGCGCGGCCAGGCGGCGGCGGGCGCCGAAAGTGCGCGGCTGTCCGAAGCGCTCAAGTCCTCGAAGGCGCTCGCGACCGTGGTCGCGATGCGCGACGAGCTTCACGCCCTCTGGGAGCGCTCCAGCGCGTCGAAGGAGCAACTCCTCAAGCAACTGCAGGACTGGTGCCACCGCGCCGAGAACAGCGGGGTGCCGCACCTCGTGGACTTCTCCCACAGGCTGCGCTCGTACGCCTGAAGCACCGAGGCGCAAAAGAAAAAGGCCCGGGAGACCGGGCCTTTTGCTTTGCGGCGGCTGAAAGCTACTTCAGCTTGCCTTCCTTGTAGACGACGTGCTTGCGGGCCACCGGATCGTATTTCTTGATCTCCATCTTGTCGGGCGTGGTCCGCTTGTTCTTGGTCGTGGTGTAGAAGTGGCCGGTGCCGGCCGTGGACTCGAGCTTGATCTTCTCGCGCATGGCGTCTCCTTAGGCGGCGGCCTTCGCCTTGCGGCGGGCCTCGATTTCGGCGAGCACGGCCTCCACGCCCAGCTTATCGATGCGGCGCAGGCCGGCCGTGGAGACGCGCAGGCGCACCCAGCGGTTCTGGGTCTCGACCCAGAAGCGGCGATAGTGCAGGTTGGGCTCGAAGGTGCGGATCGTCTTGTTGTTGGCGTGAGAGACGAGGTGGCCCTTCATCGGCTTCTTGCCGGTGACCTGACAAACGCGGGACATTGCGGACTCCGGAAAATCTGGAAAGGCGCGGATTATACAAGGAAAACCCCCTACAACAAGCCCCGCTCGGCGAAGGAGAGGGCCTGATTTCCGGCGACGATGAAGTGGTCGAGGACCCGGACCTCTACCAGCGCGAGCGCCTCCTTCAGATTGCGCGTCAGCAGCTCGTCCGCCTGGCTCGGCTGGGCGGCCCCGGAGGGATGATTGTGGGCGAAGATCACCGCTGCCGCATTCGCGCGCAGCGCCTTCTTCACCACTTCGCGAGGGTAGACGCTGGTCTGCGTCAGCGTGCCGCGGAAGAGCTCCTCCGCTTCGAGAACGCGATGCTGCGCGTCCAGCCACAGGCAGACGAAGACCTCGTGCTCGCGATGCCCGAGCGAAAGGCGAAGGTAGTCCCGCACCGAGCCTGGCGAGGTGAGCGCGGAGGTCGAGCGCGCCTTTTCGAGCAGGACGCGCCTTCCGACCTCCATCGCCGCGGCGAGGTACGCCCGCTTTGCCGCACCGATCCCTGGCGCCGTCCGGAGATCATCGAGGAGCGACGCCAGGCTGCCCGAGCGAGCGAGAAGCTCGCGCCCCAGGTCCACGGCGCTCTTGCCGCGCACGCCGGTGCGCAGCAGCACCGCAAGGAGCTCGGCGTCGCTCAGGACGGAGGGTCCATGCGCCAGGAGCCGCTCCCGCGGTCGCTCCCCTTCCGGCCAGTGTGAAATCCCCATTCCGGCTTTCCCGTAGAATCCCTCTCCCCTTAACGGCCGGGCGGCGGATCAGATGACGTTGAGCGGAAAGCGGATTTTGCTGGGCATGACCGGCGGGATCGCGGCCTTCAAGGCAGCCGAGCTGGTGCGGCTGCTCCGGAAGGAAGGCGCCGACGTGCGCGTCGTGATGACGCAGGCCGCGACGCAGTTCATCACCCCGGTGACCATGCAGGCGCTGTCGGGCCAGCGCGTCTGGACCGACCTGTGGGATCCGGCCGTGCCCGACAACATGGCGCACATCGAGCTTTCGCGCGATCGGGACCTGGTCCTGGTGGCGCCGGCGTCCGCCGACTTCATGGCCAAGGTGGCGAACGGCCTCGGCGACGACCTGCTCTCCACGCTGTGCCTGGCGCGCCGCTGCCCGCTGATGCTCGTACCGGCGATGAACATCGAGATGTGGCAGAACGCCGCCACGCAGCGCAACGTGGCGACGCTTTACGAGGACGACGTCCTGTTCGCCGGGCCGACCTCCGGAGCCCAGGCGTGCGGCGAGCAGGGTCTCGGTCGCATGGTCGAGCCGACGGAAATCGTCGACGAGCTGGAAGCGTTCTTCCAGCCCAAGCGCCTGGCCGGCAAGCGCATCGTGATCACCGCCGGACCGACCGAGGAGCCGGTCGACCCCATCCGGGTCCTGACCAACGCGAGCTCGGGGAAGATGGGATTCGCGGTGGCGCGCGCGGCGCGGGAAGCGGGGGCCGAGGTCACGCTCGTGAGCGGGCCGGTGGCGCTTCCGACGCCGCAGGGCGTGGAGCGCGTCAACGTGCGCACCGCGCAGGAGATGTTCGAGCAGGTGCAAAAGGCGGTGAAGGGCGCCGACGTCTTCGTCTCGGTCGCCGCGGTCGCAGACTACCGGCCGAAGAAGGCCGCGGCGCAGAAGATCAAGAAGGCGAACGGCAAGGACCTCTCGCTCGAGCTCGAGGAGAACCCCGACATCCTTGCCTGGGTCGCGGCCCAGCCGAAGGCCCCGTTCTGCGTCGGCTTCGCGGCGGAAACCGAGAGGCTCGCCGAGCACGCGGCCGAGAAGCGCAAGCGAAAGAAGCTGCCGCTGCTCGCGGCGAATCTCGCGCAGGACGCGCTCGGCCGGGAGGAAAACTCCATCATCCTGTTCGACGACCGGGGCGAGCATCCGCTCGGGACCGGCCCGAAGATCGAGCTGGCGCGCCGGCTGCTGGACCACGTCGCCGGCATGCTCTCCAAGGGAAGATAGATGCGAAAGCTGGAAGTGAAGATCCTCGACGAGAGGGTCCGCGGCATGCTGCCCCAATACGGCACGGCGGGCGCCGCGGGGCTGGACCTGCGCGCCTGCTTGGACAAGGAACTCGTGCTGGCGCCTGGCCAGAGCACGCTGGTGCCGACCGGCATCGCGATCCATGTCGGCGACCCCGGCTACGCCGCGATCATCCTGCCGCGCTCCGGCCTCGGGGCGAAGAACGGGATCGTGCTGGGCAACCTGGTCGGCCTGATCGACTCGGACTACCAGGGGCCGCTGATGGTGTCGCTGTGGAATCGCGGCCAGGCGAGCTTCACCATCCAGCCGATGGACCGTGTCGCCCAGCTCGTGGTGGTGCCGGTGGAGCAGGTCCGGCTCGAGGTGGTCGAGGAATTCGCCGCCAGCGCACGCGGCGCCGGCGGCTTCGGCTCGACCGGGAAGAGCTAGGCCGTCAGGTCAGCATGTCGGCCCAGATGTTCTGGGCCCACGACCAGCCGTAGATCGCCTCCTGATGGCTGCGGGCGGAGGAGACGCCGCCCGAGCCGGGCACCGGCGCGATGGTCTTGTCCTTGTCGCTCCACTGGTGCACCGACGCGACGTGGATCACCTCGCTCTCGGAGACGAAGCTGTAGCAGGTGTTCGTCATCACGGGCGCGGGATTCGGCGCACGCCCGTTCAGCAGCTCGACGATCGCCGCGGCCGCAACCTTCGCGTGGTTGTTCGCCATGTGGCCGGACTTGGGCATGGCCGGAGCGGACAGCGTCGCGTCGCCGAGGACGTGCACGTCCTTCACCGCGGTCGACTCCATCGTGCGCCAGTCCACGTTGCACCAGCGGTTGTTGTGGGTGATGAGGCCGGTCTTGACCGCGATGTCGCCCGCGCGTTGCGGCGGCACCACGTTCAGAACGTCGCCCTTCGCGTCGTCGACCTCGAGCTTCACCACCATCCCCTTCTCGTCGACGCCGATCGCCTTCGAGTTGCCGCGGTACTCGATCATGCCGGGATAGAGCTCGGACCAGGCGCGCTTAAAGAGCGGGCCTTTCGAAGTCACGTCGGGATTCGCGTCGACGACCAGGATCTTCGACCTGGGCTTCGCCTTCTTGAAGTACGAAGCGACCTGGCACACGCGCTCGTAGGGTCCGGGCGGGCAGCGGTACGGCGCGAGCGGAACGGCGAGCACGTAGACGCCGCCGTCACGCATGGCTTCGAGCTGCGCCCGCAGGAGGAGCGTCTCGCGGCCGGCCTTCCAGGAATGCAGGATGCGGCCGTTCCGGTTCGCGGCCTCGAGCCCGGCCACTTCGCTGAAATTGAAGTCGATGCCGGGCGACATGACCAGGCGGTCGTAGCCGAGCGTCGCGCCGCTCGCCAGGGTAACCGTCTTCTTGGCCGCGTCCACCGCGGTCACTTCATCGTGCACGACGCGTACGCCGCGGCGCTCCAGGCCGGTGTAGGGGCGCCGCACGTCGTCGATGGTGTAGTGGCCGCCCAGCACGAGGTTGGAGATGGGGCAGGAGATGAAGAACGGCTGGCGCTCGACGAGCGTGACGTCGATGCCCGGGTCCCAGAGCTTGATGTACTTCGCGGCCGTCGCCCCGCCATAGCCGCCGCCGATCACGACGACGCGCGCCTTGCCGGCGCCGGTCGTGGCGCAACCGGCCGCCGAGAGCGCCGCCGTGGCGCCTGCGAGCTTGAGCAGGTCTCTTCTGTTCATGGCCGGTCTCCTACTTCTGCGCGGCGAAGTACGCCGCGAGCGCTTCGATCTGCGGGTCCGTATAGCCCTTGGCGAGCTGGTGCATCACCGTGGCCGGGCGCGTGCCATCCTTGAAGCCCTTGAGCGCCGAGACGATATTCTGCCGAGGTACGCCGGCCAGCGCCGGGACCTGGCTCGTGACGCTGCGGCCGTCGGTGCCGTGGCAGTTGGCGCACGTTGCCGCGAGGCTCGCCGTCCGGGTGTCGGCCTGAGCCCACGCCGCGGCGGGCAGAACCGACAGGGTGATCAGGAATATCGGTATACGCATGACGCCTCCCCCTTGGTTGGTCCACGCAACTTACCAGAACGCTAGAAGCTCAGGTACGTGCAGCGGCTGCAGGGATCGCCGGCTGCCCGCCGGGAGACCAGGTTTGCGCGGCGCTCGAGCAGGTGGGGGCGGTTGTAGATGTCGAGCGCGTGCTCGTGCCGCACGTCGCCCTTCGGGTACTTTGCCTCGCCGTCCATGCAGCAAAGCGCGACGACGCCGGTGGCGGTAATGGAGAGGTCGAACCAGCGATGGCAGGGGGCATCGGGCACCGCGGTCGCCTGGGCACCCGGCACATCGCCGATCCAGTCATTGCGCGGCGCGACGAGCGCCGGAAAGCGCGGATAGCGCGCCGCGCACCAGGCGAGGAAGCGGGCGTCGCTCTCGCGGTCGGCGGACACCCGCGTCAGGCGAACGGGGACGCGCAGCTCGCCGGCCGTCACGGCTTCGTGCAGGGCGTCGAGACGCCGCAGGGTGCGGGCGAACGGGATCTTCATGATCGCCTCGTACTCCTGCTCGTCGGCGTAGTTCAGGGAAATGTTCAGGTAGCCGATCCGGCGCACTTCCCGCAGGCGTGCGATGTTGGCCTCGGTCAGGGCCGCACCG
>DASZQH010000003.1:0-9906 GCA_035549805.1 Burkholderiales bacterium
TCGGCATCGCCGTCGTCGCGCAGCTCTCGCTCTGCGGGCTGATCGTGGCGCTCGACGCCTTCGGGCCGATCACCGACAACGCGGGCGGCATCGCCGAGATGGCGGACCTGCCCGACGCGGTGCGCGACATCACCGACCCGCTCGACGCGGTCGGCAACACGACCAAGGCGGTGACCAAGGGCTACGCCATCGGCTCGGCGGGCCTCGCCGCGCTCGTGCTCTTCGCCGACTACACGCACGCGCTGGAAGCGGCCGGCAAGTCCATCCGCTTCGACCTCTCCGACCACATGGTCGTGATCGGGCTGCTGATCGGCGGCCTCGTGCCCTACCTCTTCGGCGCGATGGCGATGGAGGCGGTCGGCCGCGCGGCGGGCTCCGTGGTGCTCGAAGTGCGGCGCCAGTTCAAGGAGATCCCGGGCATCATGCAGGGCACGGCGAAGCCGGAGTACGGCACCGCGGTCGACCTGCTCACCAAGGCCGCGATCAAGGAGATGATGATCCCGTCCCTGCTCCCGGTGCTGGTGCCGATCCTGGTCGGCCTGATCCTCGGCCCGCAGGCCCTCGGCGGCGTGCTGATGGGCACGATCGTGACCGGCCTGTTCGTCGCGATCTCGATGTCCACCGGCGGCGGCGCGTGGGACAACGCCAAGAAGTACATCGAGGACGGCCACCACGGCGGCAAGGGCTCGGACGCGCACAAGGCGGCCGTGACCGGCGACACCGTGGGCGATCCGTACAAGGACACGGCGGGCCCGGCGGTGAACCCGCTGATCAAGATCATCAACATCGTGGCACTGCTGGTCGTGCCGCTGATGGTGTGACGCTTCTCCGGAACTTCCGGATCGAAAGGGCGACTGCGGTCGCCCTTTTGTTTTTGTGCGCCGGTTGCGCTTCGCTCTCCGCCCCGGAGAACGAAAAGCAGGCGGAGGGGCGGCGCTTCATGGTGGCCGCGGCGCATCCGCTCGCGGCGGAAGCGGGCGCCACGGTGCTGCGGCTGGGCGGCGGGGCGGTGGACGCGGCGATCGCGGTGCAGATGGTCCTCGGCCTCGTCGAGCCGGAAGCTTCGGGCCTGGGGGGCGGCGCGTTCATGCTGCACTGGTCGGCGAAGGAAAAGAAGCTGCGCGCCTACGACGGTCGCGAAATCGCCCCTGCTTCCTCTTCCCCCGCGCTTTTCCTCGATCGCGACGGCAAGCCGATGCCGTTCATGGCGGCGGCGGCGAGCGGGCGCTCCGTTGGCGTCCCCGGGGTGCTGCGGATGCTGGAGATGGCGTACCAGCGCCACGGACGGCTGCGCTGGGCGGAGCTGCTCCAGTACGCCATCTTCGCCGCCGAGGAGGGCTGGCCGATGTCTGCGCGCCTGCACGCGCAGCTCGAGAAGGAAACCCACCTGCGCAACGACCCGCAGGCGCGCGCGATCTTCTACGGCGCGGACGGCAGGCCCAGGCCGGTCGGCGCGCGCCTCACGAACCGCGCGTACGGGGCGACGGTTCGGACGCTCGCGTTCGAGGGGGTGGAGGCCTTCTACCGCGGGCCGATCGCCGCGGACATCGCCCGTGCGGTGCGCACGCACGCGAAGCCGGGCGGCCTGACCGAAGAGGACCTCGCCGCGTACCGCGCCGTCGAGCGCGACCCGCTGTGCGGGCCGTACCGGCAGTGGCGCGTGTGCTCGATGCCGCCGCCGAGCTCCGGCGGCGTCGCGGTGCTGCAGATCCTGGGGATGCTCGAGAGAACGGAATTTCCCTCCCAGCCCGCGGGAAGCGAGAAGGCGCTGCACCTCTATGCCGAAGCGTCCCGCCTGGCGTATGCCGACCGCGCGCGCTTCATCGGCGATCCGGATTTCGTCTCGGTGCCCACGGCGGCGCTGGTCGATGGAAAGTATCTCGAGAAACGAGCCGCCCTGATCGGAGAGCGCGCGATCGGCCTCGCGCCCTCGGGCGATCCCGAGGCGGCCGGCACGACGCACTTCACGATCGTCGACGCGGAGGGCGACGTGGTGTCGATGACGAGCACCATCGAGGCGACCTTCGGCAGCCGCATCATGGTGCGCGGATTCCTGCTCAACAACGAGCTCACCGACTTCGACTTCACGCCGAACTCCAGGAACGAGGTCGAGCCGCGCAAGCGCCCGCGCTCGAGCATGGCGCCGACGATCGTGTTTGGCCCCGCGGGGGAGGTACGCCTCGCCGTCGGCTCCCCCGGCGGCCCGTTCATCATCCACTACGTCGCGAAGGCGCTTATCGGCACGCTCGGCTGGAACCTGCCGATGGCCGAGGCGATCGGCCTGCCGAACTTCTCGAACCGTAACGGCGCGACCGAAGTCGAGCGCGGATCCGCCTACGAGGCACTGAGCGATGCGCTGCGTGCGCGCGGGCACGAGGTCGTGCTCCGCGAGCTGACGAGCGGCCTGCACGGGGTGGAGCGCATCCCCGGCGGCTGGCGCGGCGCGGCGGACCCGCGCCGCGGCGGCGCGGCCTTCGGCGAGTAGATCAGCCGCGGGCCGCGGCCCAGGCAAGGCAGGCCCAGCCGGCGAGGAACCCCAGGCCGCCGAGCGGCGTGACGGGGCCGAGCCAGCGCGGCCCGCCGAGCGCGAGGGCGTACAGGCTTCCCGAGAAGAGGATCGTGCCGGCGACGAACAGCCAGCCGCCCGCCGCCGCCGCGGCGCCGGGCCATCTCGTGCACGCCCAGGCGGCCGCCAGCAGCGCGAGCGCGTGGTACATCTGGTAGCGCACGCCGGTTTCGAAGACGGCGAGAAGGTCGGGCGCGAGGCGCGCCTTGAGTCCGTGCGCGGCAAAGGCGCCCAGCGCCACCGCCACGAGCGCCGAAACGGCGCCGAGAGAGAAGAAGACGCGCTCCATCAGCCCAGCGCCTCTGCGATCTTCGCCACGCACGCGTCCACGTCCTGCGTGACATCCACTTCGATCGCATCGGCCGGCGGCTCGAGGGTCGCGAACTGGCTCGCCAGGAGGGACGCCGGCATGTAGCGATGCCTGCGGGCCGCGAGCCGGGCATGGATGAAGTCGTAGCTGCCTTTCAGGTGAGCGATGCGGAAGTCCGCCACGCCTTCCCGGAGCGTCTTCCGGTATTTCTCCTTCAGGGCGGAGCAGGCGAGCACGGCGTTCCTTTCGCCCCTCAAGGCTTCATTCAGGCGGGTGAGCCAGGGCGAGCGATCCTCATCCGTCAGCGGAACGCCGGCGGCCATCTTTGCCACGTTCTGCGGCGGATGGAAGTCGTCGGCGTCGAGGAACCGGGCGCCGAGCCTCGCTGCCAGGCGCTCGCCGATCGTCGTCTTGCCCGATCCCGAGACGCCCATGACCAGGACGATCATTCCTTCCTGGTCACCGCGTGCCCGCCGAAGCCGGCGCGCATCAGGGCGAGGAGGCGCCGGGCGTAGTCGGAGCGGCCCTGGCTGGAGAAGCGCGCCATGAGCGCCATGGTGATGACGGGCGTGGGCACGCCGAGCTCCACCGACTCGAGCGCGGTCCAGCGGCCTTCGCCGGAGTCGGCGACGATCGGCGCGACACCGGCGAGCTTCTCGTTGCTCCGCAGGGCTTCGCCGCACAGGTCGAGGAGCCAGGAGCGGATCACGCTGCCGTGGCGCCAGGTCTCGGCGAGCCGGCCGGGATCGAGGTCGAGGTCGGGGCGCGCGGCGAGGAGCGCGAAGCCATCGGCGAGCGCCTGCATCATCCCGTACTCGATGCCGTTGTGGATCATCTTGGCGTAGTGGCCCGCGCCGCTCGGGCCGCAGTGCAGCCACCCCTGGTCCGGCGCCGGCGCGAGGATGCGCGCGAACGGGGCGAAGATCTCGATCGACTTCGGGGTGCCGCCGAGCATCAGGCAGAAGCCGTTCTCGAGGCCATGCACGCCGCCGGAGACGCCGGCGTCGATGTAGCGCACGCCCTGCTGCGAGAGGGCGAGCGCGCGGCGCTTGGAGTCGCGGTAGTAGCTGTTACCGCCGTCGACCAGGGTGTCGCCCGAGGACATGAGCGGGAGGAGGTCGCGGATCGCCGCTTCCACCGCTTCGCCGGCGGGCACCATGATCACGATCACGCGCTCGCCCTCGAGCCGCGCGCACAGCGCGGCCGGGTTCTCCACGCAGTCGACGTTCGGCTCGCCGGCCAGCGCCGCGCGCGCCGCATCGGCCGGGTCGTGGCAGATCACGTGCACGCCGGCGCGCGCGAGGCGCCGCGCCATGCCCGAGCCCATCCGGCCCAGGCCGAGGATGCCGATTTCCATGTCCGCTCCTGAATGGATCGGCAATTCTATGGTCTGACCCCGGAATGGAATACATCGATCTCGTGCAATGGCCCGCCATGGTCGCCACGGTCGCTGCGGCGTGGCTGGTCGGCTCGCGCTCGGCGCACAAGCGCGCCATCGGCTTCTGGGTCTTCCTGGGAAGCAACGTCCTCTGGGTGGTGTGGGGCTGGCACGACCGCGCCTGGGCGCTGGTCGGACTGCAATTCTGCCTCGCTGCGCTTAATATCCGGGGGGTCCGGAAAAACGAGTGAGGAGGACTCATGCTTTCCAGGTTGCTCGCCGTCGCGCTGTTCGTCGTCGCTTCCGCCGCACACGCCCAGCCGTTCCCCAGCAAGCCGCTGCGCATCGTGGTGCCGTTCCCTGCCGGATCGGCCACCGACACCGTCGCGCGCATCCTCGGGGGCTCGGTCTCGCAGGCGGTGGGCCAGCCGGTCATCGTGGACAACAAGGCCGGCGCCGACGGCGCGATCGCGGCGTCGGAAGTGGCGAAGGCCGCGCCGGACGGCTACACGATGCTGCTCGCCACCAACAGCCCGATGTCCGTCGTGCCGGTCATGAAGAAGAGCCCGCCCTACGATCCGATCGCCGATTTCACGCCGATCACGGACGTCGGCCGCTACACGTTCTTCATCGTGGTCCACCCCGACGTGCCGGCGAAGACGCTGCAGGAGCTGATCGGCTATGCGAAATCCAACCCGGGCAAGCTGAACTACGCCACCGGGAACACCACGGGCATCGTGTCCACGGCGCTGTTCCAGTCGCTGGCCGGGATCAAGATGCTGCACGTGCCGTACAAGGGCGAGCCGCAGGCGATCACCGATCTCCTCGCCAACCGCGTGCAGCTCATCTTCGCCTCGTCGACCACCAGCGTGCCGCACATCCGCGACGGCAAGCTGCGCGCCATCGTCACCACGCTGCCCAAGCGCAGCCCGGTGCTGCCCAACGTGCCCACGATCGCGGAGGCCGGCATGCCGGAGTTCTCCATCGTCTCGTGGGCCGCCCTGTTCGGGCCGGCGAAGATGCCGCGCGAGGTGACCGAGCGCCTCAACAAGGAGTTCGTCGCCGCGATGGGCCGCCCCGACGTGCAGTCGGCGATGGAGAAGCAGGCTTTCTCGCTAAGCCCGAGCTCTCCCGAGCGCCTGGGCGCCTACGTCAAGGAGCAGCTCGAGGCCTACCGCAAGACCATGGCCGCCGCCGGCATCCAGCCGGAGTAAGCCGGGGAAGCTGCGCAGCCAGGTCATCTGCCGCTTCGCGAGCTGTCGCGTCGCGGCGATCGCCCGGCTGCGCATTTCCTCGCGCGACACGGCGCCCTCGAGGTACTCCCAGACCTGGCGGTAGCCTACCGCGCGCATGCTCGGCATGTCGGCGGTCAGCCGGTATCTCGTCCTGAGGTGTCGAACCTCGTCGACGAATCCCTGCTGCAGCATCGCGTCGAACCGCTTTTCGATGTTCGCGTGGAGCTCCTCGCGGGACGGCATCCGTGCGAAAGCCCGAATCTCGAACGGCAGCGACGCCGGCGTCTTCCCGTGCTGCGATGAAAGAGGCCGGCCCGTGATCCGCCAGACTTCGAGCGCGCGCTGGATGCGCTGCGGATCGGTGGGCGGGATGCGCTGCGCGGTGGCGGGATCGACCTTCGCGAGCTCGGCGTGCAGCGCGGGCCAGCCGCGCTCGGCCGCCTCCGCGTCGATCTGCGCTCGCACGGCGGGATCGGCCGGCGGCAGGGCGTCGAGACCCTGCACGAGCGCGCGGTAGTAGAGCATTGTGCCGCCGACGAGCACGGGCAGGCGGCCGCGCGCGAGGATCTCCTGCGTGACACGGACCGCGTCCTCGCGCCAGCGCCCGGCCGAGTAGCTTTGGTCCGGATCGACCAGGTCGATGAGGTGGTGCGGCACGCGCGAGCGCTCGGCGGCGGCGGGCTTCGCCGTCCCGATGTCCATGCCGCGGTACACCTGCGCCGAGTCGAGCGAGACGATCTCGACCGGCAGCCGCTCGGCGAGCGCCAGCGCCAGGGCGGACTTCCCGCTCGCGGTGGGGCCGAGCAGGACCAGCGCCGCAGTCGGTGCTGCGGCAGCCAGCTAGCGGCCTCCGCTGACGTCGACCAGCGCGCCGGTGAGGTACGACGCCTCGTCCGAGAGCAGCCAGAGGATCGTGCGCGCGACTTCCTCGGCCTCGCCCGGGCGCCCGAGCGGGGCCATGGCGCCGATGCGCTCGAGGCGTCCCGGATCGCCGCTCGAGGCGTGGATCTCGGTGCGGATGATGCCGGGGCGCACCGCGTTGACGCGGATCCCGTCCGGCCCGACTTCCTTGGCGAGGCCGACGGTGAACGTGTCGACCGCGCCCTTGGACGCCGCGTAGTCCACGTACTCCCCCGGGGCGCCGAGCCTCGCGGCGATGGAGGAGACGTTGACGATCGCGCCGCCGGCGCCGCCCAGGCGCCTCGACATGCGCTTGACCGCCTCGCGCGCGCACAGGATGGTGCCGGTGACGTTTACCGCGAACATGCGCGCCAGGCGCGCCCCGCTCATCAGCTCGACGCGCATGCCCTTGTCGACGATGCCGGCATTGTTGACGAGCGCCGTGACGCGGCCCAGGGCGCTGTCGACCTGCCGGAACAGGTTGAGGATGTCCGCCTCCACCGCGACGTCGGCGCGCACCGCGATGGCCTTCGCTTTCGCGGCCTTCAGCTCCTCGACGAGGCGCTCCGCGGAGGCGCGGTCGGCGTGATAGTTCACGGCCACTGCGTAGCCGGCCTGCGCCGCGAGGCGCGCCGTCGCGGCGCCGATGCCCCGGCCGCCGCCGGTGACGAGCATCACTCTGCTTTCCTTGGCCTTCATCGTCGACCCTATCGTCCTCGCATGAACAGGCGGTCCAGGTCCGCGAGCGTGAGCTGGTACCAGGTCGGCCGGCCGTGGTTGCAGCTGCCGGAGCGCTCGGTTTCCTCCATCTCGCGCAGCAGGGCGTTCATCTCCGGCACGGTGAGGACCCGGTTGGCGCGCACCGCGGCGTGGCAGGCCATGGTGGCGAGTAGCTCGTCCTGCCGCTCCGAGAGCACCTGCGTCGCGCCGAACTCGCGGATCTCGCCCAGCACGTCGCGGGCGAGGCCGACGATGTCGCCGCCGGCGAGCGGCGCCGGCGCGGCGCGCACCGCGAGCTCGCCCGGCCCGGCCGGCGTGAGCTCGAGGCCGAGGCGCTCCAGCGCCTGCGGGTTCTCCTCGGCGGTCGCCACCTCCAGCGCCTCGGCGCGGAACACCGCCGGCACGAGCAGTGCCTGGCGCTGTACCGCGCCCGCGTCGAGGTTCTTCTTCAGCTTCTCCATCACGATGCGCTCGTGCGCGGCGTGCATGTCGACGAGGACCAGGCCGGCGGCGTTCTGCGACAGGATGTAGATGCCGTGCAGTTGCGCGAGGGCATAGCCGAGCGGATGCTGCCCCTCGCTCGTCCGGGGAGTCTCGTTTCTCTGAAAAGCCGAACCCACGAAAGCGCCGTATGCCGCCACCGGCTGCTCCATGTGCAGGGAGGGCTGAGGTGAAGGGAACACCAGGCCGCGCTCGTTGACCGAGGCATAGGCGACGGGCGCCTCCGCGGCCGTCGCGGCAAGCGCGCGCTGCAGCGCGTGGTAGACGAACTGGTGCATGGCGCGCGAGTCGCGGAAGCGCACCTCGGTCTTCGCCGGATGCACGTTGACGTCGACCGCGCGCGGGTCGCATTCGAGGAACAGGACGTACGCGGGTTGGCGGTCCCCGTGCAGCAGGCCGGCGTACGCTTCGCGCGCCGCGTGCGAGAGCAGGCGATCGCGCACGAAGCGGCCGTTGACGAAGAAGTACTGGCCGTCGGCGCGCGCGCGCGCCGCGTTCGGGCTGCCGGCGAGGCCGGAGAGGCGCAGGGCGCCGCTCTGCGCGTCGACCGGCAGGCTGCCTTCGGTCGTCTCGCTGCCGAGCACCGCGGCGATGCGCTCCGCGAGCGGCTGCACGCGCAGGTGGCGGCTGGCGCGGCCGTTGTGCTTGAGCAGGAACGCGACGTCCGGCTTCGCCAGGGCGATGCGGCGGAACACCTCGTCGCAGTGGCCGAACTCGGTCGGCTCGCTGCGCAGGAACTTGCGCCGCGCCGGCGTATTGAAATACAGGTCGGCGACCGCGACCGTCGTGCCCGGCGCCCGCGCCGCCGGGCCGATCTCGCCGTGCGTGGCGCCTTCGGCGCTGAGCGCGTAGGCGTGCGGCGCGTCGAGGCGGCGCGTGGTGATCGACAGGCGCGAGACCGAGGCGATGGACGCGAGCGCCTCGCCGCGGAAGCCGAGCGTGGCGACCCCTTCGAGGTCCTCCAGGCTGGCGATCTTGCTCGTGGCGTGCCGCGCCAGCGCGAGCGGCAGCTCGTCGGCCGCGATCCCGGCGCCGTCGTCGTCGACCTGGATGCGCCGCGCGCCGCCTTCGTCGAGGGTGACGGTGATCGCCTTCGCGCCGGCGTCGAGGCTGTTCTCGAGCAGCTCCTTCAGCACCGAGGCGGGACGCTCGACCACTTCCCCCGCGGCTATCTGGCTTATGAGCAGCTCGGGGAGGACGCGGATGGGGGGCACGAGCCGAGTATATAGAATCGCCCCATGGAGCTTCTCCTCTGGTTCTGGGATCTCATCGTCAACCTCGACGACCACCTCGCGGCGTTCGTCGCCCAGGACGGCCCGTGGGTCTACGCGCTGCTCTTCGCGATCGTGTTCTGCGAGACCGGCCTGGTCGTCACGCCCTTCCTGCCGGGTGATTCGCTGCTGTTCGTCGCCGGCGCGGTGGCGGCGGTCGGCGGGATGGACATCACTCTGCTCATGGCGACGCTCATCGCGGCGGCCCTCTGCGGCGACAACGTGAACTACTTCGCCGGCCGCTGGGCGGGGCCGAAGGTATTCGCCCGCTTCATCAACCCGGCGCACCTGCTGCGCGCCAGCGTGTTCTACGAGAAGCACGGCGGCAAGACGATCATCCTCGCCCGCTTCGTGCCGATCGTGCGCACCTACGCCCCGTTCGTCGCCGGCATCGGGGCGATGCCGTACCCGCGCTACATCGCGTACTGCGTCGCCGGCGCGCTGATCTGGGTGCTGTCGCTGTGCAGCCTGGGCTACTTCTTCGGCAATATCCCGGTGGTGAAGAACAACCTCACCGTGGTGATCATCGCCATCGTGCTGCTGTCGATCTCGCCGGCGCTCTTCGCCTGGCTGAAAGGGCGCTCAGTTCAGCGCCAGGGGTGACTGCGGGCGGGGCGGGTGCTTGGCGAAGTACTCGCGGATGCCGTCGAGGATCGCGCGCGCCAGCTTGTCCTGGTAGGCCTCGTCGTTGAGCCGCTTCTCCTCCTCGGGGTTGGAGATGAACGCGGTCTCGACGAGGATGGACGGGATGTCGGGCGCCTTGAGCACCGCGAACGAGGCCTGCTCGACGCGCGGCTTGTGCAGCGTGTTCACCCCGCCGAGATTCTTCAGCACCGCGCTGCCCAGGCGCAGGCTGTGGTCGATGGTCGCGGTCTGTGACAGGTCGAGCAGGGTCTGCGCGAGGTACTTGTCCTTCACGTCGAGGTTCACCCCGCCGATGAGGTCGGCGTCGTTTTCCTTGTTCGCCAGCCAGCGCGCGGCCTCGGAGGTCGCCCGCTTCTCGGAGAGCGCGAAGACGGAGGAGC
>DASZQH010000004.1:0-14089 GCA_035549805.1 Burkholderiales bacterium
GATCCAGCCGCCCGGCACGTCGCGCATGATGTACTCGACCGAGCCGAAGGCGAGGTTCGCGTCCGGCTTGTAGTTCATCGTGAGGAAGATGCCGGAGACGATCTGGATCACCAGCACCAGCAGGGCCAGCGAGCCGAAGAAGTACCAGAAGTTGAAGTTCTTGGGCGCGTAGTACTCGGAGGCGTGGATCTTCCACTGCTCGGCGACCGAGGGCATCCTCGCGTCGAACCAGTTCCACAGCGCGGAGAGGCGGCTCGCCATCGGCTACGCCCCTTTCTTCTCGGCGCCGATCACGAGCGTCCCGTCGGAGACGAACTCGTAGGGCGGCACCTTCAGGTTGGTCGGGGCCGGCGCGCCGCGGTAGACGCGGCCCGCCAGGTCGAACTTCGAGCCGTGGCACGGGCAGTAGAAGCCGCCCACCCAGTCGGCGCCCATCTCGGCCTTCGCTTCCGCCCCCTTCAGCTGCGGCGAGCAGCCGAGGTGCGTGCACACGCCCTCCATCACCATGATGTCGGGCTTCTGCGAGCGGTACTCGTTCTTCGCGTAGTCCGGCTGCTCGGAGCTCTTCGACTCCGGGTCGGACAGGCGCGGCGCCACCGATTTCAGCGACTCCAGCATTTCCTTGGTGCGGCGGATCACCCACACCGGCTTGCCGCGCCATTCGACGACCTCGATCGCGCCCGGCGCGATCTTCGAGAGATCGACCTCGACCGGCGCGCCGGCGGCCTTCGCGCGCTCCGAGGGGAACATGCTCCAGACGAACGGCACGGCGGCGCCGGCCGCTGCCGCGCCGCCGACCACGGACGTCGCGACGATGAGGCCGCGCCGCGCGCTGTCGACCTTGTCTTGCTCGCTCATGGGAACGCTTTTCTTTCTTATGGGAGGCGGGAAAAGCTCGCGATTTTACAGAGCGGCCCCGGAAAAGTCCACGATTTCGCCTCCAAGTCCCTCAATCGCAAGGGAATTCCGCCCCCCTCGGGGGGTCGCGTGCTGCAGCGCGGTTGGTGGTAGATTCCCTGCCCTCCATGCAGCGCCTCTGGCTGATCTTCGCGCAGGCGGTCACGGTGGCGGTCGCGGTCCTGTTCGTCGTCTCGACCTTCCGCCCCGAGTGGCTGCCTTCGCGCGGCGTGCCGAGCGTCGCGCTGCCGGCGGCGCCCGCGCAACGCCCCGCGCCCGCGGCGATCGCCGCTTCCTCGTTCAACGACGCCGTTCAGCGTGCCATGCCGTCGGTGGTCAACGTCTCGACCTCGAAGGAAACCCGCTCCGCGCGCCACCCGCTGCTGAACGACCCGGTGTTCCGCCGCTTCTTCGGCGAGCAGCTTCCCGACGAGTCGCAGCGCGCGACGAGCCTCGGCTCCGGCGTGATCGTGAGCACCAACGGCTACATCCTCACCAACCACCACGTCGTCGACGGCGCCGACGAGATCGAGGTGGCGCTGCCCGACGGGCGCAAGCTCCTCGCCAAGCTCGTCGGCAACGACCCCGACACCGACCTCGCGGTGCTGCGCGTCGACGCGGAGAACCTGCCGGCGATCCACTTCGGCTCCTCCGACGCGCTGCGCGTGGGCGACGTGGTGCTCGCCATCGGCAACCCCTTCCGGCTCGGCCAGACCGTCACCGCGGGCATCGTCTCGGCCCTCGGCCGCACCGGCCTGGGGATCAACACGTTCGAGAACTTCATCCAGACCGACGCCGCGATCAACCCGGGCAACTCCGGGGGCGCGCTCATCGACGGCGCGGGCAACCTCGTCGGCATCAACACCGCGATCTTCTCCAGCTCGGGCGGCTCGCTCGGCATCGGCTTCGCCATCCCGGTCTCGACGGCGAAGATGGTGCTCGACCAGATCGTGAAGAGCGGCGGGGTGACGCGCGGCTGGATCGGCGTCGAGGTGCAGGAGATCACTCCCGCGGTCGCCGAGTCGTTCAAGCTCGGCACGACGCGCGGCGCGATCATCGCGGGCGTGCTGCGCGGCGGCCCGGCGGACAAGGCGGGCGTGCGGCCCGGCGACGTGCTGGTCGAGATCGACGGCAAGCCGGTGGCGGACCCGGCGGCGATGCTGAACATCGTCGCCGCCCTGGTGCCGGGCAGCGCCGCGAGCGCGAAGCTGCGCCGCCAGGGGAGCACGGTGGAGGCGTCGATCACGGTCGGCAGGCGGCCCAAGCCGCAGGCGCGCGCCGAGTGAGCCCGCTTTCGCAGGAGCAGATCCTCGAGCGCGCGGCGCGCTCGATGTTCGACCTCTTCTCCAGCATGGCACAAGGCATGCTGCTCGTGGACCGGGACGCCCGCGTGGTCTGGATCAACGAGGGCTACAAGAAATTCCTGCCGCAGCTCGGCTTCGAGCGTCCCGAGGACTTCCTCGGCCGCCCGGTCGAGGAAGTGATTCCCAACACGCTGATGCGGCACGTGGTGGAAAGCGGCAAGCCGATCCTCGTCGATCTGCTCACCAACAAGGCCGGCACCTTCGTGGTGAGCCGCATTCCGCTGCGCGACGAGCGCGGCGAAGTGCTCGGCGCGCTCGGCATGGTGCTCTTCGACCATCCGGAAACGACGCTGCAGCCCCTGATCGCGAAGTTCGCCCACCTGCAGCGCGACCTCGACGAAGCGCGCCAGGAGCTCGCCGAGCGCCGCCGCACGAAATACACCTTCGCGAGCTTCGTCGGCTCGAGCGCCGCGGCCGTGGAGGTGAAGCGCCAGGCCCGCCGCGCCGCCCAGGCCGACAGCAACGTGCTGCTCCTGGGCGAGACCGGCACCGGAAAGGAGCTGCTCGCGCACGCCATCCACGCCGCGTCGCGGCGCGCCCACAAGGCGTTCGTGAGCGTCAATGTCGCGGCGGTGCCGGATACGCTGCTGGAGGCGGAGTTCTTCGGCGTGGCGCCCGGCGCGTACACGGGGGCCGACCGCAAGGGCCGCGACGGCAAGTTCAGGCTCGCCGACGGCGGCACGCTGCTCCTGGACGAGATCGGCGACATGCCGGTCGCGCTGCAGGGCAAGCTCCTGCGCGCCCTCCAGGAGCAGGAGATCGAGCCGCTCGGCTCCAACCGGGTCCTGAAGGTCGACGTGCGCGTGATCGCGGCGACGAGCCGCGACCTGCGCGCCCTGGTCGCCTCCGGGCGGTTCCGCGAGGACCTGTTCTACCGGCTGAACGTGCTGCCGATTCGCGTTCCGGCCCTGCGCGAGCGCGTCGGCGACCTGGAGGCGCTCGCGGAGACGCTGCTCGAGAACATCGCGCTGCGCACCGGCATGCCGCAGCGCGAGCTCACGCCGGCGGGGCTGGCGGCGCTCGCGGCGCACGACTGGCCCGGCAACATCCGCGAGCTGCGCAATGTCCTCGAGCAGGCCGCGATGCTCACGGACCACGCGCGACTCGGCGCCGAGGCGTTCGCGACCATCCTCCCGGACAGCCCGGCGGCCGGGCGCAGCGCCGGGTTGCGCCCGCTTCCCCAGCTCGTCGCCGAGCTGGAGCGGCGCTCCATCGAGTCCGCGCTGGCCGCCACGCGCGGCAACAAGGTGTCGGCGGCGAAGCTGCTCGGCATCTCGCGCGCCACGCTTTATGAGAAGCTACGAGTGTCCGACAAGTAGACATTCTGTCTGGATGTCGGACACACGAAACGGCCCCTGTCCCATCCATTCAATGGCTTATTGCCTGGCATCCCTCGTGCAATACGTCAGCACCACCTTCAGGAGGGGGAATTCATGAACTTCGCAAAAGGCCTCGTCGCCGCCGCGCTCGCGCTGTCGACGGCAACCGCGTTCGCGCAACCGCGCGAGCTGCGCATCGCCCACATCTACGGCAAGACCGGCGCGCTGGAGGCGTACGCCAAGCAGACGCAGGCCGGCCTGCAGCTCGGCCTCGAGTACGCCACCGGGGGCAAGATGGAAGTCCTCGGACGCAAGATCGTCATCCTCGAGAAGGACGACCAGATCAAGCCCGACATCGCGAAGTCGGCGCTCGCCGCGGCCTACGGCGACGACAAGGCGGACATCGCCGTCGGGCCGACCTCGTCGGCCTCCGCGCTCGCGATGCGTCCCGTCGCGGAGGAGTACAAGAAGATCCTGCTCGTCGAGCCGGCGGTCGCCGACTCGATCACCGGCGAGCGCTGGAACCGCTATGTCTTCCGCACCGGGCGCTCCTCGTCGCAGGACGCGATCGCCGGCGCGGTGGCCACGCCGCAGAACGCGCAGATCGCGATGCTTGCGCAGGACTATGCGTTCGGCCGCGACGGCGTGAAGGCGCTCAAGGAGGCGCTCGCCGCCATCGGCAGCAAGGCGACGATCGTGCACGAGGAGTACGTGCCGCAGGCGACCACCGACTTCACGGCCGCCTCGCAGCGCATGTTCGACGCGCTCAAGGACAAGCCGGGTCGCAAGATGATCGGCATCATCTGGGCCGGGCCGAATCCGGTCACGAAGATCGCCGACCTGCGTCCGGAGCGCTTCGGCATCGAGCTCGCGCCCGGCGGCAACATCCTGCCGGTGATGAAGACCTGGAAGGCGCTCGCCGGCGTCGAGGGCGCGATCTACTACTACTACGCGTTCCCGAAGAACAAGACGAACGACTGGCTGGTGGCCGAGTACAAGAAGCGCTACGGCGGCGCGCCGCCCGACTTCTTCGTCGCCGGCGGCATGGCGGCGGGCATCGCGATCGTCGAGGCGGTGAAGAAGGCCGGCGGCACCGACACCGAGAAGCTGATCGCGGCGATGGAAGGGCTGACCTTCGACTCGCCCAAGGGCCCGATGACCTTCCGCAAGGAAGACCACCAGGCGATGCAGGCGATGTACCACTTCAAGATCAAGAAGGACCAGAAGGACGAGTGGGACCTGCTGGATCTGGTGCGCGAGATCCCGGCCAAGGACATCCCGCTGCCGATCCGGAACAAGCGCTGACCGCCGTCGCCCCCGCGAAGGCGGGGGCCCATGGATTCCCGCCTTCGCGGGAATGACGATATGAAGCCGGTCCTTGAAACGCGCGACCTGACGATCCGCTTCGGCGGGCACGTCGCCGTGGACGCCGTGAGCTGCCGCTTCGCCCCGGGCACGCTCACGGCGATCGTCGGGCCGAACGGCGCCGGGAAGACGACCTACTTCAACCTGATCTCGGGACAGCTTGCGGCCTCGTCGGGCCAGGTGCTGCTCTTCGGCGAGGACGTGACGCGATCGCCCGCCCCCGTGCGCACGCGCAAGGGCATGGGGCGCGCGTTCCAGCTCACGAACCTCTTCCCCAACCTGCCGGTCGCCGAGAACGTGCGGCTCGCGGTGCAGGCCCGCGCGAGGCTCGGCCTCAACCTGGTGTCCGTGTGGACCGGCCACGCCGAGCTGGTGGAGAAGGCGGAGCACTTCCTGTCGCGCGTCGCGCTCCTCGAGCGGCGCCACGCGCTCGCCGCCGAGCTCTCGCACGGCGACCAGCGCAAGCTCGAGGTGGCGATCCTGCTCGCGCTCGAGCCCGAGATCTTCATGTTCGACGAGCCGACCGCCGGCATGAGCGTGGACGAGGTGCCGGTGATCCTCGATCTCATCCAGGGCATCAAGGCGCAGAAGGACAAGGCGATCCTCCTCGTCGAGCACAAGATGGACGTGGTGCGCTCGCTCGCCGACCGCATCATCGTCCTGCACCAGGGCGCGCTCGTCGCCGACGGCGCGCCCGCCGAAGTGATCGCCTCGCCGGTGGTGCAGGAAGCCTATCTCGGAGCCGCCCGTGCTTGAGCTGAAAGGCGTGCACACGCACATCGGGCGCTACCACATCCTCCAGGGGGTCGATTTCTTCATCCCGAAGAACCAGCTCACGATGCTGCTCGGCCGCAACGGCGCCGGAAAGACCACGTGCCTGCGCACCATCCTGGGCCTGTGGCGCGCCTCCGCCGGGCGCATCGAGCTCGACGGCCGGGACATCACCCGGCTCGACACCCCTTCCATCGCGGGGCTCGGCGTCGGCTACGTGCCGGAGTCGATGGGCATCTTCGCCGGCCTGACGGTGCGCGAGAACCTGCTCCTCGCCGCGCGCCAGGGCCCGCTCGACGAAGCGCGCCTGGAGTGGATCTTCCGCTTCTTCGAGGCGCTGAAGAAGTTCTGGCATTTGCCCGCGGGCAACCTCTCCGGCGGGCAGAAGCAGATGCTCGCGATCTCGCGCGTGATGGTCGAGCCGCGCCGGCTGGTGCTGATCGACGAGCCGACCAAGGGCCTCGCCCCCTCGATCATCAACAACCTGATCGCGGCCTTCGCCGAGCTGAAGAAGACCGACACGACCATCCTCATGGTCGAGCAGAACTTCCACGCCGCGCGCGCGCTCGGCGACTCGGTTGCGGTCATGGACGCCGGACGCATCGTGCACGCGGGCGCGATGGCCGAGCTCGCCGCCGACGAGGCGCTGCAGAGCCGCCTCCTCGGCCTGAGCCTCGAGGCTCACCAGTGAGCCCGGGCCGCTTCGACCTGGTTCCCGTCGTGCTCGTCGCGGCCGTCGCCCTGGGCGCGCTGGCGCTGATCGGCACGCCGTCGACCTGGGTCACGCTCACCGTCGCGGGCCTCGCGATGGGCCTGCTCATCTTCATCATGGCCTCCGGCCTGACGCTCGTCTTCGGCCTGATGGACGTCCTCAACTTCGCCCACGGGGTGTTCATCGCCGTGGGCGCCTACGTGGCGGCGTCCGCCATGAAGGCGTTCGGCGGCGGGCTCGCGGCGCTGGCCCCCGCCATGCTCGCCGCGATGCTGGTCGCCGGGGCGCTGGGCCTGTTCTTCGAGCGCGTCATCATCAAGCCGGTCTACGGCCAGCACCTGAAGCAGATCCTGATCACGACCGGCGGCCTGATCGTCGCGGAGCAGCTCATCCACGTCGTCTGGGGCCCGGACCTCCTGCCGCTGGCGCGCCCCGAGGCCCTGCGCGGCGCGCTCCTCTTCGGCGACGTCGCGCTCGAGCGCTACCGCCTCGCGGCCGTAGGGGTGGGCCTCCTGATCTTCGCCGCGATGGTGCTGACGCTCAACCGCACCAAGCTCGGGCTGCTGATCCGCGCCGGGGTGGAGAACAAGGAGATGGTGGAAGCGCTGGGCTATCGCATCCGGCGCCTTTTCATCGGCGTCTTCGTCGCCGGCTCGGCGCTCGCGGGGCTCGGCGGCGCCCTGTGGGGCATGTACCAGGAAGCGGTCACCGTCCACATCGGCGCGCAGATGATGGTGCTCATCTTCATCGTCATCATCATCGGCGGCCTCGGCTCGGTGACCGGCTGCTTCGTCGGTGCGCTGCTCGTCGGCCTGATCGCGAACTACGTCGGCTACCTGTCGCCGAAGGTCGCGCTCGGCTCGAACATCCTGCTGATGGTGATGATCCTGCTGTGGCGCCCGCAGGGCCTGTATCCGGTGGGGAAGACGTGATCCGCGCGCTCCTCTCGGAAGACCTGCCGCGCAGCCGCGTCCTCGGCGCATTGCTGGTCGCGATCTTCGTCGGGCTCGCGCTCGCGCCGTTCCTGTTCCCCGGCACCCGCTCCCTCGACGTCGCCGCGCGGGTCTGCGTCTTCATCCTGCTCGTCGCGAGCTACGACCTGCTGCTCGGCTACACCGGCATCGTGTCGTTCGCGCACACCATGTTCTTCGGCATCGGCGGCTACGGGATCGCCATCGCCATCGCGCGGCTGGACCCGACCTGGACCGCGATCTGCGTCGGCACGGCGGCCGCGATGCTGCTCTCCCTGGTCCTGTCGTTCGTGATCGGCCTGTTCTCGCTGCGCGTCAAGGCGATCTTCTTCGCCATGATCACGCTCGCGGTCGCGTCCTTCTTCGCGATCCTCGCCTCGCAGCTCTCCGGCGTGACCGGCGGGGAAGACGGGATCACGTTCAAGGTCCCGGAGGCCCTGCGCACGCGCGTCACGGCGTACTACGTGGTCTTCGGCGCCTCGCTGGCGCTCTTCCTCGCGCTGCTGCGCGTGGTCAACTCGCCGTTCGGGCGCGTGCTGCTCGCGATCCGCGAGAACGACTTCCGCGCCGAGGCGCTCGGCTACCGGACCGTCATCTACCGCACGCTCGCGAACTGCCTGGGCGCCGTCGTCGCCACGCTGGCCGGCGTCCTGTATGCCCTGTGGCTGCGCTATACCGGGCCGAATACGACGCTCGACTTCAGCATCATGATCGACATCCTGCTGATGGTCGTCATCGGCGGCATGGGCACGATGTACGGGGCGGTGCTCGGCGCGACGCTGTTCGTGATCGCGCAGAACTACCTGCAGGACGCGATGAGAGTGATCTCCGGGGCCGCGAAAGGCCTGCCGCTCGTCCCGGACCTGTTCCATCCCGACCGCTGGCTGCTGTGGCTCGGCGTCCTCTTCGTCGTCTCTGTGTACTACTTCCCGACCGGCATCGTCGGGTACCTGCGACGCCGATGAAGTCGCGCTACCTGAGCTGCGAAGGGCGCGAGATCCATTTCACGGAATGGGGCGAGCCGCATCGCGAAACCGTCGTCGCGTGGCACGGCCTCGCGCGCACCGGGCGCGACATGGACGACATCGCGGCCCATCTCGCCCGGCGCTACCGGGTGATCTGCCCCGACACGATCGGCCGCGGGCTCTCCCAGTGGAGCCCCGCGCCCGAGCGCGAGTACTGCCTGGATTTCTACGGCCGGATCGCCGTCGCGCTGCTCGACGCGCTGCAGGTGAGGGAGTGCCACTGGCTGGGAACGTCCATGGGCGGCGCGATCGGCCTGCGCCTCGCGGCAGGGCCGCTCAAGGGACGGATCCGGCGCCTCGTCCTGAACGACATGGGGCCGCGGATCGCCGACGCGGCAGTGGAGCGCATCCGCTCCTATGCCGGGAAGCCGCCGCGGTTCGAGCGCGTGAGCGAGCTCGAGCAGTACTTCCGCACCGTCTACAAGCCGTACGGCTGGCTCTCCGACGAGCAGTGGCGCCGCCTCGCCGAGACTTCGGCGCGCCGACTGCCCGACGGCGGGGTCACGACCCACTACGACCCGAACATGGTGCTGCAGTTCGTCCACCACCCGGGCGATTACGAGCAATGGGACGCCTACGACCGGATCGACGTGCCGACGCTATGCCTGCGCGGCGAGACCTCGGACCTGCTGCTCGCCGACACGGCGGAAGAGATGCGCCGCCGCGGGCCGCGGGCGGTCGTCGTCACGATCCCGGGCTGCGGCCATGCGCCGGCACTCAATGTGCCGGATCAGCTGAATCTTGTGGAGCGGTTTTTCGCGGGGAAATGAAGCGGCTGAAGAACAGCCCCGCTTCGTAGAGGATGCACATCGGCACCGCGAGCATGAACTGCGACAGCACGTCCGGCGGCGTCACCACCGCCGCCACGACGAACGCGCCGACGATCACGTAGGGCCGCGCCTCCTTCAGCTTCTCGATCGACACCAGGCCGGTCTTCACCAGCATCAGCACCACGATCGGGATCTCGAAAGTGACGCCGAAGGCGAGGAACATGGTCATCACGAAGCCGAAGTAGGCCTCGATGTCCGGCGCCGGCGTGATCGACTTCGGCGCGAAGTCGTTGATGAACGCGAACACCTTGCCGAAGACGAAGAAGTAGCAGAACGCCACGCCGAGGAGGAACAGCACCGTGCTGCCGAGGACGAGCGGCAGGGCGAGCTTCTTCTCGTGCTCGTAGAGGCCCGGCGCGACGAACGCCCAGGCCTGGTAGAGCACGAACGGCAGCGCGAACATGAACGCGACCAGCGCGGTGACCTTCACCGGCACCATGAACGGCGTGATCACGCCGGTGGCGATCATGCGCGAGCCTTCCGGCAGCGCCTGCATGAGCGGCGCGGCAAGGATGTCGTAGATGTAGCCCGAGCCGGGGTAGAGGAACAGCGCGATGAAGAACACCGCGATCGCCCCGACCGCGCGCACCAGGCGCTGGCGCAGCTCGACCAGGTGCGAGATGAAGCTTTCCTGGTCGGCCATTACGGCTTGGTCTCCGCCGGCTTGGGCTCCGCGGGCGTGCCTTCCACCGCGTTCTTCACGTCCGACTCGGTCTTCTGCATCTCGCTCTGCACCGAGGACTCGAAGCTCGACGCGGTCTGCTGCATCGAGTCGCGCATCTTCTTCAGCTCGTCGAGCTCGATCTCGCGGTTGATGTCGGCCTTCACGTCGGTCACGTAGCGCTGCAGCCGGCCCGCCAGGTGGCCGAGCGTGCGCGCCACGCGCGGCAGGCGCTCCGGGCCGATCACGATGAGCGCGACGACCCCGATGACCAGAAGCTCCGAGAAGCCGATGTCGAACATTCGTCCCTACAGAACAAAAAGGCGCCCGAGGGCGCCTTCAGCGGAGCGGCAGGAAGGCTAGGCCTTCGATTCCGTGCGGGCCTTGACCTCGCCCTCGACGGTCTTGCCGGCGACCTGCGGCTGCGCCGCGTCGGCCGGCTTCTCGCCGCCCTCGCGCATGCCGTCCTTGAAGCCGCGCACCGCGCCGCCGAGATCCGTGCCCATGTTGCGCAGCTTCTTGGTGCCGAAGATGAGCATCACGATCACCAGAACGATCAGCCAGTGCCAGATGCTGAACGAACCCATATTCGTCTCCTATTTCTTTCGGTAAAGCATCGGACCGAGGGGTTCCGGCCCGCCCAGCACGTGCATGTGGACATGATACACCTCCTGATGCCCCACCCGCCCGTTGTTGATGATGGTGCGGAAGCCATCCGTGGCTCCGCCCTCGGTGGCGAGCCGGCCGGCGACCGCGAGCATCTTTCCCAGCGCCGGGATGTGCTCGGGCTTCGCGTCGTACAGGTTGGCGACGTGGGCCTTGGGAATCACCAGCAGGTGCACCGGGGCCGCCGGGCGGATGTCGTGGAACGCGAGGACCTCGTCGTCCTCGTACGCCTTCTTCGCCGGGATCTCGCCGGCGACGATCTTGCAAAAAATACAGCCGGGATCGCGCGTCATTCCTTCCTCGATGCCTTCTCGTCGATGCCGGATATGCCCTCGCGGCGGTGCAGCTCGGCGAGCACGTCGCCCGGCCCGAGGCCGTGGCGCGAGAGGAGGATCATGCAGTGGAACCACAGGTCCGCGGTCTCGCGCACGAGGTGCAGCCGGTCGCCGCCCTTCGCCGCGAGCACGGTCTCGGTCGCTTCCTCGCCGATCTTCTTCAGCACCGCGTCTTCGCCGCCGGCCAGCAGCTTCGCCACGTAGGAGCTCTGCGGGTCGGCCCGCTTGCGCGCCTCGATCGTCTCGGCGATCCGTTCCAGGGTCTCGGCCAGTCCTGTCTTCATTTTCTGTAGATGAGGGCCGGATCCTTGAGCACCGGATCGGTCTCCACCCATCTCCCCTTCTCGAGTTTGCGGAAAAAGCAGCGCTCGCGGCCGGTATGGCACGCGATGCCGCCCACCTGCGCCACCAGCAGAAGCACCGCGTCCGAGTCGCAGTCGAGCCGGATCTCGCGCACCTTCTGCACGTGGCCGGACTCCTCGCCCTTGCGCCACAGCTTCTTCCTCGAGCGCGACCAGTACACCGCCTCGCCGCGCTCCACCGTCTGCGCCAGCGCCTCGCGGTTCATCCAGGCCACGGTGAGGACCTTGCCCGTCTTCTCGTCCTGCGCGACGGCCGCGACGAGCTCGTGTTCGTTCCAGGGCACCTCGTCGAGAAAGCTCACAGCCGCACCTCGATGCCGCGCGACTTCATGTGCTCCTTCACCTGCTTCACCGTCAGCTCGCCGAAATGGAACACGCTCGCCGCGAGCACCGCGCTCGCCCCGCCCGTCGTGACGCCTTCCGCGAAGTGCTCCTGCTTTCCTACCCCGCCGGAGGCGACGACCGGAACCTGGACGGCGTCGGAGACCGCGCGCGTCAGCGCCAGGTCGAAGCCTGCCTTGGTGCCGTCGCGGTCCATGCTGGTGAGCAGGATCTCCCCGGCGCCGGCCTTCACCATGCGCTGCGCCCATTCGATGGCGTCGAGTCCCGTGGGCTTGCGACCGCCGTGAGTGAACACTTCCCAGGAATCGCCTTTCTTCTTGGCATCGATCGCGACGACGATGCACTGGCAGCCGACGATCCCCGAGGCCTCGCTGACGAGCGTCGGGTTCTGCACCGCGGAGGTATTGATGGACACCTTGTCCGCCCCCGCGTTGAGCAGGCGCCGCACGTCCTCGACCTTGCGCACGCCCCCGCCCACGGTGAGCGGGATGAAGACCTTCGAGGCGACCGCCTCGATGACGTGGAGGAGGATGTCGCGCTCGTCGGAGCTGGCGGTGATGTCGAGGAACGTGAGCTCGTCGGCGCCCTGCTCGTCGTAGCGCGCGGCGATCTCCACGGGATCGCCCGCATCGCGCAGGGCGACGAAGTTGACGCCTTTCACCACCCGGCCCGCGGTGACGTCGAGGCAGGGGATGACCCGCTTGGCTAACGGCATGTCAGGCCTTCTTGGTCGCCTGGTCGGCGGCGGCCTGCGCCTGCTTCAGGTCGAGCTTGCCTTCGTAGAGGGCGCGGCCCGCGATCGCGCCGATGATGCCCTCGGGCACCAGCTTCTCGCAGATCGCCTGGATGTCCGGGATGCCGTTGAGGCCGCCGGAGGCGATGATCGGCGTCTTGATCGCCTGCGCGAGCTTGAGCGTGGCCTCGATGTTCACGCCGTTCATCATGCCGTCGCGGCCGATGTCGGTGTAGATCAGGGCCTCGATGCCGTACTCCTCGAACTTCTTCGCCAGGTCCACCACGTCGTGGCCGGTGAGCTTCGACCAGCCCTCGACCGCGACCTTGCCGTCCTTGGCGTCGAGGCCGGCGACGATGTGGCCCGGAAACGCGTAGGCGGCGTCGGAGAGGAAGCCGGGATTCTTCACCGCCGCGGTGCCGATCACCACCCAGGTGACGCCCGCGTCGATGTAGCTTTCGATCGTATCGAGGTCGCGGATGCCGCCGCCGAGCTGGATCGGCATCTTGTCGCCGACCGCCTTGATGATGTCGCGGATGACCTTCTCGTTCTTCGGCCGGCCCGCCACCGCGCCGTTCAGGTCGACGATGTGCAGCCGCTTGCCGCCCTGCGCGAGCCAGTGCCTCGCCATGGCGACGGGGTCGTCGGAGAACACGGTCGCGCTCGCCATGTCGCCCTGCTTCAGGCGGACGCAACGGCCGTCTTTCAGATCGATCGCGGGGATGATGAGCACTCGTGTGCTCGATTCAAATCAAGGGTGCCAGCGGACGAAATTGGACAAAAGCTGAAGGCCGGCGGACTGGCTTTTCTCGGGGTGGAACTGGACGGCAAAAATATTATCCCGCGCCACCGCGCAGGTAAAGGGCGCGCCGTAGTCGCAGGTCGCCGCGACCAGCGCGCGGTCGGTCGGCGCCGGGTAGTAGCTGTGCACGAAATAGAAGCGGCTGCGGTCGCCGATTCCCTCCCAGAGCGGGTGCGGGCGCGCCTGGAACACCTCGTTCCAGCCCATGTGCGGCACCTTGAGGCCCGGGACGCGGAAGCGGGGGATGGCGCCGGGCAGGATGCCCAGCCCCCGCGCGCCCCCCTCCTCGCCCTGCTCGAACAGCATCTGCAGGCCGATGCAGATGCCGAGGAAGGGCTTGGCGCGCGCGGCCTCGATCACCGCCTCCCGCGCCCCGCTCGCACCGAGCTGGCGCATGCAGTCGGGCATGGCGCCCTGGCCCGGGACGACCACCCGGTCCGCGGAAGCGATCGCTTTCGGATCGGCAGTGACGAGGACCTGCTCGCCGGGGGCGACGTGCTCGATCGCCTTCGACACCGACCGCAGGTTGCCCATGCCGTAATCGACTACGGCAATCTTCAATTCAGAGCGAGCCTTTCGTGGACGGCACCGTTCCGCCGGCGCGCGGGTCGGCTTCGGCCGCCATGCGCAGCGCGCGGCCGAAGGCCTTGAACATCGTCTCGCACTGGTGGTGCGAGTTGTCGCCGCGCAGGTTGTCGACGTGCAGCGTCACCTGGGCGTGGTTGACGAAGCCCTGGAAGAACTCGTGCACCAGGTCGACGTCGAACTCGCCGATCAGCGGGCGCGTGAACTTGACGTGGTACTCGAGGCCCGGCCGGCCGGAGAAATCGAGCACCACGCGCGACAGCGCCTCGTCGAGCGGCACGTAGGCGTGGCCGAAGCGGCGCACGCCGGCCTTGTCGCCGATCGCCTTGAGCACCGCCTGGCCGAGCGT
>DASZQH010000005.1:0-2093 GCA_035549805.1 Burkholderiales bacterium
GCTGCACTACTTCATGACGCACCCGGGCCGCGTGTTCTCGCGCGCGCGGCTGCTCGACGAGGTGTGGGGCGAGCACGTGTTCGTCGAGGAGCGCACCGTCGACGTGCACATCCGCCGCCTGCGCCAGGCGCTCACCCCGACGGGCCACGACAAGCTGATCGAGACCGTGCGCGGCACCGGCTACCGCTTCAAGCCCGACGCCAACGCGCCGGCCCTCAGCTAGAAGGTTATTCCACGGTGACGGACTTGGCGAGGTTGCGCGGCTTGTCGACGTCGTTGCCGCGCAGGAGCGCCGCGTGGTAGGCGAGCAACTGTAGGGGGATGGTGCTGACGAGGGGCGAGAGCACGTCCGGGAAGGGTTTCATCCGGATGACGTGCATGCCTTCGCCGGCCATCCCCGTGTCTTCGGTGGCGAGCACGTAGAGCTCTCCGCCGCGGGCGCGGACCTCCTGCAGGTTCGACTTCAGCTTGTCGAGCAGCGCGTCGCGCGGCGCGATGGCGATCACCGGCATCCGCTCGTCGACCAGGGCGAGGGGGCCGTGCTTCAACTCACCGGCGGCATACGCCTCGGCATGGATATACGAGATCTCCTTCAGCTTCAGCGCCCCCTCCATCGCCACCGGGTAGTGCACGCCGCGGCCGAGGAAGAGCGCGTGCTCGCAGCCGGCGAAGCGCTCCGCCCAGGCCTTGACCTCGGGCTCGGTGCGCAGCGCCGCCGCGATGGCGCCCGGCAGCGCGCGCAATGCTTCGAGCATTTGACGTTCCTGCTCCTCCGTCAGCCTTCCACGGAGCTTCGAGAGCGTACAGGCGAGTACCAGGAGCGCCGTGAGCTGCGAGGTGAAGGCCTTGGTGGAGGCGACGCCGATCTCGGGACCGGCGCGTGTCAGGAACTTGAGCTCCGAGGCGCGCACCAGCGCGGATTCGGGCACGTTGCAGATGGCGAGCGAGTGCGGGTGGCCGAGCTTGCGCGCGTGCTGCAGCGCCGCCAGCGTATCGGCGGTCTCCCCGGACTGCGAGATCACGATGACCAGGCTGCGCGGATTGGGCACGCTGTCGCGGTAGCGATACTCGCTCGCGATCTCCACGTTGGTCGGGATGCCGGCGAGGCTCTCGAGCCAGTAGCGGGCGACCACGCCGGCGTGGTAGCTGGTGCCGCACGCGAGGATCAGGGCCGAATCGATGTCCTGGAAGACTTCCTTTCCCTGGAAGCCGAAAACCTCCGGCGAGAACCCCTTGCCGCGCGAGATCCAGTCGAGCGTCGCCTCGACGGCGGCGGGCTGCTCGAAGATCTCCTTCTGCATGTAGTGCTGGAAGCGGCCGAGCTCGAGCGCGTCGGCCTCGAGCTGGCTCACCTGCAGGGGGCGCTCGACCTCGTGGCCGCGCGCGTCGACGATGCGCACCGCGCGCAGCGTCACCTCGGCGCAGTCGCCTTCCTCGAGGTAGATCATGCGCCGCGTGACCTGCAGCAGCGCGGACATGTCCGAGGCGGCGAAATTCTCCTCTTCGCCGATGCCGAGCAGCAGCGGCGCGCCCATGCGTGCGACCACCAGCTTCTCCTTCTCCTCGGCGGAGATGACGGCGATCGCGTAGGCGCCGGCGAGCTCGCGCACCGCCTCGCGCACCGCGTCGAACAGGTCCAGCCCGCCCTCGAAGTGCGAGTGCACGAGGTGGGCGATCACCTCGGTGTCGGTGTCGGAGGTGAACGCGTAGCCCTTCGCCTGGAGGCGCGCGCGCACTTCGTCGTGGTTCTCGATGATGCCGTTGTGCACCACCGAGATCCCCTCGCTCACGTGCGGGTGGGCGTTCCTCTCCGAGGGCACGCCGTGCGTCGCCCAGCGCGTATGGCCGATGCCGATCTGGCCTTCGAGCTGCGCTTCGTCGCACAGGCGCTTCAGGGCGGACACCCTGCCCGTGCTGCGCAGGCGGTGCATCGACCCGTTGATCACCGCGACCCCCGCGGAGTCGTAGCCGCGGTACTCGAGGCGCTGCAGGCCCTCGATGAGGATCGGGACTACGTTTCTGCGCGCGACCGCGCCGACGATTCCGCACATGGCTTGCGGGCTCCTTGTTTCCAGTACATGAGGGCGCCGACG
>DASZQH010000006.1:0-6927 GCA_035549805.1 Burkholderiales bacterium
CGGCCGCGACCGCCGGGTCGATCGCCGCGCGCACGAGCGCCGCGCGCCCGGGCGGGCTGGAGGCGAGCCGCGGAACCTGCGAGGGAGCCTGCGCGCCGAGGCGCGGGCGGGATTCGGGATTGGCGAGCAAGACCCGCGCACTGTAGGGGACGCGGATGCAAGGACGATGTTGCGCCCCGGGCGCGGAGCTAGGCTCATCGGACTAGCAATGCGGCGGTGCGCGCGCCTAACAGCAGCGTAATGCGCGCCGACTATAGTGGCCGCGCACGGCTTTCACGAGGCTTTCACGAAAAGGCAAACAATGCGAGTGAGCGAAACACACGAAAGCGCGCCGATTCCCGGCGTGATCCCCCAGCCCGCCATCGGGACGCAGCCGGGCCATGCGGCGGGTCACGGCCATGAGGAGGGCTCGTCGCAGGCCGATTTCCTGCAGATCGAGTCGATCGTCCTCAACCTGGACGCGTCGCTGCGCGTGCATGCGCGCGCGCACTTCTTCAGCTGGACGCAGGGCCTGCTGCAGAGCCTGGTGCGCCACGAGCTGCTGATCTGCACCCAGTGCCACGGCAAGCCGCCGGCGTTCCGCGCCGACGGCTTCTCGATGGCTTCGCCCGAGCCGTCGCAGTTCAGCGACATGTTCATGCGCGACGCCTCCATCGCCCCGGCGCTGCTCAAGGCCTGGGAAGAGCGGCGCTTCCAGCCGGTGGTGACGGACACGCGCGATGCGCTGGGCAACAGCGCCTTCGGCAACGGCGCGTTCCTGCGCGAGCTCGAGCGCCTCGGCGTGACGCAGCTCCTTTCGCACGGCGTGCACGACGCCGACGGGCGCGCGATCACGCTCTTCACCTTCGCCTGCCGCCCCGGCAGCATCGGCGCGCGGCAGGTCTACCTCGCGCAGCTGCTCGCGCCCGCGATGCACGCGGCGTGGGTGCGCACGCAGGTGCCGCGCGCGCCGGGCTCGTCGGAAAAGTCGGCGACGCAGAACGTGCTCACGGTGCGCGAGCAGGACATCCTGAAGTGGATCTACCTCGGCAAGTCGAACTTCGAGATCGGCGCGATCCTCAAGATCAGCCCGCTCACGGTGAAGAACCACGTGCAGAAGATCCTGCGCAAGCTGAACGTCGTGAACCGCACCCAGGCGATCGGCAAGGCGCTCGAGCTGCGCATCTTCACGCCGTAGCCGCGCCATAGTCGGAAGCACGAAGACGGGAGAGGGGCTGCGGCCGCTCTCCCGTTTTTCTTTTTGTAGCAGATCGGTGACCTGCGCTGGCGCCGTAGTCCGCTCGGCGGATCGCCTTTCGGGAACGCGGCTCCCGCGCCGTAACAGGCCCCTTCTAGCATCTGCACCTCGATGAACGTCCTCCGCGCCTCGCTCGCCGTGCTCGTGCTGTGCTGCGCGGCCGCGCGCGCCGACGCGCCGTCCGCCGCGCCCCTGCCGCAGAGCCAGGACCTGTACTCGTTCGCCGATCTCTATCGCGTGACGCTGGGCGAGCCGGTGCTGCCGCCGGCCGGCGCGCAGGGCGCGACGTTCCAGGTCCGCGCCACTTCGGGCGAGACGCCGGCGGCGCTCGCGGCGGCCGCGCCGTTCATCTTCTCGATCGGCCCGGTGGCCCCCGTGCGCGGCGGCGCGCTCCTCTTCGCCGGGCTGGCGGCCGCGCTGTGGGTGGCGCGGCGCCGACTGGGCTATTCGATCCGCGCATGACGGCCCCGCGCGCCTGGATCGGCGGACTCGCGGGCCTCGTCCTTGCAGGCGGGCTCGCGGGCTGCGGCGGCAGCACCGACGCGAACGCCGGCGCGGCCGGGCGGCTCGCGGCGCGCGTGAACGGCACCGAGATCACGATGCAGCAGGTCGGTCCCCTGCGGGCGGGCAATCCGCTGCAGGCGCTCGACAAGGTCATCGACCGCGAGCTGCTGGTGCAGAAGGCGCTCGAGGCGAAGCTCGACCGCGAGCCGCGCGTGGTGCAGGCAATCGAGGAGTCGCGCCGCCAGCTCCTCGCCCAGGCCTGGCTCGAGCACACCGCCGCCGAGCGCGCGCGCCCCAGCGGCGAAGAGGTGCGCGCCTTCTACGAGGAGAACCCGGCGCTCTTCGCGCAGCGGCGCATCTACAAGATCCGCGAGATCACGGTGGCCGGCGCTTCCGACCGCATGGAGATGCTGCGCGCCGAGATCGCCACGGCGCGCGACCTGGAGGACGTCGCCGGCTGGCTGAAGTGGCGCAACCTCAAGGTGAGCGCGGTGACCGGCACGACGCAGGCGGCGGAGCACCTGCCGCTCGGCTACCTGCCGCAGCTCTCGCGCATGAAGGAAGGCGAGCTCGCGGTGTTCCCTTCCTCGCTCGGCGCGACGGTGATCCAGCTCGTGCACGCGCAGGAGGCGCCGCTGTCGGAGCGGGAGGCCACGCCGCTCATCGAGCAGTTCCTGTCGGGCCGCAAGCGTCTGGAGCTCGCCGCCGCGGAGGTCAAGCGCCTGCGCGGCACGGCGAGCATCGAATACGTCGGTGACTTCAAGAGGTGAGGCAAACCATGAAACGCGTCGCAGCAGCCCTGTCGTTCTTCCTGTCGTTCCTCCTGATCCCGCTCTCCGCCCCGGCGCAGGTGCAGAAGCTAGGCGCCGGCGACGCCGTGCGGGTGACGGTGTTCCAGCAGCCCGACCTGACCACCGAGGCGCGCATCTCGGAGAAGGGCACGGTCAGCATGCCCCTCGTCGGCGAGGTGAAGGTCGGCGGCCTGACGCAGGGCGAGGCGGGCAAGGCAATCGCCTCCGAGTACAAGAAGGGCAAGTACCTGAAGAACCCGCAGGTGAGCGTCGCGCTCACCACGGTGCGCAGCAGCCAGGTCTCGGTGCTCGGCCTGGTGGCGCGCCCGGGACGCTACGCGCTCGACGACACGAGCGCCAACCTGGCCGACGTCGTAGCCGCCGCGGGCGGCATCGCGCAGGGCGGCTCCGAGAAGGTGACCGTGATCCGCGCCGGCCAGGCGCAGAAGGTCGACCTGCTGGCGAAGAACTTCCGGCTGCAGAACGGCGACACGGTCAACGTCGACCGCGCGCCCGTGTTCTACATCTACGGCGAGGTGGCGCGCTCCGGCGCCTACCGCCTCGAGCCCGGGATGACGGTGATGCAGGCGATCGCCGCCGGCGGCGGCATCACGCCGCGCGGCAGCGACCGGCGCCTCAAGATGCGGCGCAACGCCCCCGACGGCAAGGTCGTCGAGAGCGACGCGCAGCTGCAGGACACGGTGAAAGCCGACGACGTGATCTTCGTCAAAGAAGCCCTTTTCTAGAAAGCCCTCCATGGACCTGAGCCAATTCATCCTTGCCCTGCGCGCGCGGCGCAAGGCCTTCCTGATGGTGTTCGGCGCGACGGTGATCGCCGCGCTGGCGATCGCGCTGATCATGCCGCGCACCTACGTCGGCACGACGCAGGTCATGGTCGACGCCCGCGACGAGCAGTCGATGGCCGCCGGCGTGCGCAACATGTCGGCGCGCGAGCGCCAGGGCTACATGCAGACGCAGCTCGACCTCATCCAGAGCACGCGCGTCGCCAAGCGCGTGATCCGCGAGACCAAGTACCTGCAGCAGCCCGAGGTGCGCGAGGACTACGAGCGCGCCACCGGCGGCCGCGGCACGATCGAGGACTGGGCGGCCGAGACGCTGCTGAAGAAGCTCAAGGCCGACGCCTCGGCGAGCAACATCATCACCATCAGCTTCGCCGCGGACCACCCGCAGCGCGCCGCCGACATCGCCAACGGCTTCGCCAAGGCCTACGTCGACACCTCGCTCGAGCTGCGCACCGAGCCCTCGCGCGAGGCCGCGGCCTGGTTCGAGGACCAGCTGAAAGGGCTGCGCAGCAACGTCTCGCAGGCGCAGTCGAAGCTCACCGCCTACCAGAAGGAGAAGGGCATCTTCGCCACCGAGGAGCGCGGCGACATCGAGACCACCCGCCTGGCGGAGATCTCGAACCAGCTGCTGCAGGCGCGCAACGCCACCTACGACGCGCAGACGCGCCACAAGTACGCCACCGAGTTCATCTCCGGCAACGCCTCGGCGGGCGCCGGGGCGGTGGACACCCTGCCCGAGGTCATCAACAGCGCCGCGGTGCAGGCGCTCAAGGCGCAGCTCGCCACCGCCGAGGCGCGCCTCGAGCAGGCGAGCGAGAGCCTCGGCCCGAACCATCCGCAGTACCAGACCGTGAAGGCCGAGGTGAGCGCGCTGCAGTCGCGGCTCTCGAGCGAGATGAAGCGCGTCGTCGCCGGCCTGAGCAACGCCGCCCTGCAGGCGAGGAAGCGCGAGGAAGAGCTGCGCGCGGCCTACCGGCAGCAGCAGGAGCGGCTGGTCTCGATGCGCGACGCGCGCGTCGAGCTCGCCGTCATGACGCGCGATGTCGAGAACGCGCAGCGCACCTACGACGCGGCGCTCACGCGCTGGCTCACCAACAAGGTCGAGGCGCGCGCGCAGGGCACCAACCTCGCGGTGCTCTCGCCCGCGGTGGCGCCGATCGAGCCGAAGAGCCCGAAGGTCGGCCTGGTGAGCGGCCTGTCGGTGCTGGTCGGCGGCCTGCTCGCCGCCGGCGTGGTGTTCCTCCTCGAGACGCTCGACCGGCGCGTGCGCTCGCGCGGCGACCTGGAGTCGCGCCTCGCGGTGCCGACGCTCGGGCGCCTCTCCAAGTGGCAACCCTCGGGCGCGCGCCTCCTGCCCGCCTCCCTCTCCGGCCCGCGCGCCTCGCGCGCCCTTCCGCACCCCTGGTAAACCAAGGAACCCGCCATGCTCGCGAAATCCACTGACAACGTGCTGCCGCTCGACGGCAACCCCCGCGCGCCGGGAATGGCGACGCCCGGGCGCCACATCGGCGCCATCCTGATGGACGAAGGCAAGATCACCGCCGCCGACGCCGAGCAGGTGCTGGCGCGCCAGCGCGAGCTCGGCTGGCGCTTCGGCGAGGCGGCGATCGAGCTGAACCTCATCACCGACACCGACCTGCGCCAGGCGCTCGCCAAGCAGTACGAGTTCCCCTACCTGGTGTCCGGCCCGGAAGGCGTGAGCAAGGAGCTGATCGCGGCCTGGGACCCGTTCCATCCGGTGGTCGAGGAGCTGCGCGGCGTGCGCACCCAGCTCCTCATCCGCTGGTACAACCCCGAGGCGGGGCGGCGCGTGCTCGTGGTCTGCAGCCCGGGGCCGCGCGAGGGCCGCAGCTTCATCTCGGCGAACCTGGCGGTGGTGTTCTCGCAGCTCGGGCACCGCACGCTGCTCGTCGACGCCGACTTCCGCGCCCCGCGCCAGCAGAGCATCTTCAACGTCTCGGACCGCTTCGGCCTCTCCTCGGTGCTCTCGGGCAGGGCGGACCTGTCGGCCGCCCTTCCCGTCTCCGGCCTCACCGGCCTGTCGGTGCTGCCGGCGGGGCCGCTGCCGCCCAACCCGCTCGAGCTGCTGTCGCGGCCGCAGTTCGCCGCGACGCTCAACCGCGCGCAGGCGGAGTACGACGTGGTGCTGGTCGACACGCCTGCGGCCACCGAGTACGCCGACGCGCAGACCGTGGTGTTCCGCGCCGGCGACGCGCTGCTCGTTTCGCGCAAGGACCAGACGCGCCTCGCCGACACCGAGCGCGTGGTGCGCGACCTCACCGACGCGAGCGGCCGCATCGTCGGCACGCTCATGAACGCCTTCTGAAAGTGAACAAGAAGCCCGAGCGGAAGTGGCTCGCCATCCTGGTGCTCGCCACCGGGATGGCGTGGGCCGCCGGCGCGGCGCCGCACGGATCCGTCGTACCGAAAACAGTCCTCCTGGGGAACTGACATGGCAACCGCATCCGCACCCTCGCAGCCGGGGATGGGCTGGGTGTTCGGCGTGGGCGGGCTCGCCGTCGCGGGCATGCTCATGGGCGCCGCGCTGGTGCTCGGCGAGCTCGACGCCTTCTGGGTCGGGCTGTCGGCGCTCGCCGCCTGCGCCGTCCTCTACGACTTCCGCATCGGCGCGGTGCTGCTCATCCTCCTCCTGCCGATCGGCTCGAGCACGGTGCTGCCGCGCAGCCTCTTCGGCCTCACCGGCCTGAACCCGCTCAACCTGGTCATGTTCGCCACGCTCGGCTCGCTCATCCTGCGCGGCAAGGCGGACGACGTCGGCGCGTTCCTGCCGAAGAAGCTCTTCTGGATGTACATCCTGCCGATCGGGGTCGCCGGCCTGATCGGCTACCGCTTCGCGCACCTCGCGCACCCGGAGCTCTACGAGAACCTCGCCATCCACTTCACCGACGGCCGCGGCTACTTCCTCGACGAGGTGGTGAAGCCGCTCTTCACGGTGCTGATCGCGCTGCTCGTCGGCGCCGCGGTGGCGCGCTCCAAGAAGCCGGAGCGCTTCCTCGTGCCGATCGGCGTCGCGATCTGGATCCTCGGCCTGCTCGCGGTCTCGCGCGTGGCGCGCACCAGCCTGTCGCTCGCCAGCCTCGCCGACCCGAGCATGCGCGAGTTCTTCTCCTCGCTCGGCATGCACGCCAACGACCTCGGCCGCCTCTACGCGGTGGCCTATGCGCTGCTGCTCTTCACCTGGGCGGAATCGAAGGACCGCATGATGCGCCTCGCCTGCCTCGCCACGATGGGCCTGGTGGTGGTGGCGCTGGTCCTCACCTTCTCGCGCGGCGCCTTCGCCGGCTTCCTGGTGGTGAACGCGCTGTTCCTGCTGTGGCGCTTCAACATGAAGACCATGGCGCTCCTGCTGGTCGCCGGCGTCGCCTTCCTCGCCATGCTGCCGCCGGAAGTGTGGATGCGCCTCTCGATGGGCATGGGCGAGGGCGCCGATGCGGTGAGCGCCGGGCGCCTGGAAGGCATCTGGGCGCCGCTCGTCCCGGAGCTCCTGAACAGCCCGCTGTGGGGCAACGGCAAGGGCAGCGTCATGTGGTCCGAGCCGATGGCGAAGGGCCTGATGCACGTCGTCACGCAC
>DASZQH010000007.1:0-3909 GCA_035549805.1 Burkholderiales bacterium
CGAGTTCCGGTTGAAGAGAAATGAAGCCAATTAACGTCGGGTTGCTGGGCATCGGCACGGTGGGCGGCGGCACCTGGGAGGTGCTCAACCGCAACGCCGACGAGATCCGCCGCCGCGCCGGGCGGGCGATCCGCATCACGCACGTCGCGGACAAGGACACGAAGAAGGCGAAGAAGCTGGTCGGCAAGAACGCGCGTGTCGTCGGCGACGCGTTCGCCGTCACGAGGGAAAAGGACGTCGAGATCGTCGTCGAGCTGATCGGCGGCTATACGGTCGCAAAGGAGCTGGTGCTCGACGCGATCCGCCACGGCAAGCACGTCGTCACCGCCAACAAGGCGCTGCTCGCCACGCACGGCAACGAGATCTTCGCCGCCGCGCAGAAGCGGGGCGTGATGGTGGCGTTCGAGGCGTCGGTGGCCGGCGGGATCCCGATCATCAAGGCCCTGCGCGAGGGCCTCGCGGCGAACCGCATCGAGTGGATCGCCGGCATCATCAACGGCACGTCGAACTTCATCCTCTCCGAGATGCGCGACAAGGGCCTCGCCTTCGAGACCGCGCTCGCCGACGCGCAGAAGCGCGGCTACGCGGAGGCCGACCCGACCTTCGACATCGAGGGGGTGGACGCGGCGCACAAGCTGACCATCCTCTCGGCGCTCGCTTTCGGCACCCCGATGCAGTTCAGGAAGGCGTACACCGAGGGCATCTCCCGGCTCACGCAGATGGACATCCGCTACGCGGAGGAGCTCGGCTACCGGATCAAGCTGCTGGGGATCACGAAGCGCACGGCCCGCGGCATCGAGCTTCGCGTGCACCCCACGCTGATCCCGGCGCGGCGCCTCATCGCGAACGTGGAAGGCGTGATGAACGCGATCCTGGTGAAAGGCGACGCGGTGGGGCCGACGCTGTACTACGGCGCCGGCGCGGGCAGCCAGCCGACCGCGAGCGCGGTGGTGGCCGACCTCGTCGACGTGACGCGCCTCGTCACCGCCGATCCGCACCACCGCGTGCCGCACCTCGCGTTCCAGCCCGACCAGCTCTCCTCGGTGCCCATCCTGGGGATGAAGGACGTGGAGACGTCCTACTACCTGCGCATGCGCGTGCACGACAGGCCGGGCGTGCTCGCCGACATCACGCGCATCCTCGCCGACTCGCGGATCTCGATCGACGCCATGGTGCAGAAGGAGCCCGGCGAGGGCGAGAAGCGCGTCGACATCGTCATGCTCACCCATCGGGCGCTGGAGAAGAACGTCGACCGGGCGATGCAGAAGATCGCGAAGCTGCCGACCGTGGTCGGCAGCGTCACCCGGATCCGGCTCGAAGAACTGCTGTAGTGCTCTACGTCTCCACCCGCGGCCACGCACCATCGCGCCGCTTCGGCGAAATCCTGCTCGAAGGCCTGGCCTCCGACGGGGGGCTCTATGTCCCCGAGGCGTACCCGCGCCTCGACCTCGCGTCTCTGAGGGGGAAGTCGTACGTGGAGCTCGCGCAGGCGATCCTCGGCAGGTTCATGGACGACGTGCCCGGGCTGGAGGCGCTGGTCGAGAAGACCTATACGGCCCGCGCCTTCGGCAGCGTGGACATCACGCCGCTCAAGACCCTCGAGCCGGGGCTGCACCTGCTCGAGCTTTCCAACGGCCCGACGCTCGCCTTCAAGGACATCGCGCTGCAGCTTCTTGGCGCCCTGTTCGAAAGTGAATTGGGAAGAAAGGGCGAGAAGCTCAACATCCTGGGCGCCACTTCCGGCGACACGGGCTCGGCGGCGGAGTACGCGCTGCGCGGGAAGAAGAACGTCAGCGTCTTCATGCTCTCGCCGCACGAGCGGATGAGCGAGTTCCAGCGCGCGCAGATGTTCTCGCTGCAGGACGCGAACATCCACAACCTGGCGGTGAAGGGCGTGTTCGACGACTGCCAAAACCTGGTGAAGGAAGTGAACGCCGACGCGGCGTTCAAGGCGAAGTACCGCATCGGCGCCGTGAACTCGATCAACTGGGCGCGCGTGGCGGCGCAGGTCGTCTACTACTTCAAGGGATACTTCGCCGCGACGAAGACGGATGCCGAGAAGGTCTCCTTCGCCGTGCCTTCGGGCAACTTCGGCAACATCTACGCCGGGCACGTCGCGCGGCAGATGGGCCTGCCGGTGAAGCGGCTCATCCTCGCGAGCAACGAGAACGACGTGCTCGATCGCTTCTTCAGGACCGGGACATACAGCACGAAGCGCGCGGCGCGGGAAACCACCAGCCCCTCGATGGACATCTCCAAGGCCTCGAACTTCGAGCGCTACGTCTTCGACCTGGTGGGCCGCGACGGCGCCCGCGTCAAGGAGCTGTGGCGACGCGTCGACGCCGAGGGTGAGTTCGACCTCGCGAGCTCCGCGTACTTCCGGCGCGTGCCCGACAGCGGCTTCGTCTCGGGCCGCAGCACGGATGCCGATCGTCTCTCGACGATCCGGAGGATCTTCGAGAAGCACGGCGTCATCGTCGACCCGCACACCGCGGACGGCATCAAGGTCGGGCTCGAGCACCGCGAGCCCGGCGTGCCCCTGGTCTGCCTCGAGACGGCGCTGCCGGTGAAGTTCGCCGCGACCATCCGCAAGGCGCTCGGCCGCGAGCCCGCGCGCCCCGCCGAGCTCGCCGGGCTGGAAAAGAAGCCGCAGCGCTTCGAGGTGATCGAGCGCGACGCGCAGTACCTGAAGCGCTACATCGAGGGCCGCGCGGCGTGAAGTTCTATCGCCACTGGGCGAAGGCGAAGGGAACGGCCGCCGGTCCGGATGGCCGCGCGTTCGAGCTCGCGGGGTGGGGATATTCGGAAACCAGCGTCGCCGACGCCGCGCGCGTCGCCGAGGCCCGGCTGCAGCGCATGAAGGAGGCGGTGGCGCGTGGCGGCGAGCCGCTCGGTCGCTACGCCTACGGCGATCGCCCGCTGCGCGAGGATGTCCTCGAGGAGCCTTTCCCCGGCGCGGTCATCACCCGCAACAGCTACGGCTGCGAGGTGCTGAACACGGCGCGCGCGGCGTTCATCGACGTCGACCTGCCGGAGCAGCGCGCGCCGGGGCTCCTCGGGCGCCTGCTCGGGCGCGGCACGCAGGCGCCGAGCGCCGAGGCAGCCGCGATGGAACGCGTGAAGGCATGGCTGAAGCTCAACCCGGAGCAGGGTTTCCGCGTGTATCGCACCAGGGCCGGGCTGCGGCTCCTCGCGAAGCGCTCGAGCGAGGTCGCCGCCGCTGAGCCTGCGATGCGCGAGCTCGGCGCGGATCCGCTGTACATGCGCCTGTGCCGCGCGCAGCGGAGCTACCGGGCGCGCCTGACGCCGAAGCCCTGGCGCTGCGGCGCACCGGCGCTTTCCGTGGAATGGCCCTTCGCCGGCGACGACGAAGCCGAGTTCCGCGCCTGGCGGGACGAATACGAGGCGAAGCGCAAGGGTTATGGCTGCTGCCGGCACCTCGCCGACCTGGGCAGCGCCGACTGGTCGCCCGAGCTCGCGGCGATCGCCGATCTCCACGACACGCGCACCGGCGCGAACAAGGACCTGCCCCTTGCCTGAGCACCCTTCGAGCAGCGAGAAGAACGTGCTCGGCGAGGAGCTGCGGGCGTGCAGCTACGCGCCGCTCACCGGGTACTTCCGCGACGGCTGCTGCGCCACGCAGGGCCAGGACGGCGTGGCGCACCTCGTGTGCGTGCAGGTGACGCAGGAGTTCCTCGCGTTCAGCGTGGAGAAGGGCAACGACCTCGTCACGCCGCGGCCGGAGCTGCGCTTCCGCGGCCTGAAGCCCGGCGACCGCTGGTGCCTGCACGTGCTGCGCTGGATCGAGGCCTGGGAGGCGGGCCGCCCGCCGCGCGTCGTGCTCGAGGCGACGCACGAGAACGTGCTGAAGTACGTGCCGCTCTCGGCGCTCAAGCGTCATTCGCTCGA
>DASZQH010000008.1:0-18621 GCA_035549805.1 Burkholderiales bacterium
TTCGCCGAGCTCGGCGAGTACGAGCGCGCCATGCTCGACCTGGAGGAGGCGCTGCGCGCCGCGCCGCAGGACCCGGAGGCGAACAACGCGGTCGCCTGGACGCTCGCCACGGCCGCCGTGCCGGGCTTCCGCGACGGCAAGCGCGCGGTGGCGCTGGCGAAGAAGGCCTGCGAGCTCACGCACTGGCGCGAGCCGGGCCTGATCGACACCCTCGCCGCCGCCTATGCCGAGTCAGGCGACTTCGCGGAGGCGGTGCGCTGGCAGGAGAAAGCCCTGTCGTTCGCGGGGTTTGCCAAGGAGCACAAGGATGCGGTAGAGCGCCTCGCCCTCTACCGGAAGAAGCGGGCTTACCGTCAGGGGGCGGGGTGAGCCGGCGTGTCGCCGGGCGTCAGGGGCTCGAAGCGCGGGTCGACCGTCTCCGCGTCGTAGAGGAAGGTGTTCTTTACGCCCTCGGCGGGACGGAGCTGGGCCGGGTCGAGCTCGCAGATGAAGAGCGGCGTGCGCACCCCGGCGGAGTTGATCCAGCCGAGGAGCGCGCGCGGCCGGCCGCGCACGTAGACCAGTTCCGAAACGCGGCGGAACACCTTGTCGCCCACCCGGTGGCGATGGATGACCTTGAGCCCGACCCGGAGTTTGCGGCGATCTACCATGGAATGGTCCTTGCCGACACGAAGCAACACTAAGCAAGACACGTTCCCGCCTCGCCGGTCAGCTACGGCGCCGGAAGAGGCCGAAGTAGACCCCGGCAAAGATGATGGCGGCGCCGAGCAGGATCCATAGGTCGAACGGCTCAGCGTAGAAAACCGCGCCGACCACCGCGATCGCCGGCAGGCGCACGAAGTCGATCGGCCCGATCACCGAGACGTCGCCGTTGCGGAAGGCGCTGGTGAGGCAGTAGTGCGCGGTGAAGCTGCCGATGCCCACCAGCGCCACCCAGGGCCACAGCGCCGCGTGCGGCCAGGTCCAGGACGGCACGGCGAGCGCGAGCGAGAACGGCGACTGGATGATCGACATCCAGAAGAGCACGCAGAGCGGCGAGTCGGTCGCCGACAGGCGCTTGGTGCCGATCATCTGCACCGCGAACGCCCACGCGCCGGCGAGCATCACCAGCGCCGCGGGCTGCAGCGCCGCCGCGCCCGGGCGCAGGATGACGAGCACGCCGGCCACGCCGAGCGCGAGCATCAGCACGCGCCCGCGGTCGAGGCGCTCGCCGAGGAAGAACACCGCCAGCAGCGCCGCCCACACCGGCGTGGTGAACTCGATCGCGAACACCATCGCGAGCGGCAGCAGGCCGAGCGACCACACCCAGGCCGCCTGGCCGCCGAAGTGGAACAGGTTGCGCCAGAGGTGGGTGCCGAAGCGCGCGGTCTTCAGGCGGTGCCAGCCTTCGCGCTGCGCGAACGCGAGCACGATGAAGAACGCGATCGCGGTGCGGAAGAACAGGATCTCGAACGTGCCCATGTGCTTCAGCAGCTCGCGCGCCGCGATCGCCATGGCGCAGAACGACGCCACCGCGCCGAGCATCCAGAGGATGCCCTTGGTGTTCTTCGTCATTCCCAGCGAAACTCGAACGCCTCGTCGTCCCGCTGCCACGCAGTCGCGCCGCGCGTGACGGTGAGGTGCCACGTCTGCTCATCAAGCGGCTGGCGGCGCGCGAACGCGGCCGGGTCGAGGAGCACCGCGCAGCCGCCCTTCTCCGGGTCGCGCACCGACTCGTAGCGGATGAGCGCCACCGGCGCGCGGCGCGCCGCGCGCGCGAGCGCCTGCGTGGGCGCGTAGTCCGTGGGATGGCACCACTTCGCGCGCTCGCGCACGAACGGCTTCCTGCGCAGGTCCACCCCGCGGCCCTTCACCCTGACGCGGAACAGCGTCTGCGCGCTCGGCCCGAGCGACGTGAGCCCGGCGCTGTCGGCCACGAAGCGCCAGCGCCAGTAGCCCACCTCCGCGCACGCCGTGCGCCGCTCCTCCGCGGCGTAGAACACCCCCGGATCCGCCGGGCTCCTGAAGCGCGAGCCGTGCGTCCCCGGCGGATAGCGAAACGGCGTGGAGAGCAGGTAGTGCAGCTTTTCGAGATCCGCGCTCACCGCGGGCTTGGTGCGCTCGAGCACTTCCTCGAGCACCTTCTGCTCGGCGTTGCTGTCGACGAGGCGCCGCGTCGAGGCCACGTGCTGGGCCTCGACCGCGCGCCACAGCTCGAGCTCGACCGACCTCGCCTCAGACGCGACCGCGCGCGGCGTCCAGGTAGAGGAGGACACGGATCAGCCCTTCCGCGCTCGGCAGCAGGTCCACGGGACGCGCCCCGAGCGCGCTGTTCTCGCTGGTGAGCCAGGCGCGCGCCTTCTCGTCGGAGGCGACGATGGAGTCGAGCGAGCGGAAGAGCCGCACGAAGAGCGCCGCCATCTCCCACTCCTTGCGCGCCGGGTCGAGCAGGTACTTCCCGGTGAACATCCGGGACGCGGTCGGGTCGCTCACGCCGAGCGTGGACGCCACCTTCGACTGGCTCACCCCCAGCGCCCTGGCCGCGTTGACCACCGCTTTCGTCAGCACTTCCCGCTCCGCGGGCGCCGGGTTCGGCTGGCTCTGGGCTCTCCGGATCGTCATTTCTACAGAAAGTTTACCACGGAATGATTTCTATCCCTGCCAGACGCCCCACCCCTTCTCGCGGAGCGAAATCGCCAGGTCCACCTCCATCTCCGCCGCGCCGTCGTAAGGCATCGGGTTGAAGACCTCGTAGACCTCCGGCAGGAGGCGCGTGCCGTACTTCTCGACGAACCTGTTCGCCTTCACGCCGGCCTTGTGGCGCGCGAAGCGCACCTCGGGCGTGAGGCCGGTCATCCCGACGTAGACGCAGGGCTTCTCGGGGTTGTAGTTCGGGTTCGCCTTCTGGAACTTGCGCTCGTAGAGCACGCCGCGCGCGAGCTCGACCACGTAGACGTGGTGCTTATGCCTGCTTTTCCCCTTCGCCCTTCCCCCCGGCATGCGCCGATGCTACCGCCTGGAGCGGCGGCGGGAAGCGCGGGTCGTCGATGACCCGGTCGTACCAGTACATGCCCGCCGGCACCGCGCGGCGCAGCCGCCGCTCGTCCAGCTCGATGTAGTCGCCGGGATGCATCTCGCCCTCGATGCGGGTCCACGTGATCACGGCGACCGGCTCGGTGCCGCGGACGAACGCGATGTCGAGCACGCGGCGCATCAGCGCGTTCCGGTGGCGGAACTGAACGTAGACGCGCGGCCGGGGCCGGGGACGTAGGGCGCCCATGTCGCACCCTAGCCGATTTGCGGCCGCGTCGATATCCACCGACGGCAGCAATGACCAGCACGACGTCGCTGTCGTGTCCCCGACTACTTCAGCAGTTCCGCGAGCTGCTGCCGCACGTGGCGCCGCGCCTGGGCGAGCGCTGCCTCGTTCATCCCGATGGTCGCGCCGGAGATGCGGCACGCGGAGGAATCGGGCCCGGTGAAGGGCCCGAGCAGGCTGGCTCCCTTCCAGAAGCACTTCGCGAAGTTCTGCACCCCCGGCAGGTGCCGGACCGGGACGCCGAGGTTGTCGAAGCCGTGGTGGGCGCCGGGATAGAGGATGATCGTCGCGTCCTGCCCCGCCCTGCGCGCGCGCTCGACCAGCGCCGCGCAGGGCGCGGCGGGCGTCCAGTCGTCCGCCTCGCCCGAGTGCACGCGCATCGGCGCGGCGAGGCGATCGCTCTCCGGGAAGGTGGTGTTGCACCACGGGTAGAACGGCAGGAAGGCCCGGAAGCCCCGCGTCCCGGCGCCGAGGTACGTCTTCTCCGCCCACGCCGTCGCCGCCGCGACGGTGAGCTGGCCGCCGTGCGAGAAGCCCATCAGCGCGATCCGCCGCGCGTCGACCTTCGGGTGCGTAGCGACGATCCGCAGCGCGCCGTAGGCGTCGGGAATGCGCTGCGTCGGGGTGAGCGTGGCGGCGTTGGTGCACACCTCGCGCAGATTGCGGCCGCGGAAGCTGTCGAGCACGAACGTCGCGTAGCCCCACTGCCGCAGCAGCGGCGCCCAGCCCATCTCCGCGTTCCCCAGGCCGCCGCAGCCGTGCGCGAGGATCACCACGGGGAACGGCCCCTTGCCTTCCGGGAAGTACAGGTCCCCCGAGAGCACGACCGGCTCCTTCGACTGCGAGAAGCGCCCCGTCTTCGGATCGCGGTTGATGCGCCCCGGCGTCGCGAACCACACCGTCCCCGAGTCGTTTGCCTCGAGGCGCGGCTTCAACTGCTGGCTCCCCGGCTGCGCGCACGCGGCCAGCCCGAACGCGCACACCAGCGCCAACAGGATGTCGCCCCCGCGCAGGCGGGGGCCCAGTTTCTTCTTACGGATCCTCAGGTCCAAACGCAGGCTTCTTCCCCGCCGGTATCGGCTGCTCCGCCATCGAGATCAGCGCCGCCACCGTCACGTAGGTGCCGGCGATCACCGTCAGGTCGACGAGCTGCTTCTCGTTGAAGGTCTCCTTCGCCCGCGCGAACGTCGCGTCCGTCACCTTGTGGTTCGTGAAGAGCTCGGTCACGAAGTCGTACAGCGCCGCCTCGTCCTCCTGCATCACCGACGGCCGCTTCTTCTTGCGCAGGTCGTCGATGATCGACCTCGACACGCCTTCCTTGAGCGCGATCGGCTCGTGCGCCACCCACTCGATCTGCGAGCGCCACTGCCGCCCGATGATCAGGATCGCCAGCTCGGAGAGTCGCATCGGCAGCGCCGAGTTCCAGCGCAGGTACTTGAAGAGGTCGAAGTAGATCTCGCCCAGCACCGGGCTGCGCAGCAGCGGGTTGTACGGCCCGCCGATCCCCAGGCTCGACACCTTCATGATCTTCTCCGCGAGCGGCTTCTGCTCCGCGTCCAGGTCCTCCACCTTCAGCTGCTTGAACCGTCCCTCGGCCATCGCTATTCCTCGTCCGCGGACCCGCCGCCGGAGGCGACGATGTCCGACTGCTTGATCTTGTCAACGTTGAACCGCTCCACCTTGCCGCGAATCGTCCTGATCAGGTCCTCGAGCTCCGGCGCCTCCTTCATGAAGCGCAGCGGATTCGAGCGCGCCACCACGAACGTCTTCAGGTACGGGCTCACGAACCCCTTCGCCTTCAGCTTCTTCACCACCTCGGCGACCTTCTCGTCCAGCTCGAGGATCATCTCCGCCTGCTTCTCGTGCACCTTCAGCGCCTTGGAGAGCGGCTCGTCACTGAACTCCGTCAGCCGCCGCACGAACGAGTTGTACACCCCGCCGCTGAAGCGCGCGTTCTTCTCGTAGCACAGGCCCATCGTCACCAGCGACGCCTCCTCGAGGTAGTACGCGAAGTCCTTCTCCGCCTTGTTCGCCTCCTCCTCCCGCAGGTTCCGCACGATGCGGATCACCTCGAGCGACTTCTCCCTGAGGTTGTGCGACTTCTCCGTGTTGAGCGCCAGGATCTGCCACGCCAGCTCCCGCTTCGGCACCACCAACGCCGTAATCGCCCTCGCCCCCAACCTCTTCATCGCCGCCAGCCGATGCCCCCCGTTCGGCGTCCAGAACCCCTTCTCCGGCGCCGTGATCGCGATGATCGGATCCAGGAAGTACCCCGTCCTGTCGATCACGTCCGCCAGGCGCTTGTGGTGCATGTCGGATACATCTCGCTGGAATGGCGTCGGCTCGACTGACTCCAACGGCAGAACTGCCATAACCAGTGGGTTCCTTCCGACAGGGTCGTAGTACGCACCAACCACGTATCCACCGGACTTCTCGACACGCTCTCGCGCTGCAACGGCGTCTCCGCTTAGCGCGTCGAGCCGCGATTCCGCCGGCGTCAGACCTCGCGTTCCGGCTTTCGCCTTACGAGGGCGCTTTTTCGCGGGACGGCGCTTCAGTGCACTTTTAGCCATAAGATAAGTATAGGTCAGTGGAAAAACGAACCCATGAAACTCAAACGCCCGCCAATCGAAATCTCTAAAGACGAGCCCTTCAAGAATGATCAACTAGGGCGACTCGCTCACGCCAAAATACTTTCCGAGTTCGTACGCTCCCTCGATGAGCCATTCGTACTTGCCTTGGAATCGGGCTGGGGACACGGCAAATCAACGTTCATTCGGATGTGGGCGCAATCTTTGCAAAATGACGGTCACGTCTGCGTCTACTTCAACGCATGGGATGCGGACTTCAGCGGCGATCCTCTCATCCCTCTACTTTCAGAAGTGACAGGCACGCTCGCCACTAGTGGATTCACCTCGCCAGAAATAAGTGCCTACATTGAAAAGCTGAAGAGCATCGGAATGCAGGTTGCCAAGCGATCGCTTCCCGTTGCCGCCAAGATCTTGACCGCGGGCGTTCTCGACTTAGATGCATTCACCGAAAAGTCCTACGCCGAAGCGATCGAAGGAATGCTTAAGGAGAAATTCGGTGAGTACGAAGCTAGTAAGCAATCGGTTGAACAGTTCCGCAATGCGCTTGAGAACCTAGTTGAACGTACAAAAAGCGAAGGAAAAAAGATACCGTTAGTCTTCTTTGTAGACGAACTGGATCGCTGCAAACCACCGTTTGCGGTGGCCGTACTCGAACGACTGAAGCACATGTTCAACGTACCCAACGTTGCGTACGTGCTCGCCATTGACCGGCGTCAGCTTGAAGAATCTATCAAGGGAGTCTATGGCCAAGGCTGTGATGCCAGCCGCTACCTGCGGCGCTTTGTCGATATGGCGTACCACCTTCCGGAGCCACAACCCGACCAGTACGTTAGGTATCTGCTCGCTTCGACCGGACTCGATCAGGCTCTGGCCAATACGACGCAAGATGCCTACGCAGACAAACACTTCATCGAGGTATTCGCGCTTCTCTCACGCTTTTTCGGCCTAAGGCTACGAGACCAAGAGCAGGCGATTTTGTTGCTTTCAGTCGCGTGGCGCACATTAAAGAAAGGTGATCAAGTCAACCAGTTCGTCGTGGCGTTGCTAGTCGTGGTGAAGCTTGCTGAACCCGAGACCTACCTGAAGCTCAAGACCGGTCTTATCAATGCTCCTGAATTCATCAAACGATTGGAGTCGAATCCGGAGATCTCGAAGTACTTCCGCACAAATTATGGCCACGGATTCTGGGCATACATTGTTGCGTACTTCGGCGAAGAGGGTGACATCAACGCTCTAGTGGCCGATCTGAGCAACGCAGCGAAGCAGCCGAGTGCTTCCGAGGAAACTAAGGAACGTAGCTTCCGCATGCTGAGAATCTTGCGAGGCGGTTCCCGCCAAGATTGGATGAGAAAACTTGCGAGTCGCCTCGACATAGCGGAAAGTTTCAGCACTCCAGCTCCTCAGTAGCGTCTGCTCTCCAGCTTTCCGAGAAAGGATTCGACATCACGAGCCAAGGCATCTGGTTGCTCAAGGGCTGCGAAATGCCCACCCTTATCCATCTCCGTCCATTGCTTGATGTTGGTATAGCTCCGAGCGGCTAGCGAGCGAGGCGGTCGGAGGATCTCGCGGGGGAAAGCGGCGTAGGCGGTGGGGACGTCGACGGTTTTGCCGGGAGGGATCGGCCAGGGGCCGTGCATGCGGGCGTAGTAGGGCCAGAAGGATGAGCCGATGGCGCCGGTGAACCAGTAGAGGGAGATGTTGGCGAGCATCTCGTCGCGGGAGATGGCGGTCTCGACGTTGCCGTCGTGGTCTGTCCAGGCGTGGAACTTCTCGACGATCCAGGCGGCGAGGCCGGAGGGGGAATCGGTGAGGCCGTAGGCGAGGGTCTGAGGCTTGGTGCCCTGGATCCACTGGTAGCCGATTTCTTCCTTCAGGAAGTGGTTCAGCTCCTCGATGTACTTCTTCTCCTCCGGCGTGGCGGCGGGCTCCTTGGGGTCGCGGCGGACGGCGAGGAGGTTGAGGTGGATGCCGGTGAGGCGCTCCGGGTACTTCCAGCCGAGGACGGAGGTGACGAAGGCGCCCCAGTCGCCGCCCTGCGCGCCGAACTTCTTGTAGCCGAGCACGTCGGTCATGAGCGCGGCGAAGAGGTCGGCCATGTCTTCTACGGCGAAGCGCTTCTGGCCGGGGGTGAAGGACAGGGTGTAGCCGGGAAGCGAAGGCGCGACGATGGTGAAGTGCTCGGTCAGCAGCGGGATCAGCTTGTAGAACTCGAACACGGAGCCGGGCCAGCCGTGCGAGAGAAGAAGAGGCATCGCGTCCTTCTTCTTCGAAGGGACGTGGAGGTAGTGCAGGTCGATGCCGCCGAGGCGAACCTTGTACTGCGGGAAGGAATTGAGCTTCGCTTCCCAATGCCGCCAGTCGAATTCCTTCTCCCAGTAAGGCACGAGCGTCTTTAGATAAGCGAGGCTGGTGCCGGTCGACCAGGGGGCGAGCGGCGGCTCGTCGGGGAAGCGCGTGCGGGAAAGGCGAGCGCGGAGGTCGGCGAGGTCGGCGTCGGGAACTGCGAGCCTGAAGGGGGTGGGGGCCATGCGCTTTACTATAAGCTGGCCCCGATTTTCGATGGGGCCGCTACTTACACAGAAGGTACATGCCGCGTTGCGCGCGGCTGCGAGCGCGGGAGAGCCGTCGGTGGCGTGCTCCCTGGACCTCGACCGGTCGACGACGAGCGTCGAGGTGGCGGCGGGCGGATGGACCTGGCAGGGGCAGCGGTTCCCGTACCTCGAGGCCTGCAAGGACCGGACGGTCTACTACTGGGCGGACGGGCGCTTCGAGCCGGTCTCGCGCTTCACGAAGTCGCTGATCAAGCTCGTGCCCACCGAGTGGGGGGCGCCGACGTTCGAGATCGACGGGATCAAGATGCTGCCGACGGCGAAGGTGTCGCCGTACGAGGATGCGAAGCACAAGGTGGCGCTGATCGAGCCGCGCGGCAAGAGGATCCTCGATACCTGCGGCGGGCTGGGCTATTTCGCGGCCTGGTGCCTGTCGGGGCAGGCGAAAGAGGTGCGGTCCTACGAGAAGAATGCCGACGTGATCTGGCTGCGCGGGCTCAATCCCTGGTCGCCGCCGGCGGGCGGCGCGCTGACGCTGGTGCATGGCGACATCGCGGCGGAGATCGGCGCGCTGCCGGAGGCTTCGTTCGACGCGATCCTGCACGACCCGCCGCGCTTCGGCATCGCCGGCGAGCTCTACTCGCAGGCGTTCTACGACCAGCTCGCCCGGGTGCTCAAGCGCAAGGGCAAGCTGTTCCACTACACCGGCACGCCGAACAAGCTGACCAGCGGGCGCGACGTGCCGAACGAAGTGGCGAAGCGCCTGAGGAAGGCCGGCTTCACCACGACCTTGACCAACGACGGAGTGCTGGCATGCAAACCCTGACCGAGCTCGGCAAACGCGCAGGTTCGCTCCTCAAGGAGCGCGGACAGACCTTGGCCGTGGCCGAATCCTCCGCCGGAGGACTGATCAACGCCGCGCTGGTCGCCGTGCCGGGCGCGTCGGCGTACTACCTCGGCGGGATGATCGTCTACACGCCGGTGGGCCGGCTGCAGCTCGCCGGGATCGCCAAGGAGCAGATGAAAGGCATGCGCTCGGCGAGCGAGCCTTACGCGGCGCTCATGGCGAAGACGGTGCGCGAGAAGCTCGGCGCCACGTGGGGACTGTCGGAGACGGGCGCGAGCGGGCCGTCCGGGAACCGGTACGGCGACCAGCCCGGGCACGCGTGCATCGCGGTGAGCGGGCCGGTGGAGGCGGTGATCACGCTCGAGACGGGGAGCGCGGACCGCGAGGCCAACATGTGGGCGTTCGCCGAACGCGCGCTCGGGCTCCTAGAGCAGTGCCTGGAGGGACGCTAGATGCGCGCGCTTCTCGTCCTGCTTCTCCTGGTTCCCGGCCCGGGCCTTGCGCAGAGCATCTTCGCCTTCGCGACGCTGGAGGAGGCGCGCGCGGTCCTCGGCGCGGATGACGAGTACGTGCGCGCCACGGCGCCGTTCGAGCGCTCGGCGAAGATGCACACGAAGGAGCCGGTCGACGCGGAGCGCTACCGCGCGTTCCTCGCCTCGACGGCCAGGGCGTGGCCGGAGCCGGCGCCGAGCGGGCTGCGCGACTTCCTCGTCCAGATGGAGCGCGGCCTGGCGATGCTGAAGAACCCGCCGCCCAGGATCCTGCTCGTGCTCACCACCGACGAGCTCGAAGACGGCCTCCCGCACACCCGCGGCAACGCGATCCTGCTGCCCGAATCGTCCGTCGGCCCGCGCAGCATCGCCTACATCTTCGCGCACGAGATCTTCCACATCGTGAGCCGCGCCGACCCGGCGCTGCGCGACGCGCTCTACGCGTCGATCGGCTTCCGGCCCTGCGAGCGCGTCGAGCTGCCCGAGGCGGCGTCGCGCCTGCGCATCACGAATCCCGACACGCCCGTCAGCCGCCACACCATCCGCGTCCGCCACGAGGGCCGGGAGGTCGAGGCGCTGCCCTGGCTGCGCTTCGAGGAAGGCGCCGATCCGACCGCCGGCTTCGGGGTGCAGGCGCGGGTGCGCTGGCTGATCGTGGCGCGGGAGGGCGGGACGTGCCGCGCGGAGGGCAGCGGCGTGGACCCCGCGGAGCTGCAGGGACTGGACGAGCAGATCGGCCGCAACACTCGCTACCTCTTCCATGCGGAAGAGATCCTCGCCGACAACTTCGCGATCCTCCTGCTCTCCGAGCTGAGCGGCAAGGCGCCGCAGCTCGCGTCCCCCGAAGTGCCGAAGAGGATGCGCGAGCTGCTGTTCCGCTAGGCGCCTACGGCTTGAACTGGTAGCCGGGCTTGATCGCGACGTTCGCCGGGATCGGCGGGAGGTCGGAGAAGAGCTGCGGGTGCTTCGCCATGACGTTGACGATGTGCTTCGCCTCGATGTGCTTGTTCACGTCGAACGTCTGCTTCAGCACGCCCGCCTTCACCAGCCGGTCCTGCGCGGCCCAGAGGGCGCGGTAGTTGTTCGCCGAGAGGCGCCGGTCGTTCTGCTGGATGTTGAACTGCATCGCCGCCTCGGCGACGTCGGGCTTGATGCCGGGGATCCAGCGCGTGGCGACCTGCGCGGCCTGCTTCGGGTTCTTGCGCATCCACTGGTCGGCCTCGGAGACGGCGGCGAGGAACTTCTCGATCGTGTCGCCGTTCTTCTCCACCCACGGGCGCAGCGCCACGTTGAAGCCGAGGTAGGAGATGACGTCGCCGCCGCGGATCACCTCCAGCGCGCCCGGCACGTCCTTCAGCGCGACGATCGGCCACGGGTCCCAGGCGGAGAACGCGTCGATGCCCTTGGCGAGGAGCGCGACCGTCATGTCGGGCGGCGGCGTGTTGACGAGCGTGACGTCGGCCGGCGTGAGGCCGGCCTTCTCGATCAGCGCCAGCGCGTAGAGGTGGTTGATGGTGCCGAAGGAGGCGGCGATCTTCTTGCCCTTCAGCGTCTTCAGGTCCTTGGTGATGCCCGAGTCCTGGCGCGCGATGAGCGCCATCGTGGCGTCGGAGCCGAGCTTGGTGGCGCTGCCGCTGTAGTTGCCCAGGGCGACGAGGTCCATGCCGCGCAGCACCGCGCCGATCATCGGCACGCCGACCTGCACGATCTCGCTCTCCCCCGCCTGCAGCGCGTTCAGCGCGTCGACGCCGGTGGCGTACGGGCGCGCGATCTGCACGTCGAGGCCCTGCTTCTCGAAGAAGCCGCGCTCGAGCGCGATCGGCAGGCCGACCTGGTCGATGCCGGTCACCATGCCGGCCTTCAGCTTCACGGGGGCGGGCTTGGCCTGACCAAAAGCCAGTGTGGGGATGAGGAGGAAAGAAAGAAGAAAGGCAAAGGCGCGATTCATCAGTTGTCTCCGAGTGGTTCGACTTTTTGGACCCAGTACGGCTTGGCCACGGCGCGGAGGTTCTCGCGCGCCACGCCGCGCAACTCTATCGAATTGTCCAGCGTACCGGAAACCCTTCCGTAGCGTTGGAACGAGATGACGTGGAAGCGCTCGGGCGGGAATCGCAGCGTAACCAGCACGTTCTGCTTTTCTTCGCTCTTGACGAGCTCAGGCGCGATTTTGTTCGGCGCAGCAATGAACAGCCACGCCTGAAACCCGAGATACAAAAGAATGATTGAAAAAAGAATCTTGAGTCTCATGCCGAGCGCACGAGGTTCAGGACGTCGCGGGAGAGCGACTTGAAGGCCGGGTCGTCCATGAGGCGGTCCCAGGCGCGCGGCCGCGCGACCGGCACGGGGATCTCCTTCAGCACCCGGCCCTTGGAGAGCGCGACGACGCGGTCGGCGAGGAACACCGCCTCCTCCACGTCGTGGGTGATGAAGATGACCGTGGTCTTCCTCTCCATCCAGATGCGCGTCAGCTCCTCCTGGAGCGTCATGCGCGTCTGCGCGTCCACGCTGGCGAACGGCTCGTCCATGAGGAGGACGTCCGGGTTGTTGGCGAGCGCGCGCGCCACGCCGACGCGCTGCTGCATGCCGCCGGAGAGCTCCGCCGGGTAGCGCTGCGCGGCGTGCGAGAGGCCGGCGAGCGAGACGAACTCCTGCGCGATCCGGTCGCACTCGGCCTTCGGCAGGCCGCGCATGCGCGGGCCGAAGGCGACGTTCTCCAGCACCGTCTTCCACGGGAAGAGCGCGAAGGACTGGAACACCACGCCGCGGTCGGGTCCCGGGCCCTTCACCGGCCTGCCCTCGACCAGGATCTCGCCGCCGCTTGCCGGCAGGAAGCCGGCAACCATGTTGAGGATCGTCGTCTTGCCGCAGCCCGAGGGGCCGACGATGGAGACGAACTCGCCCGCCTTCACCTCGAGCGAGACGTCGTGCACCGCGGTGACGTGCGAGCCGGCGTAGGGGTCGAAGTAGGTCTTCGACAGGTTCTTGATGGTCAGGCTCTTCATTCCGTCCTCTGCACCATGCCCCAGCGCTGCACGGTCTTCTTCTCCAGCGGCGCGAGGATCCAGCCGTCCACCACGTACCAGAGCAGGCCCAGGATCACCATGCCGAGCAGGATCTCGACCACCGAGCCGGCGCGCCGCGCATCGAACATGAGGAAGCCGATGCCGCTCGTGCCCACGATCATCTCCGCGGCGATGAGCGCGCGCCAGCCGTAGCCCAGGCCGTTTCGCAGGCCGGTGAGGATGTTCGGCAGCGCGCCGGGCAGCACGACCTCCCAGAGCACGCGCGGCGCCGAGGCGCCGAGGCTCTGCGCCGCGCGCGTCAGCACCGCCGGCACCGAGCGCACCCCGAGCACCGTGTTCAGCACCACCGGGAAGAGCACCGTGTAGACGATGACGAAGGTCATCGTGCCCAGGCCGAAGCCGAACCAGATGAGGAGCAGCGGCAGCCAGGCGATGTCGCCCACCGCCTGGAAGAAGAGCAGGATCGGCCAGAGCGCCTTGTGCGCCTTCGACGAGAGGCCGACCAGCACGCCGAGCGGGATGCCGATCGCCATCCCGGCCGCGGCGCCGATGGCGAGGCGCACGATGCTGTCCTCGAGGTAGTCCGGCAGGATGCCCTTGTAGGTGAGCGTGCCGAACGCCTTCACGACGTCCATCGGGCCGGGGAAGAAGGCGCGCGGGAACATGCCGGACTCCGCCACGATCGCCCAGAGGGCGATGACCGGAATGAATGGAATCAACGCGGCCAGTGCAGGCCAGCGCGCGGTGGCCCGAACGTAGAAACCCCACGTTCTCAAAAAGAAAGTCATGCGGCGCGCACCATGCCCCAGCGCTCGATGGTGCGGCGCTCGAGCGGCGCGAGGAGCAGCCGGTCGAGGGCGAGCCAGAGCAGGCCGATGACGATCATCCCGAACACGATCACCTCGGTGCGGTAGAAGTCGCGCGCGAGGAAGAGCATGTAGCCCAGGCCCACGTTGGTGGCGATCATCTCGGCGGCGATCAGGCCGCGCCAGGCGAAGCCCATGCCGGTGCGGATGCCGGTGACGATGTTCGGCAGCGCGCCGGGCAGCAGCACCTGCGTGAGCAGCGCCCACGGCCCGGCGCCGAGCGAGGCGGCGGCGTTCCGGACCGGCAGCGGGATGCTCGAGACGCCGAGGAGCGTGTTGTAGGTGACGACGAAGAACACCGCGTTGAAGATGACGAAGGTGATGGCGCCGAAGCCGTAGCCGAACCACAGCGTCGCGATCGGGATCCAGGCGATGCCGGCGAGCACCGAGAAGAAGCGCACCAGCGGGGTGAAGAACGTCGACACCGCGCGGCTCACCCCCATCGCGATGCCGAGCGGGATGCCGAGCGCGAGCCCGAGCACGGTGCCCACGGCCACGCGCAGCAGGCTCTCGCCGACGTGCCGCGGCAGCGAGCCGTCGCGCACCGCGTCGAGCGCCGCCAGGGCGACCGCCTCGACCGACGGGAAGACGCGCGGGTTGACGCCGAAGCCGCGCACCAGCAGCTCCCACAGCACGACGAGCGCCAGGAGCGGGGCGACGAACCACGCGGCGGAAACGATCGTCGAGCGGATCCGGGCCTCCCCCGCTACTTGAGCGAGAAGTCGACGCGCGTCGGCTTGCCCGCGTCCTTGACGTCGTCGGGGGTGAGCCTGGGGGCGACGATGAAGACGCGCTCGGCGGGGACCTTGCCCTCGTCGACGAGCCACTCCTTCGCGGCCTGGGAGCGGGCGTTGGCGAGCAGGCGCAGGTCGTCCTCGCCGACCGCCGCGTGGGTGAGGATGAGCGTCTCCATCTCCTCGACCGGCAGCTCCTTCTCGGTGCCGAGCGCGGTGCGCGGCTTGGGGAACTTCTCCTCGGCGTAGGCGCGGCGCAGGTAGCGCTCGTACTCCGCGGGCTCGACGGTCACGTCGGCGGCAGAGGCCGGCGCCTTGCCGGCGCGGCGCAGGTCGTTGAACTTCTGCGCGCGGACCTTCGCGGCGAGGGCGGCGCGCTTCAGGCCGTCGCGGTCGGCGGAGGGGTCGGCGCGCCCGGCGGCCTCGAGCTTGAGGCCGGGGCGCTCGCCGAGCGCCTTCGCGAGCTTGCCGAGGCGCCCGCGGTCGTCGTCGTCGAGCGCCGCGGAGCCCGGCGCGAACTCGAGGAAGGAGAGCTCGGCGCCGCCGCCGAAGAGCGAGCCGAGGAGCGCGAACGGCGCGGTGACGGCCTTGACGATGAGGTTGCCGACCACCTTCGCGATGATGCCGAGCAGGCTGAACTGCGGGTCGTCGAGCGAGCCCGAGATCGGCAGGTGCAGGTCGATGACGCCGTTGCGGTCCTTGAGGAGCGAGATCGCGAAGGTGACCGGCAGCGTGGTCGCGGTGGGGCTGTCGATGCGCTCGGCGCCGAAGGTGAGCTGGTCGAGGTAGACCTGGTTCTCGGCGGCGAGCTTGCGGTGCTCGATGTGGTACTTCACGTTGAGCGAGAGCTTGCCGCGCTCGATGCCGTAGCCGGCGTACTTCACCGAGTAGGGCGAGAGCGGCGCGAGCTCGATGTCGCGCGCGCTCGCCTTCATGTCGAGGAAGAGCTCGCTCCCGAGCGGGTTGACGCTGCCGAGGATCTCGAGCGGCGCGGCGTTGTCGATGCGGCCGCGCAGGTCCACCTGCCCCGCCTTCTCCGCGCTCATCTCGGTCACCGAGCCGCCCACGCGCGTCAGGTTGGCGCTGTAGTTCGGCTTGATGAAGAAGTCGCTGAAGTTCACGTTGCCGCCCTGCAGCGCCACCTTGCCGATCCGCACCTTGAAGGGGTTGTCGTGGGTCTTTTTTTCCTCTTTCGGCTTCTCGTGCTGAACGGCGAGGTCTTGCAGATTCAACCTTCCCTCAGGCGAGACGATGATGCGCGCGTAGTAATCGGAGAGCGCGATGGCGTCGAGGGAGAGCTTCCTCGCACCGAGGTCGAAGTCGATGCCGTCGAGCGCGAGCGACTTCCACTTGAGGAGGTCCTGCGTCGAGCGCTTGTCGACCGAGGCGAAGTCGGACAGGCCGAGCCGGCCCTTGTAGGTCGCCTGCAGCGACTTGCCCGGCGGCAGCTCGGCCGCCACCACGCCCTTCGCCGACACGGCGCCGGAGGTGACCGCGAGGTGCACGAAGTCGTCGAGGTACGGCTGCGCCGGCACGACGCCGAGGCGCTGCACGTCGATCTCCATCCGCGTGGCGAACGGGTCGAGGGTGAGCGAGCCGCTCGCGGCGATCCTGCCGGTCTTCGCGACGGTGGCCTGCACGCTCGCGTTGCCCGCCTTGCCTTTCTCCGTCGACAGCCCGTCCGCGGTCAGCTCGAGCGTCAGCGCTACCGCGGACCTGGCGGCGTCATCCGTGAAATGGAGGGTCGCGGGGGCCACGGCGATGCGATCGACCTTCACGAGGAAAGGCGTGGAAGGCGAGGAAGACCCGGGGGCGGACGGCGGCGCCAGCCGGGCGAAATTGAAGACGCCGTCCTTCTCGCGGCGCAGGCTCACGTCCGCGCCCTGCAGCTCGACGCTCTTCACGTCGACGCGCGCGGCGAGCGGCTCGGCTTCGTTCAGCGCGACGGCGAGCCGCTCCCAGGCAAGCAACGGCCGGTCCTGCAGGTCGCGCAGGGCGAGGTTGCGGATCGCGGCCTCGCCGCCGAGCTTCACCTGCGGCTTGCCGCCCGACTGCTCGAAGTGCACCGTGACGCGCGCGTCGAGGAGCGCCGAGGCGAGCTTCGCCTTCGGCTCGAACGGCAGGTAGGGCACGAGGCGCGTGAGGTCGAAGCCCTGGACGTCGAGCGCGAGGTCCGCCGGGCGCGCGGACTCGAACGGCTGCGCGTCGCCGCCCAGGCGCAGCGGCGCGCCGTTCACCTTCATCGCCACCTCGGGCCGCACCTTCTCCTGCGCGTGCGCCGGCAGGCTCGAGAGGTGCGGGATGCCGATCGCGATCTCGGTAAGGGCGTGGCGCGCGCCGCCGGCGCGGTCGTCGAATTCCACGCTGCCGTCGACCACGCGGATGTTGGAGAGCGCGAAGCGGGGCACGCCACCGCCCCCACCCGATTCCCTGAGAAGGTCCTCGAAGTTATAGCGCCGGTCGGCGCCGCGACGGATGTGCAGCCGCGGCTTCGCGAGCGTGATCTCCTCGAGCACCGGCGCGAGGCGCAGCACCGAGCTCCACGAGACGTTCGCGTACAGCTCGTCGAAGCCCGCGAAGAGGGCCTCGCCGTCGCGCTCGCGCACCGCGAGCCCGCGCACCGTGAGCGAAGGCGCGAAGGGATTGACGCGCACCGCCTCCACCGTGACCTTGCGCTGCAGCGCCTCGCCGAGCGTCGCTTCCAGCTTCGACTTCACGATCGGCGGCGCGACGAGGAATCCTGCGGCGGCGTAGAGCGCGAGCAGCGCCCCCACGCTCCAGAGAAACTTTCCCCTCCGTCCCATCGGCCGATGGTAGCGGGTAAAATGGCGGCGCAACAGATGAACCATCCGACCGCGAGCCCGGGCACGGGCGCGCCCCCGCAGGGACTGCTCGCTTTCTACTGGCATTTCGTGAAGCAGACGAAGGGCTGGTACGCGGCCATGTTCGGCGCGAGCCTGGCGGTGGCGCTCCTCGACACGGTAATCCCGCTCTTCATCGGCCGGCTGGTGGGGCTGATGGAGGCGAGCGACCGGCAGGCGGCGCTCGCGTCGCAATGGCCGGTGATGATGGGGATGGTGGCGCTGGTGCTCGTGGTGCGGCCGGCGGCGATCCTCGTCGACATCATGATCCGGCACAACTACCTCGTGCCGGGCGCGACCTCGCTCATCCGCTGGCAGAGCCACTGGCACGTGGTGCGCCAGGGCTGGCCGTTCTTCCAGAACGACTTCGCGGGCCGCATCGCCAACCGGGTGATGCAGACGGCCAACGCGCTGCGCGAGAGCGCGATGGCGAGCATCCGCTCGGTCTGGTACATCGCCGCGCTCGGGGTGACGGCGTGCACGCTGATGATCGCGGCGGACTGGCGCCTTGGCGTGCCGACTCTCCTCTGGGCGGCGGCGTACGTGCTCTTCCTGCGCTACTTCGTGCCGAAGCTGCGCGACCTGGGGCGCGCCAGCTCGGAGATGCGCTCGCTCGTGATGGCGCGCGTGGTGGACAGCTACACCAACATCCTCACGGTCAAGCTCTTCTCGAAGCTCGCGGACGAGGACGCGTACGTGCGCGAGTCGATCGACGACCATCGCGGCGCGATCCGCGCGCACATGAACATGATCACGAAGTTCATGTTCTGCCTCACGGCGATGAACGCGCTCTTGCTGGTGGGCACGGCCGCGATCGGCATCGCGCTCTGGGCGCAGGGCGCGGTGAGCGCGGCGACGGTCGCCACCGCCCTGCCCCTCGCCTGGCAGATCTCCAACGCCGCCGGCTGGGTGAGCTGGGAGGTGACGTCGATCTTCGAGAACGTCGGCGTGGTGCAGGAAGGCATGCAGTCGATCGCCGTGCCGCACACCAGCGTCGACCGCCCCGGCGCCAAGCCGCTCCAGGTGACGCGCGGCGAGATCGAGTTCCGGGCAGTGAACTTCGGCTACGGAAAATCGGATTCATTGGTGTTGAAGAACCTGAATCTGAGAATCAAACCCGGAGAGAGGGTGGGCCTGGTCGGCCGCTCGGGGGCGGGCAAGTCGACGCTCGTCAACCTGCTGCTGCGCTTCTACGAGATCGACGGCGGCCACGTCTTCGTCGACGGCCAGGACATCGCGGCGGTGACGCAGGAGTCGCTGCGCGCGGCGATCGGCATGGTGACGCAGGACACCTCGCTCCTGCACCGCTCGATCGCGCAGAACATCCGCTACGGCCGCCCCGGCGCGAGCGACGCGCAGGT
>DASZQH010000009.1:0-7050 GCA_035549805.1 Burkholderiales bacterium
GCTGGTGGCGCTGGTCCTCACCGTGATCCCGGTGCTGGGCTCGATGCACCTGAAGCAGATGGAGCGGCTCCTGCGCGAGGGCCAGGAGCAGGCGCTGCTCGCCACCGCGCGCGCCATCGCCACCGCGCTGCACGACCGGCCCGAGCTCCTCGAGCTGCGCCAGGGCACGCCGGCGCGCGGCGACATGGAGCTGATACTCAAGAGCCTGGCGCGCGCCGAGTCGCGCATCTGGATCGTCGACCGCGAGCAGCGCCTGCTCGCGCTCGCCGGCGACCTGAAGCGCGCGCCGATCGAGGAGCCCTCGTTCCTCTCGCTCTTCCTGCAGTGGTTCCTCGAGCGGCCGACCAACGACTTCGACGACGCGCTCTCCGAGGCGGAGATCGCGAGCCCGGTCGCGGCGAGCGCGCTGCAGGGCGTCGCGGCGCGGCGCTGGCGCCTCTCGCCCGACTCGAAGGCGGTGATCCTCTCCGCCTCGCACCCGGTGTGGGACGGCGAGCAGATCGTCGCCGCGGTGGTGGCCGAGGAAACGACGAACTCGGTGCGCTCGATCTACAACCGCGCGCTCGAGCAGCTCGTCGCCGTGACGCTCGTCGCGTTCGCGGTCGGCGCGCTCACCCTGTTCGTGTTCGCCTCGCGCCTCTCGACGCGCCTGCGCCGCCTGCGCGACGAGGCCGAGACCGCGATCGACTCGCAGGGCCGGGTGCGGCGCCTCCTCGCCGGCTCGCGCTCCGGCGACGAGATCGGCGACCTGTCGCGCAGCTTCTCCACCGTGCTCGAGCGCCTCGCGCAGTACAACCGCTACCTCGAGAGCATGGCCGGGCGCCTGTCGCACGAGCTGCGCACGCCGATCGCGGTGGTGCGCTCCTCCCTCGAGAACCTGAAGCTGCAGCCGCTGCCCGAGGAGGCCGCCACCTACCTCGCGCGCGCCGGCGACGGCCTGCGCCGCCTCGACACCATCCTCACGCGCATGAGCGAGGCGACGCGCCTCGAGCAGCTCGTGCGCCAGGGCGAGCGCGAGCGCTTCGACGCGCGCGAAGTCGTGAAAGGATGCGTCGCCGGATACTCCGTGATCTACAAGAATCATTTGTTCCAGAGCGAAACGCCGGAGACCCCGGTGTGGCTGAACGGCTCGCCGGACCTCTACGCGCAGATGCTCGACAAGCTCGCCTCCAACGCCGTCGACTTCGCCACGCAGGGCCCCATCCAGGTCCGCCTGTTCCTCAGGGACCAGGAAGCGGTGCTCGCGGTCAGCAACACCGGCCCGCGCCTCCCCGAAGCGATGCAGGGCAAGCTGTTCGAGTCCATGGTCTCGGTGCGCAAGGACGACGGCGGCAGCGAGCCGCACCTCGGCCTGGGTCTTTACATTGCGCGCCTGGTCGCCGAGTTCCATGGCGGGTCCGCCGAGGCGCTCGATCGCGAGGACGGCTCGGGCGTGGTGGTCCGGATCCGTACTCCGCTCGCGCCCTAGCATGGCGCGCCGGAAAGACATCCCCGACCCGGGCGAAGCGCTCGCACGCGAGCTCGACCACGCGCTCGCCCTCCTGGCCCGCGGGCTCGACGACGAGGTCGCGCACGAGTTCCGCCGCTCGATGAAGCGTGCGCGCTCGCTGCTTGGGCTGATGCGCGAGGAGGTCGGGGACGCCGCCTACCGGCGCGAGAATCGCGCCCTCCGCGACGCCGCCCGCGCGCTCGCGCCGATGCGCGACGCCAGGGTGCTGCGGCAGGCTCTCGCCCGCCTGGGCACGCGCGCCCGGGTGCCGCGCCCGAAGCCGGCCTCCACCGTGCGCCTCGCTCGAGTCCTCGCCGGGACGCGCGCGCGAACCGCGGGCTGGCGCATGCCGCGGGCGAGCTGGCCGGCCCTCGCCGCCGGCATCGAGCGCCTCTACCGGCACGGGCGCAGGGCGCTGCGCGCAGCGGAGGAGCATCCCACCGACCGCAACCTGCACGAGTCGCGCAAGCAGGTGAAGCGCCTCGGCGCGGCGCTCGCGTTCCTCGCCCCGGCCGGCGCGACGCGGCTGAAGAAAGCGGTGCAGCGCGCCGACGCGGTGGCGCACGACCTGGGCGACGACCACGACCTCGCGCTCGTGGCGCGCCGGCCGCCCGGCGGCCGGCTGTCGCCCGGGGTACAGCGCAAGCTGGTCGAGCGCCGGCGCAAGCTGCAGGAGCGGGCGCTGCGCGAAGCGCACCGCCTGTTCCGCGCCAAGCCGAACAAGTTCGTGACGGGGCTTTCGCTCGGCCGGAAGCGCTAGCGCGCCATTTTTCCGCCCGCGCCGCGCCATGTTCGGCGTGCAGGCTGGCGGGGATGAAGAATCCCCTGCTCCTGAAAGCCCTCGCGGTGGGCGTGCTCGCCCTCCTCCTCATGATTCCCGCCGCCATGATCCGCGAGCTCGTCGCGGAGCGGCAGAAGCGCGCCGCCGAGGCGGTCGACGGCATCGCCGAAGGCTGGGGCAAGCGCCAGGCCATCTCCGGTCCCTACCTCCTTCTCCCCTACGACCGCTCCTGGACCGACGTCAAGCACGAATGGCATGACGGCAAGCAGCGGGAGATTCGCGTCGAGCGCACCGAGGCCGGCACGCTGCGTCTTCCTGCCGCCGACGTGGAATGGAGCATCGTCGCGGAGGTGACGGAAAAGTCGCGCAGCCTGTTCAAGGCCCGCCTCTACAGCGCCCGACTCCAGGCCCGGGGATCGGTGCCGCTCGCGCAGCGCACCGCTCGCGAGGACGGCATCAGCCGGTACAAGTGGGGTGCGCCGCGGCTCGTCGTCGGCATCGCGGATCCGAACGGCATCCGCGCCGCCGGCGGGGTGAAGATCGGCGCCGGGACCCACCGGTTTCTCCCCGGCGCGAACGACGGCGAGGGGACCGCGGGGCTGCACTCGGAGCTGCAGAGCCTGGCTGGCGCGGAAGCCGCGGACGTGCCTTTCGAGTTCTCCCTCGAGCTGGGCGGCACCGAAAGCCTCGCCGTCGCGCCGCTCGGCGCGGACATGACGGTCGCGATGCGCGCGGACTGGCCGCACCCTTCGTTCCTCGGCCGCTTCCTGCCGGCCCGGCACCAGATCGATGCGAGCGGCTTCAGCGCCACGTGGCGCATCTCGCGCTTCGCCTCGCAGGCGAAGGACCAGCTGGTCGTGTCGTTCGTCGAGCCCGCCGGGCTCTACCAGCGGCTCGAGCGCAGCGCGAAGTACGCCTTTCTCTTCATCGGCCTGACGTTCGCGGCGTTCTACCTCTTCGAGCTGGTGCGGCGCATCGTCATCCACCCGATCCAGTACGGCCTCGTCGGCCTCGCGCTGGCGATGTTCTTCCTGCTACTGACGGCGCTTTCGGAGCACATCGCTTTCGAGCTCGCCTACGCGGCCGCTGCGCTTGCCTGCGTGATTCTGATTTCTGCTTATCTGAACTTCATCTTGAAAAGCGCAAAGGCCGCCACCGCGTTCGGCGCGGCCCTGTCGGCAGTCTACGGAATCCTGTATTTGCTGCTGCAGGCGGAGGATTACTCGCTGCTCGGCGGCACGCTGTTCCTCTTCGCGCTGCTCGCGGCCGTGATGCTGGGCACGCGGCGGGTGGACTGGTACGGGCTCAGCCGCCGCGCGGACGGGAGCGCGCAGGCCGGGCGAGCTTCTTGAACGTTTCCGGCATCCAGGGCCGCACGGCGAGCAGCAGGCTCGTGCCGGCGCGCTGGTCGAGCGGCAGGCCCAGATCCTGGTGATGCAGCTCGTAGAACTCGCCCAGCACCTGGCGCAGCTTCTGGCGCAGCGCCGCGCCGGAGGTCGGCGTGAGCATCCCGGTCGCGAACGTCATGAGCTCTCCTTCCCCGTCGAAGCGCGAGCGGAAGAAATCGGCCTGCACCTGCGCGCGGAAGTACTGCTGGATCGGGCCGTCGGGAAGCCACGCGAAATCGCGCGCGACCCGGATGCGGATGCGGTTGTTGGGGAGCAGCTCGAGGATCCCGACGCGATCGAGCCGCGCCAGCAGCTTCACGCACTCGGCCCGCGTGAGCTCGTAGTTGTCGAGGATGTCGTCGATTCCCCAGCCGTTCAAGGCATGGACGGCGACCAGCAGGAGCCGGTTGTCCGAGACCAGCTCCTTCTCCTGCGCGAGGGACAGCCGCACCGGCGTTTCCGCCTCGGCGCGCACCATCGCCGCGAGATCGGTGATGTCGATTCCGAGCAGCGCGCAAACCTCGTCCAGGCGCTGCAGCGTGAAGCTGCGCGAGGCGAACACCCGCTTCACGCTCGCCTCGCTGAGGCCGAGCCCTTTCGCCACCCTCGCGTAAGTCATGCCGCGCGCCTTGAGGACGTCCTTGAGGGCGGCCACCAGAGCTTCCGTCTGCGCCATGCCGGTAGTATCGCTTTCCGATACTTGTTCGGTCAAATTCAGCATCTTTGCACGTCCTCGTAGCCATTTGCGATACGCCCCGCTAGGGTCGCGGCGCTTTCGCAGCGGGGAGGAAGTCGAATGCAATCGATCGTGACGGTGCTGGCCCTGGGACTCGCGATGCTCGCGCTCGAGCAGGCGCGGCCGGCGCGGCGGTTCGCCCGCGTCGCCGGCTGGTGGCCGCGGGCGATCGGGCTGACGGCGGTGCAAGGCGCGGTCGCGCTCGTCGCGATCAACACCTGCGACCGCTGGCTTCCCGCGCTCGCCCTCTGGCGCCTCGACACGGGGAGCGTGGCGGGCGACGCGCTCGCGGGCTATCTCGTGCTCACGTTCGTCTATTACTGGTGGCACCGGGCGCGCCACGAGGTGCCGTTTCTCTGGCGCTGGCTGCACCGCGTGCACCACAGCGCCACGCGCATCGAGCTGATCACGAGCTTCTACAAGCATCCCGCCGAGATCGCCTGCAACGCGCTCCTCTCGGCGCTCGTCGTCTACGTGCTGCTGGGCCTCGCGCCCGAAGCCGCCGCCGTGGTCGTCACGGTGAGCGGGATGGCCGAGCTCTTCTATCACTGGAACGTGAAGACGCCGCGCTGGCTGGGATTCATCGTGCAGCGGCCCGAGAGCCACTGCGTGCACCACGAGCGCGGCCGGCACACGGGCAACTTCGCCGACCTGCCGCTCTGGGATCTGCTTTTCGGCACCTTCGACAACCCGCATCGCGCGCCGCGCCATTGCGGGTTCGGGCCCGAGATCGAGCAACGCTTTCCGCAGCTCCTGATGGGGAGGATCCGATGAACCGCAAGCTCGCCGCCGCGGCGCTCGTCGCCGTCGGCACGGCACAGATGGCCGGCGACCTGACCGGCCTCACCGCGCTCAAGGCGCTCGGGGCGGCCACGCATGCTTCGCCCGCCCCCAAGGTGTTCACCGCCCAGAACGGCCTCGAGACGTTCTCCGCCCGCTTCTACATCGAGTGGTTCGATCGCTCGGGCGCGCTGCACAGCCTGCGGCTCACGCCGGAAACGTACCGGACGCTGCGCGGGCCCTACAACCGGCGCAACCCCTACGGCGCGACGATCGCGTTCGCGCCGCAGCTCGCCGCCAGCGAGCGCCTCGCTCCGGTGCTCGACCAGGTCACGCGCCACGGCTTCTGCGGCCGGGCCCCCTTGCTGCGCGAGCTCGGCATTCCGCTCGCGGAGGTGGCGAGCATCGAGGTCGTCGTGGTTCCGCGCGAGGGCCAGCCGGGGCTGGAGCAGTGGCAGACGCGCTTCCCGGTGACTTGCGCGGAGGCGCCATGAGAAACCAGTGGACGGGCGGCCAGTACAGCGTGTTCCGCGTCCTTCTGGGCGCGTATCTCTTCGTTCATTTCACGCACCTGCTGCCCTGGGGCGCGGAGATCTTCTCGGACGCGGGCATGCTTCGCGACGCCGGGCTCAGCCCGCTCTTCGGCCTGTTCCCGAGCGTGCTGCACCTGTCGGATGCGCCGTGGATGGTGAGCGCGCTGCTGGCCGCGGCTGCCGTCGCGTCGGTGTTCCTCGCCGCGGGACGCTGGGATCGTGCCGCCGCGGCGTTCCTCTGGTACGTCCTCGCGTGCCTCTTCACGCGCAATCCCCTCATCCAGAACCCCGCGCTGCCCTACCTCGGCTGGATGCTGCTCGCGCACCTCTTCGTGCCCGGCGCGCCCTATGGATCGTGGGCGGCCGTCGGCCGCGCCGATCCCGGCGCTCGCTGGTCGATGCCGCAGCCGATCCTCTTCGCCGCCTGGGTCGTGCTGGCGCTGTCGTACAGCTACAGCGGCTGGACGAAGCTCTTCAGCCCGTCGTGGGTTGCGGGCGAAACGGTGGCGTATGTCCTGCAGAATCCGCTCGCGCGCGACCATGCGCTGCGCCAGGCGTTCCTCGGCCTGCCCGACTGGATGCTGCAGGGGCTGACGTGGACGATCCTCTGGGTCGAGCTGCTGTTCGCGCCGCTGGCGCTCTCGCGCAGGCTGCGGCCCCTGCTGTGGGGCCTCATGCTCTGGGTGCAGCTCGGCTTCCTTTTCCTGCTCGACTTTGCCGACCTCACGATCCCGATGCTGCTGTACCACCTGCTCACCTTCGACCCGGCGTGGGTGAAGCGTCCGCAACGCAGCGGGCCGCTGACGATCTACTACGATGGCGCGTGCGGGCTGTGCCATCGCGTCGTGCGCTTCGTGCTCGCGGAGGATCGAGCCGGGCGGTTCCGCTTCTCGCCGATCGAGGGCGATCGCTTCGTCGTCACCGACGACGCGGGCTTCACGGTGCTGAAGAGCGACGCGTACGTGCTGGTGCTGCGCCACCTCGGCGGCCTCTGGGGGCTGCTGGGGCTCCTGCTCGGCGCGCTGCCGCGGCGGGTGCGCGACCTCGCCTACGACCGGATCGCCGCGAATCGACGTCGCCTGTTCGCCCCCCCGGCGAGCGCATGCCCCGTGGTGCCGCGTCGATTGCGCGCGCGCTTCATCTGACCGCGGAAAAGAAAAAGGCCCGGTCGCCCGGGCCTTCTTTGCGTCTGCTTCGAAGCTCTAGATCGGCTTGATGTTCGCCGCGGCCGGGCCTTTCGGGCCGTCCTTCACTTCGAACGAGACCTTCTGGTCTTCCTTGAGGGACTTGTAGCCGTCCATCAGGATCGACGAGTGATGGGCGAACAGGTCCTTGCCGCCGTC
>DASZQH010000010.1:0-1765 GCA_035549805.1 Burkholderiales bacterium
CGCCTCCTTGAGCAGCGGGTCGCGCGCCTTCACGTCGGTCGCGATCTTCAGCGCGTCGATCGTGTTGTCGAGCTTCGGGTTGCTGATGCGGCCGAGGTTGAAGCTGCCGTCCGCGCCGGTGGTCTTGGTGCGCACCAGCGACTGCAGGGTGTAGTTCGCGTCGAGCGTCACCACGCCCCAGCCCAGCAGGTACGCGCTGGTGTCGAAGTTGAGGATCTTCGGGATGTAGTTGGCGAACGGCATCGCGTTCAGCTTCGCGCGGATGCCCGCCTTCGCCCACATGCCCACCAGCGCCTGGCAGACCTTCTCGTCGTTGACGTAGCGGTTGTTCGGGCAGTCGAGCGTGAACTCGAAGCCGTCCGGGTACCCCGCCTCGGCGAGCAGCTTCTTCGCGCCGGCCGGATCGTACTTCTGCACCACGTCGATCTGCTTGGAATGGCCGTGCACGCCCGGGGCGACCATGATGCCGGCCGGGATCGACAGGCCGCGCATCGTCACGCGCCGGATCGCCTCGCGGTCGACCGCCATGTTGAGCGCCTTTCTCACGCGCACGTCCTTGAAGGGGTTCTTGCCCTTCACGTTCGAGTAGGTGAGCTCGTCGCGGTGCTGGTCCATGCCGATGAAGATGGTGCGCACCTCGTGGCCGTCCACGACCTTGAGCTTCGGCTCCTTCTTCAGCCGCTCGACGTCCTGGGTCGGCACGTCGGTGACCATGTCCACGTCGCCGGCGAGCAACGCGGAGACGCGCGTCGCATCCGACTTGATCGGGGTGTAGATCACCTCGGTGGCGTTGCCCGGCAGCTTGTCCCACCACGCCTTGTTGACCTCGAACACGATGCGCTTGTCGGGCTCCCAGGTCTTGAGGATGTAGGGCCCGGTGCCGTTGGTGTTGCGCGAGGCGAACGTCTCCTCCTTCTTCGCGTAGTCCTGCACGTTGGCCGAGCGGTTCTTCTCCGCCCAGCCCTTGCTCATGATGCGGAAGTCGACCAGGCCGCGCATCAGGATGGGGTTCGGGCCGTTGAGGATGAAGTCGACCGTGTAGTCGTCGATCTTCTTCACCTCGGTGACGCCCGAGACGTACACCTGCATCGTGCCCTGGGGCTGCTTGACGCGCGTGTACGAGAACACCACGTCGTCGGCGGTGAACGGCGAGCCGTCGTGGAACTTGACGTTCTTGCGCAGCGTGAAGCGGTACTGCGTCGGCGAGATCTCCTTCCAGCCCGTCGCGAGGGACGGCTCGATCTTGTAGTCCTTCGAGTAGCGGGTGAGGCCCTCGTAGGTGTGCTGCAGCAGCGCCGTGGTGGTGGCGTGGTTCTGCGAGTGCGGGTCGAGCGTGAGCACGTCGTTCTGGGCGGCCCAGCGCAGCGGCGCCGCCTGCACCGAGACGCTGGCGGCGATCAGCGAAGCAAATAGGATCTTCTTCATGGTTCCCTCCTGAGTGGGCGTTCTATTTTGCCGGTAGCGCTTCTTCCACCAGGGCGGCAAGGTAGCCCGCGCCGAGCGGAATCACGTCGTCGTTGAAATCGTAGCCGGGATTGTGCAGGAAGCAGCTGTTGGGGCCGCCCCCCTGGCCGAGGAACACGTAGGCGCCCGGCTTCGCCTGCAGCATGTAGGAGAAGTCCTCCCCGCCCATCACCGGGTTGAAGTCGGTGATGACGTTGGCGGGGCCGAAGATGCGCTCGCCCACGCGCGCCGCGAACTCCGACTGGCGCGGGCTGTTGACCGTGGCCGGGTAGCCGCGCAGGTACTCGACCTCGGCGCGCGC
>DASZQH010000011.1:0-4551 GCA_035549805.1 Burkholderiales bacterium
CGCCGACCGCGCCGGCCGCTCGCCGCTGCCGATCGAGGAGCTGCGCGCGTTCACCGACGTCTTCGGCGCGGTGAAGACGAACTACGTCGAGCCGGTCGAGGACAAGAAGCTCATCACCGAGGCCATCAACGGCATGCTCACCGGCCTCGATCCGCACTCGGCCTACCTCGACGCGGAGGCGTTCAAGGAGCTGCAGGTCGGCACGCAGGGCCAGTTCGGCGGCCTCGGCATCGAGGTCGGCATGGAGGACGGCTTCGTCAAGGTGATCTCGCCGATCGAGGACACGCCCGCCTTCCGCGCCGGCGTCAAGCCGGGCGATCTCATCATCAAGCTCGACGACACGCCGGTGAAGGGCATGACGCTGAACGACGCCGTGAAGCGCATGCGCGGCAAGCCGAACACCAACATCACGCTCACCATCTCGCGCAAGGGCGAGTCCGCCCCGGTCGTCGTCACGCTGACGCGCGCGGTGATCCGCGTGCAGAGCGTGAAGTCGAAGGTCATCGAGCCGGGCTACGGCTGGGTGCGCGTGTCGCAGTTCCAGGAGCAGACGCCCGAGAACCTGGTGAAGCACCTCGACGGCCTCTTCAAGCAGGGGCAGCTGAAGGGCCTGGTGCTCGACCTGCGCAACGACCCGGGCGGGCTGCTACACGGCGCGGTCGCCATTTCCGCGGCCTTCCTGCCCGCGAAGGCGCTCGTCGTCTCGACCGAGGGCCGCGCGGAGGACGCGAAGCGCAAGTTCTTCGCCAGCCCGGAGGACTATGCGCGCGGCAGCCGCGGCGACGACGTGCTGAAGGCGCTGCCGGCCGCCGCGAAGACGGTGCCGATGGTGGTGCTCGTCAACGGCGGCTCCGCTTCGGCATCCGAGATCGTCGCCGGCGCCCTGCAGGACCACAAGCGCGCGAAGGTGCTCGGCACGCAGACCTTCGGCAAGGGCTCGGTGCAGACGATCATGCCGCTCGGCAACAGCACCGCGATCAAGCTCACGACGGCGCGCTACTACACGCCGAACGGCCGCTCCATCCAGGCGCTCGGCGTCACGCCCGACATGATCATCGAAGATCCGAACGACCAGTCCACGCGCGTGCGCGAGGCGGACCTCACGCGCCACCTCGAGAACGGCCGCGGGCCGAAGCCCGCCGCCGATCCGAGCGCCTCGCCTTCCTCGCCGCGCACCAAGCCGCCCGCGCCGGGCGTCGTGCCGGGCGAGCAGAAGCCGACCGAGCTCGGCTCGAAGGACGACTTCCAGCTCGCGCAGGCGATCGCGTTCCTCAAGGGCGAGCCGGTGAAGGGCCAGCAGGCGCCGACGCCGGAGAACACCAAGCCCGCGGGCGCCACCGCGCCGAAGTCCAATTAAGCACTGAACGACGAGCAGCTCCTCCGCTACAGCCGCCACATCCTTCTTCCCGAGATCGGGATCGAAGGACAGGAGCGGCTGCGCAAGGCGGGCGCGCTCGTCGTCGGGGCGGGCGGCCTCGGCTGCCCGGCGGCGCTCTACCTCGCAGCGAGCGGCATCGGCCGCCTCACGCTGGCCGACCCGGACAAGGTCGACCTCACCAACCTGCAGCGCCAGATCCTCTATCGCACCGACTCCGTCGGGAAGGTGAAGGTCGAGGCCGCACGCGACACGCTCTCCTCGATCAACCCTGATGTCCAGGTTTCCTGCATCGAGGAAAAGCTGAAGGACGAAAGGCTCGATCATCTCGTCGCCCAACATGACGTGGTGCTGGATTGCTCGGACAACTTCGCGACGCGCCACGCCGTGAACCGCGCGTGCGTGAAGCATCGCAAGCCGCTCGTCGCGGCCGCGGCGATCCGCTTCGACGGCCAGCTGATGGTGTTCGACCTGAGAAGGGAAGATTCTCCCTGCTACGCATGCCTCTTCCCGGAGGACGGCGAGGTCGAGGAGGTGCAGTGCTCGGTCATGGGCGTGCTCGCGCCGCTCACCGGGATGCTCGGCGCCCTCCAGGCGATGGAAGCGGTGAAGCTGCTCTCGGGCGCCGGCGCGCCGCTGGAAGGGCTGGTGAACTTCGATGCGCGGGAGGGGCAGTGGCGCGCGTCGCGCACGCGCCGCGATCCGCGCTGCCGGACCTGCGCTAGCTGAGCAGGTAGCGGCGCTGCGAGGAGAAGCTCTCGGAGGGCTTGCGGGAGAACCCGCTCTTCGCGAACTGGTGCAGGCAGCCGATGGAATAGCGCAGCAGCGCGCTCGCCTGGCCGGCGGCGTCGCCGTTGGCGGACGCGCGCAGCGCCTGCTTCAGCGTCGCCTCGAAGCGGTCGAAGAACTGGTTCATGCGCGCCTGCAGCCGCTCGTGCTCGCCGACCAGCGCGTCGCCGGTCATCACGCGCACCATGCCGGGGTTGCGCTCGGCGAACACGAGGAGCATCTCCACCAGCTTTTCCGCCTGGCGGTGGCCGTCGGCCTCGTCCTCGGTGATGCGGTTGGCGAGCGTGAAGACCGAGCTCTCGATGAACTCGATCAGGCCCTCGTACATCTGGGCCTTCGAGGCGAAGTGGCGGTAGAGCGCGGCTTCGGAAACATCCAGCCGCTGGGCGAGCGCCGCGGTCGTGATCTTCTCCCACTTCGGCGCCTCGAGCATCTGCGCGAGCGCTTTCAGAATCTCGAGCCGGCGTTCGCCTTTGGCGCGGGGCATGGGAGCGGCAAATTCTACCCGCGTCTACGCGTTGCGAAAGACCCGTCGCGGCAGCTCGGTGACCGATCGCACACTTAAGTCGATGTAAGGAATGCGCCGCGGCGACGGGGTGACCCAGACCGTGGACATGCCCAGCCGGTGCGCGGCGCGCAGGTTCTCGGGCATGTCGTCGACCAGGGCGCAGCGGTGCGGGTCCAGGTGATGCTTGCGCAGCAGCGCGTGGTAGCCGTGCAGGGCGGGCTTGCCGCGGAAGCGGGCGTCCTCGATGGTGTAGACGGCGTCGAAGAAGCGGCCGACCCCGATGCCGCGCAGGACCTCCTCCACGTAGTGGCGGGGCGCGTTGGAGAAGATCAGGCGCTTTCCCTCGAGGCGCGTCAGGGCGTGGCGCAGCGCGTTCTCGTGCAGCACCATGTCGGCAAGCTCGGGAAAGACGTGCGTCTCGGCGAGGAAGCGGCGCGGGTCCGTCCCGTAGTGGCGCATCAGCCCGTTCATGGTCGTGCCGTAGCGCGTCCAGAAGTGCTGGCGCATCTCGTTCGCGCCCGCATCGTCGACCCGGAAATGCCGCTTGAGGAAGGCGTTGATCTGGTCGTGCATCGACGGGAAGATGCGCGTCGAGGCGTCGTGCAGCGTGTTGTCGAGATCGAAGATCCACACCCGCCGCGACGGCGGTAGTCGCGCGATGCGCACTACTTGCTGCGGATCAGGGTGCCGACGCCTTCGTCGGTGAGGACCTCGAGGAGCAGCGCGTGCGGCACGCGGCCGTCGATGATGTGCACGCTCTTCACGCCGTTGCGCGCCGCGTCGAGCGCCGAGCCGATCTTGGGAATCATCCCGCCGGAGATCACGCCCTTCGTGACCAGGTCGTCGATCTTCTTCGGCGTGAGGCCGGTGAGGAGCTTGCCGTCCTTGTCGAGCACGCCGGGCGTGTTGGTCATCACCACCAGCTTCTCCGCCTTCAGGATCTCCGCGAGCTTGCCCGCGACGAGGTCGGCGTTGATGTTGTAGGTGGTGCCGTCCGCGCCGGTGCCGATCGGCGCCACGACGGGAATGAAGCCCCCCTGCTCGAGGGCCCCGATCACCGACGGGTCGATCGAGTCCACCTCGCCGACCTGGCCGATGTCGACGCGGCCGTTCTCCTTCGATTCGACGAGCATCTTCTTCGCGCGGATGAAGGCGCCGTCCTGGCCGGTGAGGCCGACCGCCTTGCCGCCCGCCTGGTTGATCAGCTCCACCACTTCCTTGTTCACCGTGCCGCCGAGCACCATCTCCACGATGTCCATCGTCTCGCGGTCGGTGACGCGCATGCCCTGCACGAATTCGCCTTTCTTGCCGACCCGGGAGAGCATCTGCTCGATCTGCGGCCCGCCGCCATGCACCACCACCGGGTTCATGCCGACGAGCTTGAGGAGCACCACGTCGCGCGCGAAGTCCGCCTTCAGGCGCTCGTCGGTCATGGCGTTGCCGCCGTACTTCACCACGATCGTGCGACCGTGGAAGCGCTGGATGTAGGGCAGCGCCTCGCCCAGGATGCGGGCTTTCTCCGCAGCCTGGGGCGAGGCGTTGAAATTGGGGGCATTCATGATGCCCCCGGATTCTAAGGGAAGGGACTTACTGGATGGCGATCTGCTTGCGCGGCGCCGCCTGCTTCTTCGGCAGCGTCAGCTCGAGGATGCCGTCGCGGTACTTCGCTTCGACCTTCGCCTCGTCCAGCTCCTGCGGCAGGGTGAAGGTTCGGGTCACCTTGCCGAAGACCCGCTCCACGTGCAGCGTGCGCTCGTCCTGGGCCTGCGCTTCCCGCTCCTGCTTCACTTCCGCGGTGATGGTCACCTGCGCGCCGTCGATCGACACGTCGATGTCCTCCTTGCGCGCGCCGGCGAGCTCGGCGGTCACCTTGTAGGCG
>DASZQH010000012.1:0-4079 GCA_035549805.1 Burkholderiales bacterium
GGGACTTCCTGAACCGGGTCTTCTCGCGCGTCGACCAGTCGATCGCCATGGCGGCGCTCTTCACCGCCTATCACCTCAAGGTCAAGTGCATCGCCGCGCTCACCGAGTCGGGCTCGACCGCGCTGTGGATGAGCCGCCTCAACTGCGGCGTGCCGATCTACGCCCTCACTTCGCAGACCGGCACGCGCTACAAGTGCGCCCTCTTCCGCGACGTCTCGCCGCTCATGGTCAAGTACGTCGGCCACGACCGCGAGGAGCTCCTGCGCGAGGCCGAGAAGGTGCTGGTCGACAACGGCGTGGTGAAGGAGGGCGACCTCATCGTCCTCACCATCGGCGAGCCGATCGGCAAGTCCGGCGGCACCAACACCATGAAGATCGTCAAGGTCGGGGAGCAACTGAAGCCATGAGCGGATCCACACCCAACGCCAGGTCGCACGCCAGCCTCCCGCCGCTTGCCTCGCGGTTCGTCGACGTCGACGCGCTCCCCTGGGAGAAGACCAGCTTCCCCGGCGTGGAGGGCAAGACGCTGGTCGTGGACCGCGCGACGGGCATGGCGACGATGCTGATGCGCTTCGCCCCCGGGGCGCGGCTGCCGCACCACCAGCACATGAAGATCGAGCAGACCTTCGTCCTGGAGGGCAGCCTGGTGTGCGGCGAGGGCGAGTGCAAGGCGGGCCAGTTCGTGTGGCGACCGGCCGGCAGCCAGCACGAGGCCTGGGGCGGCCCGCAGGGCGGCATCATGCTCGCGATCTTCCAGGTGCCGAACAAGTTCTTCCAGCCCGACGGCCGCGAAACCGACCAGCTCGGCAACGACTACGAAGCGACGTGGGGCGCCGCCTTGCGGCGGTAAGGGCAGGGGCGCCGCGCTGCGGCGCCAGGTTGCCGTGGCGGGGGCAAAGCGGCTAAGTTAACCAGCCGGTTACTTGGCAGCCCCCGCTTGAAGACGAACGGTTCCCGCGATCCCGACCGCACGCGCCGCCGCATCCTCGATGCCGCGACGGTGGAGTTCGCCCGCTACGGCCTGGGGGGCGCGCGGGTCGACCGCATCGCCGAGCGCGCGCGCGCCAACAAGCGCATGCTGTACTACTACTTCGGCTCGAAGGAGGACCTCTTCCTCGCCGCGCTGGAGGAGAGCTACGCCCGCATCCGCACCGCGGAGCGCGGCCTCGACCTCGAGCACAGCGACCCGCGCGAGGCGCTGCGCCGCCTGGTGGACTTCACCTGGCGCTACTTCGTCGAGAACCCCGAGTTCATGACGCTGCTCAACAGCGAGAACCTGCACAAGGGGCGCCACGTGCGCCGCTCGCGCCGCGTGCGCGAGATGCACTCGCCGCTCGTCGACACCCTGCGCGGCATCCTGCGCCGCGGCGAGAAGGCAGGCCTGTTCCGGCCGGGGGTCGACCCGGTGCAGCTCTACATCTCGATCGCGGGCGAGGGCTACTTCTACCTGTCGAACCGGTACACCCTGTCGCGGATCTTCGACCGCGACCTGATGGAGGACCGCGCGCTGCAGGCGCGCGCGCGGCATAACGCAGACATGATTCTCAATGCCCTGAGGAGGTGACGATGCAACGCAGAACGATTCTGGCCCTTTCCGTCCTGGGACTCTCGGTCCTGGCGGCGCCCGCGCACGCGCAATGGAAGCCGAACAAGCCCATCACCGTCATCGTGCCCTGGGCGGCCGGCGGCTCGACCGACCAGGTGGTGCGCGTCACCGCCGCCGAGCTGGAGAAGGCGCTCGGCCAGAAGGTGGTGGTGGTGAACCAGCCCGGCGCCTCCGGCTCGGTGGGCACCAAGAACGCCTTCGAGGCGCCGCGCGACGGCTATACCTGGGCCTCCGGCGCGGCGAAGGACCTGGGCAGCTACCAGACCCTCGGCATGCTCGACACGAAGATCCAGGATTGGGCGCTGTACCTCAACGTCGCGCACATCGCGGTGGTGTCCGTGAACCCGTCGACGCCGTACAAGTCGATGGCCGACCTGCTCGCCGCGTTCAAGGCGAAGCCGGGCCAGATCTCGGTCGCGACCGCGGGGCTCGCGTCCTCCGGCCACGCCGCGATCGAGGCGATCGCGCAGAAGGCGGGCATCAAGTATCGCCACGTCACCTACAACGGCGGCAATCCCGCCGTCGTGGCGACGGTGGCCGGCGAGACGGAAGTGACCTCGCAGCTGGCGGCCGAGCAGGCGCAGATGCTGCGCGGCGGCAAGCTGCGCGCGCTCGCCGTGGTGGGCGACAAGTCGCTGACGATCGACGGCGCGGGCACGATCCAGCCGCTCTCGCAGACGATGCCGGGGTTCACCGACCCGGTGAACTACTTCGGCATCTTCGTGCCGAAGAACGTCCCCGCGGAAGTGACCGCGACGCTCGACCGCATCTGGGGCGAGCAGATCGCGAAGTCGGAAGCGCTGCGCAAGTACGCCGTCGAGCAGGGCGCGCTGTTCCTGCCCGCGCACGGCGAGGCCGCGCAGAAGGCGGCGCTGCCAGCCATCCAGAAGGCGGCCTGGCAGGCCTTCGATGGCGGCAAGGCGAAGGTTTCGCCGGACAAGCTCGGCATCCCGCGCCCGTAGTGAGCCGCCGCGCACCGCGCGCCGACCTGCTGTCCGGCCTCGGCTGGATGGCGTTCGGCGCGGCGGTGATCGCCGGCGCCTGGAAGATGGACCGCTTCGAGGCGCAGGGCGCCACGCTGTACTCGATGCCCGGGCTCGTGCCCGGGCTGCTGGGCGGCATGCTCGCGCTCCTCGGCGCGCTCCTTTGCCTGCGCTCGCTGCGGGAAGGCGCGCTCGGCGCCGGGCAGCCGTCGCTCTGGCCGGGCTGGAACCCGCGCCTGCTCGGCGCGCTGGGCGTGATGCTCGCCTACGCGCTCGGGCTCATCGGGCGCCTGCCGTTCTGGCTCGCCACCTTCGTATTCGTCGCCGGCGCGATCGCGCTCTTCGAGTGGCGTGAGCGCGGCGAGCGCGGGCAGCGCGTGCGCGGCCTGGTCGTCGCCTTCCTGTGCGGCGCCATCACGGCCGGCGTCGTCTCGGTGGTGTTCGAGCAGGTGTTCCTGGTGCGGCTGCCCTGATGGAGGCGTTCGGCGGCCTGCTCGCCTTCGGCAAGGCGATCTGGGGGTTCACGACCCCGGAATCGCTGTTCTACATCGCGGTCTCCGGCCTCGTCGGCGTGGTGATCGGCGCGCTGCCCGGCCTGACCGCCACGATGGGCGTCACCCTGATGACGACGCTCACGCTCAAGCTCCCCGCGAACCAGGCGCTGCTCATCCTGATCTGCACCTATGTCGGCGCCATCTACGGCGGCTCGCGCAGCGCGATCCTGCTCAACATTCCCGGCACCCCGGCCTCGGCCGCCTCGTGCCTCGACGGCTACGCGCTCGCCCGCCAGGGGCTCGCCGGGCGGGCGATGGGCATCGCCACGTCCGGCTCGGTGCTCGGCACCCTGATCGGCATGTTCTTCCTCGCCTGGTTCACGCCGATCCTCGGCAACCTCGCGCTCAAGTTCGGCGCCTACGAGTTCTTCTGGCTGGCGGTGTTCGGCGTCGTCATCTCCGCCAACCTCACCGGCGACGATGCCCTGAAGGGATGGATCGCCGGCTTCCTCGGCCTGCTCGTCGCCGGCATCGGGCAGGAGGGGATCTACGCCTACGAGCGCTTCGCCTTCGGCAACCGCGACCTCGCCGGCGGCATCCCGTTCGTGCCGGCGCTGGTGGGCGCGTTCGGCTTCGCCGAGCTCGCGACGGTGATGCGCGAGCGCCAGGCGCCGGTGAAGATCAACCCGTTCGACTCGGTGATCCCGAAGATCGCCGATGTCCTCAAGTACTGGCGCACCATCATCCGCTCGGGCTGCATCGGCACCTTCATCGGCATCGTCCCCGGCGTGGGCGAAGACGTCGCCGCGTGGTCTTCCTATGCCGCGGCGCGGCGCGCGAGCAGGGAAAAGGAGCAGTTCGGCAAGGGCTCGATCGAGGGGCTGATGGCGGCCGAGACGGGCGACAATGCCTGCGTTCCCGGCGCCATGATCCCCGTCCTCACGCTCGCCGTGCCCGGCTCCGCCCCGGCCGCGGTGCTCCTCGCGGCGATGCTGA
>DASZQH010000013.1:0-1807 GCA_035549805.1 Burkholderiales bacterium
GCCGTGGCGGTCGACGATCAGGCCGCGGTTGGGCGGCACCGGCACGATCGAGATGCGGTTGTCCTCCGCCTTCGCCCGGTAGGTCTCGTGCTGGATCACCTGCAGGTAGACGAAGCGCGCGGCGAGCAGGCCGAAGGCGAAGAGCACGGCGAACGCCGCGACGCCCACGCGGAAGTGGAACTCGTAGAGCTCGCGCTCGGTGTTGCGGATCTCGTTCGAGCGCAGCATGGCTAGATCATCTGCTCCCGGTCGAGCCGGCGCTGCGGCATGAGGAGCAGCCAGGAAAGCGCCGGCCAGAGCGCGGCGCCGAGGAGCGGCCCGACGAGCAGCGCCCAGCCGGGGAACGCATGCCCGGCGGCGAGCCGCACCAGGAGCACCACCGCCTGGCCCACCAGCAGCAGCACCGCCACGTGCAGCACCTGCTGCGGCATGCCGAACCACAGGATGCGGCGCGACAGCCAGATGGAAAGGAACGCGAGCACCGAGTACGAGAGCGCGTACTGGCCGAGCAGCACGCCGTTGCCCGCGTCGGCGACGAGGCCCATGGTCCATGCCACGCCGAGGCCCACCAGGCGCGGCTGGCGCACGCACCAGAACACGATCACCAGCGCGACGAAGTCCGGCACGAGGCGCAGGTCGCCCCACGGCAGGAAGCTGAGGAGGAGCGCGCCGACGAACGAGAGCACGATGGTGCTCAGCCGGACCGGGCGCAGGATGTGCTGGCTATCGGGGCCCATCGGCCTTCTTCGCGTCGTCCGGGCGCGGGCGCCGCTTGCCCTTCTCGGCGCGGCGATCCTTGCCCGGCGCGGCCTCGTCGGGGCGCGGCGGGCCGGCTTTCGCCTCGTTGTGCAGCACGAGCACGAAGCGGCCGCGGTCGACGCCGGCCGCCGGCGCGCAGATCACGCGCGCGAAGCTGTGCTCCGCGTCGCGCTCGATGCGGGTCACGGTCGCCACCGGGAGCCCTGCCGGATAGGTGCCGTCGATGCCGGAGGTGACGAGGCGGTCGCCGGTCTGGATCTCCGCGTTCGCCGACATGAAGCGCAGCTCGAGGTTGCCCGAGGCGCCGCCGCCGAACGCGACCGCGCGCAGGCCGCTGCGCACCACCTGCACCGGGATCGCCTGGTCCTGGTCGGTGACCAGCGTGACCTCGGAGAGCAGGGGATGCACGCGCGTCACCTGCCCGACCACGCCGTGCTCGTCCGCCACCGGGCTGCCGGGGCGCACGCCGTGCGTGGCGCCGCGGTCGATGAAGATCTTGTGCGCGTACGGGTCGCGCGAGCTGTACAGCACCTCGGCCGGCACGGACTGGATCTCGACGCGCTCCGCGGCGCCGACCACGCGGCGCAGCTGCGCGGCCTCCGCCTCGGCCGCCTGGTAGCGCTGCGCGTCCTGCGCGAGGGTGAGCGAGCGCGCGCGCAGGCGCTCGTTCTCGGCCACGAGGTGCGCCTGGGTGCTGAAGTAGCCGCCGATGCTCGCGGCGAACTCGAAGGGCGCGGTCGCCGCGCGCTGCAGCGGGTACGCGGCGAGCGCGAACGCGCTGCGGATGCCGTCGGCGTAGCGAAAGCGCGCGTCGACCACGAGCAGGGCGAGCGAAAGCGAGGCGAAGAAGAACAGCCGGACGAGCGGCGCCGGGCCTCGCTTGAAGAAGGGTGGCGGGGTGTGTTCCATCCCCCGCTAGGCCTCAGTCGTTGGTGAAGATGGGACCGAAGTGCTCCATCTTTTCCAGCGCCTTGCCCGAGCCGCGCACGACGCAGGTGAGCGGGTCGTCGGCGACGATCACCGGCAGCCCGGTTTCTTCCATGAGGAG
>DASZQH010000014.1:0-6499 GCA_035549805.1 Burkholderiales bacterium
GTACTCCTTGCCGTAGCCGAGGTCCTTCATGAGGCGCGTGGGCGCGTTGCGCAGGTGCATTGGGACGGGGCGGGTCGTGTCCTGGGAGACGAAAGCGCGGGCGGCATTATAGGCTTCGTACACCGCGTTCGATTTCGCCGCTACCGCGAGGTAGAGGACTGCCTCGGCGAGCGCGAGCTCGCCCTCTGGGGTGCCGAGGCGCTCGTAGGTTTCGCAGGCATCGAGCGTGATGCGCAGCGCGCGAGGATCGGCGAGGCCGATGTCCTCGACCGCCATGCGCACCAGCCGTCGCCCGACGTAGCGCGGATCGGCGCCGCCGTCGAGCATGCGCACCATCCAGTAGAGCGCGGCATCCGGGTCGGACCCGCGCACCGACTTGTGCAGCGCCGAGATCTGGTCGTAGAACTGCTCGCCTCCCTTGTCGAAGCGGCGCAGGTTCTTCGCCAGCGTCTGGTCGACGAACGCCGCATCCATGGAAGCGACCTTCGCGGCGCCGGCGGCGGTGAGCAGGATCTCGATCGCGTTCAGGAGCTTGCGCGCGTCGCCGTCGGCGAAGCCGATGACGCGTGCCCGGGCGTCATCGTCGAGCGGCGCGCCGGTGCGCGCGACGAGCGCTTCGAGGTCGGACGCGGAGAGGGGCTCGAGGACGTAGACCGCGGCGCGGGACAGCAAGGCGCCGTTCACCTCGAACGAAGGATTCTCCGTGGTCGCTCCGACGAACGTGATGAGTCCCGCCTCCACGTAAGGCAGGAAGGCGTCCTGCTGGGCCTTGTTGAAGCGATGGACCTCGTCGACGAACAGAATCGTGTGACGGCCGGTCGCTTCGAGGCGTGATTGCGCGGCCTGCATCGCTTCGCGGATGTCCTTGACGCCCGAGAACACCGCCGACAAGGCGACGAACTCGGCGTCGAATGCCTTCGCCATCAGGCGCGCCAGCGTGGTTTTTCCGGAGCCCGGCGGCCCCCACAGGATCATCGAGTGCGGCTTGCCGGATTCGAACGCGAGGCGCAGCGGCTTGCCCGGGCCGAGCAGGCTCGCCTGGCCGACGACGTCCTCGAGCGTGCGCGGCCGCATCGCTTCGGCGAGCGGCGCGGGGGGCTCGGCCTTGCCGAAGAGGTCGCTCACGGCGGGACGGCGGCTACTTCTCGCCCAGGACGTCGGCGCCCTTCGGCGGCTGGAAGCGGAACTCCGACGCGTCGACCTTAGGATTGCGTACGAGGCCGCTGAAGCGCAGCATCGTCGTCTGACCGAAGTGGTCGGTGAGCTCCATGGCTTCGATGCCGGTCGCGCTGAAGCCCATGCGGATGCGCTCGAAGCCGGATTCCCTTTCCTGCGGCCGCGCCTCCAGCCATTCCAGTCCGTCACGCGCCCCCGCGTCGGACAGGTCGAACGCCTTCTCGACATCGCTGCTGCCGGCGAGCAGCGCCGCAGGGGTGGAGCCGAGCGCCGTGGACATCCGCCTGACCGTCACCTGGTTCAAGTCGCGATCGTGGATCCAGACGCGCTCGCCATCGCCGACGATCACCTGGTCGACCGGCTTGTCGTAGGTCCAGCGGAAGCGCCCGGGCCGCTGGAATACGAAGCGCCCTTTCGCTTCCTGGACGAGCCGCCCGGACCGGTCGAGGACCCTCTGCTCGAACTGAGCGCTGGCGGACTGCGTGGCACTCGCGAACGCCTTGAAACGGTCGATGCTCGACGCGTGCGCCGAAACGGCGAGCAGCGCGAGGACGGCGGCGAGGACGCGCACCTGCTACTCCGCCTTCGCGGGGACCAGGACCTCGCGATTGCCGTTGGTCTGCATGGCCGACACCAGCCCGGCGCGCTCCATGTCCTCGATGAGGCGCGCGGCGCGGTTGTACCCGATCCGCAGGTGCCGCTGGACGAGGGAGATGGACGGGCGGCGGGTGCGCAGGACGACTTCCACGGCCTGATCGTACAGCGGGTCCTTTTCGCCCGTCGGTTCCCCTGCCCCGCCTTCGCCGGCATCTTCCGCCGGGGCGGGCTCGAGCACATCCGACAAGTACTCCGGCTTCGCCAGGCTCTTCAGGTGCTCCACCACCTTGTGCACCTCATGGTCGGCGACGAACGCGCCGTGCACCCGCTGCGGCAGACCCGATCCCGGCGGCAGATAGAGCATGTCGCCCATGCCGAGGAGCGCCTCGGCCCCCGACTGGTCGAGGATCGTGCGCGAGTCGACTTTGGACGAAACCTGGAAGGCGACCCGCGTAGGAATATTGGCCTTGATCAGGCCGGTGATCACGTCGACGGAGGGACGCTGCGTGGCGAGCACCAGGTGGATGCCGGCCGCGCGCGCTTTCTGGGCGAGCCTCGCGATCAGCTCCTCGACTTTCTTGCCGACCACCATCATCAGGTCGGCGAGCTCGTCGATCACCAGCACGATGTGCGGAAGGTGCTGCAGCGGCTGGGGCTCGCCGGACTCGATGGTGAAGGGGTCCTCGAGCTTGCGGCCCTGCTTCTCCGCTTCGGCCACCTTGGCATTGAAGCCGGACAGGTTGCGCACGCCGAGCCAGCTCATCAGCTTGTAGCGGCGATCCATCTCGGCGGTGCACCAGGTCAGCGCGTTGACCGCCTGCTTCATGTCGATCACCACCGGCGCGAGCAGATGAGGAATGTCCTGGTAGACCGAGAGCTCCAGCATCTTCGGGTCGATCAGGATCAGCCGCACGTGCCGGGCCTCCGCCTTGTACAGCAGCGAAAGGATCATCGCGTTCAGGGCCACCGACTTACCCGAGCCGGTCGTCCCGGCAACGAGCAAGTGCGGCATCCTCGCCAGGTCCGCCACGACCGGATGGCCGGCGATGTCCTTGCCGAGCACGAGCGCGAGCGGCGAGTTGAGCGCGTGGTATGCCTCGGAGCCGAGAATCTCCGAGAGCCGCACCGTCTGGCGGTGCGGATTCGGAATCTCGAGCCCCATGCACGACTTGCCGGGGATCGTCTCGACGACGCGGATGGACACCACCGACAGCGCGCGGGCGAGGTCCTTGACCAGGTTCACGATCTGGCTTCCCTTCACGCCGACCGCAGGCTCGATCTCGTAGCGGGTGATCACCGGTCCCGGATACGCGGCGAGCACCTTCACCGCGACGCCGAAGTCGGAGAGCTTCTTCTCGATGAGCCGCGAGGTGAACTCCAGCGTCTCGGCGGTCACCAGCTCGCCATCCACTTTGGCTTCGTCGAGCAGCTTGATCGGCGGCAGCGGCGTGTCAGGCAGGTTGTCGAAAAGCGGCGCCTGCTTCTCTTTTTGCACCCGCTCGGACTTCTTGATCTCCACCACCGGGGGCTCGATCCGCAGCGGCGGATGCGCATCCTCGCGCTTCTTCTCGATCTCGACGACGAAATCCCGTTCCTCGCGGGCGAGCTCGCCGGCGCGTCGATCCTGCCGGCGCTCCCAGGCGAGGCGGGCCCTCGCGAAGCCTTCCTCCAGGAGAGCGCCAACGCGCTCCGACAGCGTAAGCCAGGACACGCCCGTGAACAGGCTGACGCCGATCGCCACGAGCGTGAGCAGGAGCAGTGTCGTGCCCGTGAACCCGACCGCCTGGGCGAGGCCATGGCTGACCTCCCGGCCGAGCAGGCCGCCGGGGCCGGCGGGAAGCTCTGCCGCGAGGCTGTGAAAGCGCAGCGCCTCGAGGGCCCCGCTCGCGACGAGCAGCAGGCCGAATCCGGCCACGGCAATCCAGAGCGGCCGAGGGTCGATCAGCGGCGTACCGTCGAGGCGACGGTACCCCCAGACGACCACGTACACGCACAGGCCGATCCACCAGTACGCGGAAAGGCCGAAGACATAGAGCAGGATGTCCGACAGCCACGCCCCGACGACGCCTCCTGCATTTGACGTGACGGCATCCGTCGCGCTATGGGACCAGGAAGGATCCGAGCGACGGTACGTGGCGAGGATGAGGAGAAGGTACGCTGCGAGCGCGACGAGGATCAGCCACTTGGCTTCGCGCAGGAGACCCGCGAGCTTCGCGGGAAGAGGTGCGCCCGATGTTTTTTGCGCTCCGCGCATCTTGCCGCTTGAGGAATGGGCGATTCTACCCCACAAACAAAAACCCCCGCCAAGGCGGGGGCAGGTTGCGCATTCCCACGATCAGCGAGAAACGATGCACTCCAGGTTCTTGCCCGCGTTGACCACGCTTCCGGTCATGACGGACTGGATGAAGGTCGCGGGCGGCGTGAACTGCAGGCCCGGGTCGGTCGACAGGAACAGCGGCCGCTGGTTGGGCGCGACGAGCCCGAACTGCCCCGCCGCCAGGCCCAGTTCGCCCTGCCCGTTGCGCACGACGACCTCGCCGTCGGCGACACCGACATAGACTGCGGCTTCGAGCCGTGAGCAGTCGCCGCCACGATGGTTCAGGCAATCGTCGGCGGAGAGCGTCGTGCCGCGGATGCCGACGGTCGCGGTTGCCGTCTCGAGCTCGTACTTGTCCTTGCTGCGCTTGCCCACGAGGCCCGTCACGGTGCGCAGGCCACCCTTCACGAGGCGATAGACGAAGGAGTCTTCCTGCGGTTTCTCTTCAGCGAAGCGGAAGCTCTGGATCTTCACCGACGTGTTCGGCTTGAGGGTGACCTGCCCGCCATCGCTGAAACGGATCTGCGCGAAGCTCTCGCGCTCCGTGTTGATGGTGTCGCCGCTTTCGACCGTCGATCGCTGCGAAAGGATGCGCACCGAGCCGTCCGCCTTGCGGACCGACAGCGTGCCCGAAAGCTGGGTGATCGTCCCCGAAGACGCGGCCGCATGGGACCCGAGTGCCGCCAGGACGACGGCGATGCCGATCTGCGCTAAACGTGCATGCATTGTGACCCCCTGACGCGGACTACCGGATTGCATGGCGAATCGTAGTCGCCTCCGGACGACACGATCAGGAACTAGTTCACGCGTAAGGATTTTTGACGCTGACGGGGCTACTCGGGAAGGACGATCGAGTCTCGCAGCACGATGTTCGAGCCGCGAATCTCGATGTAGCCGCCCATCTGGAGATCTTTCATGACGCGGCTCACCATCTCCCGCGACGCCCCGATCATCTTGGCGATGTCCTGCTTCGGCAAGCGCTTGGTGACCACCTTCTCGCCCTCGACGTTCTCTGACATGTCGAGAAGCAGCCTCGCCACCCGGCCATAGACGTCGAGCAGCGCGAGGCTACCGATCTTCCGGTCCGCATCACGCAAACGACGCACTAGGCCGCGCATCACGGCCATCGCCATCTCGAAGTTCTCGGCGAGGCATTTCTTGAAGTCCCGCTTGGTGATGGCCAGCAGCTCGCACGCCTCGATGGCGACGACGCTGGCGGAGCGGGGTGCGTCATCGATGAGGCCCATCTCGCCGAAGAACTCGCCGGGCCCGAGGATGCTGAGGATCACTTCCTTCCCATCGGCGTCGCTCATCATGACCTTGAGCCGCCCCGACAGGATGATGTAAAGGGAATCCGTCGCGTCGCCGCTCGCCATCACGGTACTCGAGCGTGTCACGCTGCGGCGGGTGACCACCATGGTGAGCATGCGCAGCTGGTCCTCCGGAAAGCTGGAGAACAGCGGCACCGCTTTGAGGACTGCCGTGGAGACCGGAGCGGCCATCACCATCCCTGATGTACTTTCAATCTATGGTAGCAGAACGGAAGCATCGGGGGCCCAAACCCGGCGTCGTTACTTGCATGCCGGCGCGCCCAGGTCGTCGCCTTCGCCGAGCCCTTTGCGGATCCGTCCAGCGCGCGTTTCCTCGTTCGCCGCAAAAATCACATACCCGAGCAGCGAGTTGTCGAAAAGCGATCGGCCCACCTGGATGACGGCATCACCCAGCCCCGCATCCAGGGAATAGGTGAGGGGTGCGCTGGTCTGAATCAGGTAGTTCGGCATCGTCAGCCGCACGTTGCCCTGGCCGAAGGTCCCGCTTCCGGTCCCGCCAATCAGCAGAATCTCACCCGTCACCGTGCGTACCGCTCCTGCCGAGGACGTATAGGTGTAACTCGCGGGACCGCCCGTCGCAATGGTGATCGAGTCGCCCGCGACAAGCTGCGATGAAACCAGCGTACCGGCGCCCCCTTCTCCGCCATGGAGCACCGCAATGCCGTCCAGCGTGATGTTGAGGTCGCTCGGATCCACCTGGCCTCGCGACCGTATGTTGGGCGCAACGCTGGCGTTGCCGGAATTGTTGTATGCCCGCCCTCCCTTGACGAGGAGAGAGCCGAAGCTCGGATCCGCGACACCATTGCTGTTCGTGGTCCTGATGTTCTTCTGCCCGGTCACGAGGAATGCCGCGCTCGTATCGGCGATCGTGGCGCCGGATCGGACATTCGATGCCCCCCCTTGGAGGAGGATGCTGCCGTTCACCTCGAGGTCGAGCGACTGCGCCTGGATCGCGCCGAGTGCCGTCGAGGTACGCGTCCTGCCCGCTGTAACCGTTGCACCGGCCACCGCGCCGCCCGGGCCGTGCGCGTTCTGCGAGTCGACTGTTCCGCCCTTGACGACGAGGCCGTAGGCACCG
>DASZQH010000015.1:0-5478 GCA_035549805.1 Burkholderiales bacterium
TGCCGGTTGGCGCCGACGCCGCCGGCGACCACCAGCCGCTTCATCCCCGTTGCCTGCAGCGCCTGCACGCATTTCGCGACCAGCACGTCGACGACAGCGTCGACGAACGCGCGCGCGACGTCGGCGGGCCTGGCTTCGCCGTTCTTCACCAGCATGAGCACCGCGGTCTTCAGCCCGGAGAAGCTGAACTCGAGGTCGCCGCTGTCGAGCATCGGCCGCGGCAGCTTCCAGCGTCCGGGCGTACCGGACTCGGCCAGCGCCGAAACCGCCGGGCCGCCGGGGTAGCCGAGGCCGAGCAGCTTCGCGGTCTTGTCGAACGCTTCTCCCGCGGCGTCGTCCTGCGTCTCGCCGAGCAACCGGTACCGGCCGCCGCCGTCGACGCGCATGAGCTGGGTGTGGCCGCCCGAGACGAGCAGCGCGACGAACGGAAAAGCGGGCGCCCGCCCGCCGAGGAGCGGGGAGAGGAGGTGACCCTCGAGGTGATGGATGCCGAGCGCCGGGACATCGAGCGATGTCGCGAGCGCGTGTGCGAAGGAAGCGCCCACCAGCAGCGCGCCGGCAAGGCCCGGGCCCTCGGTGTACGCCACCGCCGAAATCTCCGCATTTCCGCGCCCCGCGCGCTGAAGGAGCTCCCGGACAAGGGGGACGAGCCGGCGGACATGGTCACGCGACGCGAGCTCGGGGACGACCCCCCCGTACTCCTCGTGCATGGCGACCTGCGAATGCACGAGATGGCCCAGGAGCCGCCGCGCTTCCGCGTCGTACAGGGCGACGCCGGTTTCGTCGCAGGAGGTCTCGATGCCGAGGATGAGCATGGGGTCGATTCTGATACAATTCGCCCCCTTTTCGAGGCCGAGGGCCGGATGCCGACCGTACGCGTAAAGGAAAACGAGCCGTTCGAAGTCGCGATGCGCCGCTTCAAGCGCACGGTCGAGAAGACCGGGCTGCTGACGGAGCTGCGCTCGCGCGAGTACTACGAGAAGCCCACCGCCGAGCGCAAGCGCAAGCTCGCCGCCGCGGTCAAGCGCCATCACAAGCGCCTGCGCAGCCAGATGCTGCCGCAGAAGATGTACTAGCCGCTCCTCCAGCGGCTTTTCGTACGACCCTCAAAGAGAAAATCAACGAAGACGTGAAGGCGGCGATGCGCGCCAAGGATGCGGCGCGCCTGTCGACGCTGCGCCTCGCCACGGCGGCGATGAAGCAGAGGGAAGTCGACGAGCGCGTCGAGCTCGGCGACGCCGAGGTCCTCGCCATCCTCGAGAAGATGATCAAGCAGCGGCGCGAATCCATCGCGCAGTTCGAGAAGGCGTCGCGCCAGGACCTCGCCGACAAGGAGAAGGCCGAGATCGCCGTCCTCGAGGCCTATCTCCCGCAGAAGCTCTCCGACGCGGAAATCCAGAAAGAAATCAACTCGGTAATTTCCGAAACCGGCGCGAGCGGGGTCAAGGACATGGGCAAGGTGATGGCGATCCTCAAGCCGCGCCTCGCCGGCCGCGCCGACATCGGCGCCGTTTCCGGCCTAGTAAAGACGAAGCTTTCAGGATAAGAATCCGGGTGTGATCCCGGATTCGTTCAAGCAGGATCTGCTGAATCGCGTCGACATCGTCGACGTGGTCTCCCGGTACGTGCAGCTGAAGAAGGGCGGCGCCAACTATCTCGGCCTCTGCCCGTTCCACGGCGAGAAAACCCCCTCGTTCACCGTCAGCCCGGCGAAGCAGTTCTATCACTGCTTCGGCTGCGGCGAGCACGGCAACGCGATCGGCTTCCTGATGGCCTACGGCGGCATGGGCTACGTCGACGCCGTCAAGGAACTCGCCTCGTCGGCGGGGATGCAGGTGCCGGAGGAGCGGCCGCGCACGAAGGAGGAGGTCGCGCGGCAGGAGCGCGAAACCGACCTCTACGCGGTGATGGAGAAGGCGATGGATTTCTACCGCGCGGAGCTGAAGAAGGCGCCGCGTGCGATCGACTATCTCAAGGGACGCGGGCTCACGGGAGAGATCGCCGCGCGCTTTCGCATCGGCTATGCCCCCGATGGCTGGCAGGGCCTGAAGGAAGCCTTTCCGAAGTACGAGGACAAGTCCCTCGTCGAATGCGGCCTCGTGATCGAGGGCGAGGGCAAGCGCTACGACCGATTCCGTGACCGGGTGATGTTCCCGATCTTCAACGCCCGCGGCGCCGTGATCGGCTTTGGCGGCCGAGTGATGGGGGAAGGCGAGCCGAAATACCTCAACTCGCCGGAAACGCCGCTCTTCGAGAAGGGCCGCGAGGTCTATGGCCTGGTCCAGGCGCGCGACGGCATCCGCGCGAGCGGCCGCGTGCTAGTCGTCGAGGGCTACATGGACGTGGTGGCGCTGGCTCAGTTCGGCGTCGGATACGCGGTGGCCACGCTCGGCACCGCCACGACGCCCGTACACGTGTCGAAGCTGCTTCGGCTCGCCGACGAGCTCGTGTTCTGCTTCGATGGGGACGCGGCCGGACGCAAGGCGGCCTGGCGCGCCCTGGAAGTGAGCCTGCCGCTCGCAACGGACAGCAAGCCGCTCAAGTTCCTGTTCCTTCCCGAGAAGGACGATCCCGACACCTACGTGCGGCAGCACGGCCGGGAAGCGTTCGAGCGCCTGGTGGCGCAGGCCCAGCCGCTCTCCGAGTTCCTGCTGGCGGAGCTGCGCTCGCAGAACGACCTCGCGACGGCCGAAGGGCGCGCCCAGTTTGTCGCGGCCGCCGTGCCGCACCTGCAGAAAATCGTCGCGCCGGCCCTCAAGCTGCAGATCGTCAAGGAAACGGCGCGCCTGGCGGGCGTGACCCAGGAGGAGGCGCAGACGCTTCTCGGCGAGAAGAAGCCGGCCCCCGTTTACAGCCGGGCGGCGCCGCCGAAGAAGCCGTTCAACCCGCCGACGTCACCGGAGTGGAAGCTGCTGTGCTACGTGGTCGCGCGCCCCGACCTGGCCGCCGAGATCGACCCGGATCTCGTCGATACGGCGCTTCCGGAGGGCAAGGCCCTGCACGACCTTATCGAGCACTGCCTCTCGAGCGGCGCAACGACGGGAGGGATGCTGGTCGAGCACTTCCAGAGCAGCCCGCACGCCCGCCTTGTCTTCGATGCGCAGGCGAACAGCCTGGAGGCGGCCGAGGAGGACGCGCAGGCGCGCATGCAGGTCCAGCACGCCCTGTGGAAGATCGAGATCAACCGCAAGAACACCACGATCAAGGCGCTCGGCGAAAAACTTCGGCAAGGACTGTTGTCGAAGGAGGAGCACCAGCACTACGGCAAGATGATCACGGAGGTGAAAGCCCTCGAGCAGCGCTTGCAGGCGGACGCGCGCAGCGCTCATAGGTAAGGGCAAGGAAAGCGGCTGGCCGGGTTTTTGCTTGCGCTCCCCGTCCGGGGAATAGACGAAAGCCCTTGAATGTTCACGCTTTTGCTACAATATTCGGCTTTTCGCCAGAAGTAGCCGAGTTGCCGTCCGCCCCGGGGGATCGATGGTCCAGAAGCGCAAGCAGAAGCCGAAGGTCAAGAAAGTCCGTGCCGCCAAGAAAAAGGCGAGCATCGTCAAGCGCCTGAAGGTCAAGGCGCGCGCTTCGAAAGTCCAGCACAAGAAGCTCGTCAAGGCGAAAGCCGCCGCACCGGCGAAGAAGCCGCTTCCCGCCAAGGGAGCGACGGCCAAGGCCGCGCCCGCGGCGCACGCGAAGCCGGCGGAAAAGGCGGGCAAGCCCGCGAAGACGCCGATCAAGAGCGCGAAGCAGGCGCTCGAGCTCCTCGAGGCGAAGGTCAACGAGGTCAAGTCGAAGGGCAAGGCCGGCCGCGGCGCGGGGCGCCGCCGCAAGGACGAATGGCTCATCCCGGCGGAGATGCCGAAGGAGGACGCCGAGACGCGCCGCACGCGCCTCAAGAACCTGATCAAGCTCGGCAAGGAGCGCGGCTTCCTCACCTACGCCGAGATCAACGACCACCTGCCGGACGATCTGGTCGACGCCGAGCAGATCGAGGCGATCATCTCCACGTTCGGCGACATGGGCATCCAGGTCTACGACCAGGCACCCGACCAGGAGACGCTGCTCATCGCCTCCGACGCCGCGCCGGTCGCGCAGCCCGACGAGGACGTGGAGGAGCAGGCGGAAGCCGCGCTCTCCACCGTCGACTCCGAGTTCGGCCGCACCACGGACCCGGTGCGCATGTACATGCGCGAGATGGGCTCGGTGGAGCTGCTCACGCGCGAGGGCGAGATCGAGATCGCCAAGCGCATCGAAGAGGGCCTGCGCCACATGATCCTCGCGATCAGCGCCTGTCCCACGACCGTGCAGGAGATCCTCGACCTCTCCGCCAAGGTGGAGAAGGACGAGATGCGCATCGACGAGGTCGTCGACGGCCTCATCGACCCGAACGCCAAGGACGACTTCGACCCGAAGAAGGCGGAAGTGCCCGCCAACGGCGAGGACGACGAGGACGCCGAGATCGAAGAGGACGAGGCCGAGGACGAGGAGGCGCAGAGCGCGGCGCAGACTGCGAGCCTGCTCAAGCTGAAGGGCGAGGCGCTGGAGAAGTTCGCCCGCATCCGCCGCCTGTACGAGAAGATGCTGAAGGTCCTCGAGAGCAAGGGCTCGAAGGACAAGGACTACCTGCGCGTGCGCGACCAGATCTCGACGGAGCTGATGACGATCCGCTTCACCGCGCGGACCGTCGAGCGCCTGTCGGACAGCGTGCGCAGCCTGGTGGACGAGGTGCGCCGCTACGAGCGCGCGATCCACGACATCAGCGTGGACAAGGCGCAGATGCCGCGCCAGCACTTCATCAAGATCTTCGCCGGGACGGAAGGCTCGCGGCGCTGGCTGAGCGTCGAGATCAACGCCGACCAGCCGTGGACCGAGCAGCTGCGGCGCCTCGAGCCGTCGATCCTCGAGCTCCTGGGCAAGATCCAGGCGGTGCAGCAGAAGATCGGCATCCCGATCCGCGACCTGAAGGAAATCAACAAGCAGATGTCGACCGGAGAGGCCAAGGCGCGGCGCGCCAAGCGCGAGATGACGGAGGCCAACCTGCGCCTCGTGATCTCGATCGCGAAGAAGTACACCAACCGCGGCCTGCAGTTCCTCGACCTGATCCAGGAAGGCAACATCGGCCTGATGAAGGCGGTGGACAAGTTCGAGTACCGGCGCGGCTACAAGTTTTCGACCTACGCGACGTGGTGGATCCGGCAGGCCATCACGCGCTCGATCGCCGACCAGGCGCGCACCATCCGCATCCCGGTGCACATGATCGAGACCATCAACAAGATGAACCGCATCAGCCGGCAGATCCTGCAGGAGACCGGGCAGGAGCCGGATCCGGCGACGCTCGCGCAGAGGATGGAGATGCCGGAGGAGAAGATCCGCAAGATCCTCAAGATCTCCAAGGAGCCGATCTCGATGGAGACGCCGATCGGCGACGACGACGACTCGCACCTCGGCGACTTCATCGAGGACCAGTCGACGCTCGCGCCGAGCGAC
>DASZQH010000016.1:0-15495 GCA_035549805.1 Burkholderiales bacterium
TTCATGGCCTTTCCATCTTATAGCGGGCCGGTCGGGAGCGAATATTGCAACAGCGGGAAGGGCCTTCAAGCAAAGGCTCGCTCACTCAACTGGAGATCGACATGAAAATCCTCATGACTGCGGCCATCGCCGCGGCTTTCGCATTCCCGCTCGGCGCTTCCGCCGCCGACGACAAGGCAGCCAGCGCGGGCGCGTCGAACGACGGCGGCGCCGAAGCGATGTTCAAAGGCCTGGACAAGAACAAGGACGGGTCCCTGACCCGGGAAGAAGTAAAAGGCTCGGCCCACGACAAGGACTTCTCCTCGCTCGACAAGGACGGCGACGGCAAGCTGTCCCGTCAGGAGCACGCCGAGGCGCCGGAGCACAAATCGAGCGCCGCGGGCGCGAGCGGCAGCAGCCCGTCCGGGTCGGGCAGCAGCTCCGGTGGCGGCGGCAAGCCAAAGTACTGAGACTGCCCTCCGGTCAAAAAGCCCCGCGCATGCGGGGCTTTTTTTTACGCTGGAACGGCGGGGTAGCCGGCTTCCTCGATCGCGTGGATCACTTCGCCCGCGGGCTTCGCGCTCTGCACCGACACGCGCTTCGCGCCGAGGTCGACGCTCACCTGCGCCTGCGGGTCCAGCGCCTTCACTGCCTTCGTCACCGCGCCCACGCAGTGGCCGCAGGTCATGTCGTTCACTTTCAGCTCGATCATCCGGGTCGCTCCTTGAATGGAAGATAACCCATCCAGCATGGACGCTCCCACGGTGGCAGGGTCAAGCGCCGAGAAGCTTTCCCCGCAGCCGCACGAGGAGGTCGCGTTCGGGTTGTCGAAGCGCAGGCGGCGATTCAGCCCGGCCTGTTCCACTTCGATCACGGTCCCCGCCACGAACGGGAGGCTCTCCGCCCCGACGACGATGGCGATCCCCCTTCCATGGAAGACGAGGTCGCCCGGGCCGATCGCGACCGCCGGCTCGATCCGGTGGCGCAAGCCCGAGCAGCCGGAATGCTCGACCCTCAGCCGCACGCTGGCCGTTCCGAAGCGGACCAGGTGCGCGGCGGCTGCGGGCGTGACGGTGACTGGGCGAAAAGTGCCGGGCGAGGGTACCTGCGCCGCAGGAACCTCGACCCGCAGCGCGGCCGGCCCGCGGACCTGGCAGGCGAGCCGGTCCGACTTGAGGTCGCCGCCCCCGCGATCGAGCAAATCAAGCTCGTCCTCGCTCGCCTGGCCGGCTTCGCCCTCGACGAGGGTCACCCGGCAACTCGAGCAGGCGAGCTTGCCGCCGCAGTCGTGCCCGATGTCGGCGCCGTCCTCGAGCAGGCGCTCGAGCAGCGTCTCTCCTTCGCGGATTTCGAGTCTTGCCCCCATGCCGGTTGGACCGCGCGGCCGGTGGCGCGTTCAGCGCTTTCGGCGCTTGCGGCGGGCGGCGTGCACCGCGGCGGAATCGACCGCGACCGGATCGCTCGCGGGGAAGGTGCCTTTCAGCGCGTCGTCGACTTCCTTCTCGAGCGCCTTCTCATCGCGTACGCGCTGCTCCGGGTCGCGGCGTCTTTCCTTCTTCGCACGGCTAGCGTCTTTTGGCATTGCGGACCATCTCCTCTCGCGCCTCGAGCAGCGCGGGCGTTTTCCAGTGGCTCTTGATGTAGGCGAGCACGGCCCAGATCTCGGCGTCCGAAAGGACGTTGCCGAACCCCGGCATGTCGCTCGTGTAGCCCGGCGGTGCGTATTTCCCGGGGACCAGCCCCTCCTTGGTGATGCCGAAGAGCACCTCCTCGGTGTGATGCCAGGTGTGGCCGCTCTCGTCGTGCGGCGGCGCGGGCATGCGGCCGTTCGGCAGGCGCGAGCGCCAGTCCGGCTGGCCTTCCAGCTTCGCGCCGTGGCAGGCGGCGCAGTGCTGGACGTAGACCTTCGCGCCGAGCGCGACCTGGCCGGCATTGCCGGGATCGGCTTTCGTCTCCAGCGGAGCCTCGCTGCAGGCGGCGAGCAGAACGAGGGCGAGGGCGGCCGGCATTCTCATCGCGTTCTTCACAGCGGGGCGCGGCGCAGGCGCAGCGCGTTCATCACCACCGAGACGGAGCTCGCGGCCATGGCGGCGCCGGCGAAGATCGGGGAGAGGAGCAGGCCGAAGGCCGGGTAGAGGACGCCGGCGGCGATCGGAATGCCGAGGGCGTTGTAGCCGAACGCGAAGACCAGGTTCTGCCGGATGTTGCGCATCGTTGCCCGCGAAAGGCGGATGGCGCGCGAGATGCCGCGCAGGTCGCCTTTGACGAGCGTCACGCCCGCGCTTTCCATGGCGACGTCGGTGCCGGTGCCCATCGCGATGCCGACCTGGGCCTGCGCCAGTGCCGGCGCGTCGTTGATGCCGTCGCCGGCCATCGCCACCTTGCGGCCTTCACCCTGCAGGCGCTTCACATGCGCGGCCTTGTGCTCGGGAAGCACCTCGGCGAGCGCCTCGTCGATGCCGAGCTGCCGGGCCACCGCATTCGCGGTGCGTTGCGAATCTCCCGTGAGCATCACGATCCGCACCCCTTCGGCCTTCAAGGCGGCGATCGCCTCGGGCGTGCTCTCCTTGATCGGGTCGGCGACGGCGGCGATGCCGCGCGCCACGGCGTCCACGGCGAGGAACACCATGGTCTTCGCGTCGCCGCGCCAGGCTTCGGCGCGCGCTTCCCACGCCGACGCGTCGATCTTCTCGCGGGCGAGGAAGGCGCGGCTGCCGACGAGCACCCGCCGCCCGCCGACGCTCGCCTGCACGCCCAGGCCGTTCAGCACCTCGAACGACGTCGCGGGCCGCGAGGGGATGCCGCGGTCGCGCGCGCCCTGCACGATCGCGGTGGCGATCGGGTGCTCGGAGAGCTGCTCGACCGAGGCGAGGAGGGCGAGGGCTTCCTTCTCGTCGATGCCCTCGAACGCGAGGTCGGTGAGCGCCGGCTTGCCGAGGGTGAGCGTGCCCGTCTTGTCCACGACCAGCGTATCGATCTGCCGCAGGTGCTCGATCGCCTCGGCGTTGCGGAAGAGGATGCCCATGGTCGCGCCGCGGCCCATCGCCACGGTCATGGAGATCGGCGTCGCGAGGCCCACCGCGCACGGGCAGGCGATGATCAGCACCGCCACCGCGTTGAGCAGCGCGTACGTCAGGCGAGGCTCCGGTCCGATGAGATTCCAGACCAGCGCCGTGATGACGGCGACAGCCACGACTGCCTGCACGAAGTATGCGGCGATCAGGTCGGCGAGGCGCTGGATCGGCGCGCGCGTGCGTTGCGCTTCGCCGACCATGTGCACGATGCGCGAAAGCAGGGTATCGGCGCCGATGCGCTCGGCGCGGAACACGAACGAGCCGCTCTGGTTGACGGTAGCGCCCGTGACGCGGTCCCCCGGCGCCTTCGCGACGGGGACCGGCTCGCCGCTCATCATCGACTCGTCCACCCGGCTCGCGCCCTCCAGCACCGTGCCGTCCACCGGCACCTTGTCGCCTGGCTTCACGCGCAGGCGGTCGCCGACCTTCACCTGGTCGAGCGCCACCTGCTCTTCGCTGCCGTCGTCACGCAGGCGCCAGGCGACGTTCGGGGCGAGCTCGAGCAGCTGGCGTATCGCCTGGCTGGTCTGCCCCATGGCGCGAAGCTGCAGCACGTCACCGAGCAGCACGAGCGTCACGATCACCGCCGCCGCCTCGAAGTAGGTGCCGACAGCGCCATCGTGCTCGCGGAACTCCTGCGGGAAGAGGCCGGGCAGGAACACGGCGGCGAGGCTGAACAGGTACGCGAGCCCGACGCCCAGGCCGATGAGCGAGTACATGTTGAGCGACCAGGAGAGCAGCGAGCGCCAGAACTTGCGCAGGATCGGCCCGCCGACCCACAGCACGACGGGCGTGCCGAGGAGGAGCTCGACCCAGCCGCGCGCGCGCGGCGCGAGCCCGAAGGGCTCCATGATCCCGATCATCGGCGCCATCGCCAGTACGACGAGCGGCACGCAGAGAGCGGCGCCGACCCACATCCGCCGCGTCAGCCCGCGCAGCTCCGCGCCGTCGTCCTCCGCCGCCGCGCCGACCGGCACGAGCGCCATGCCGCAGATCGGGCAGTCGCCCGGCCCGTCGCGCAGGACCTGCGGATGCATCGGGCAGGTGTACTTCGCGCGCGTGCCGTCGACGCGCCGGTCCACTCAGCCTCCGGCGCCGAGGTCGCGCTTCATCTGCTCGAATTGCTCGCGCGTGATCTCGCCCTTCGCGTAGCGCGCCTTGAGGATGTCCAGGGCGCCCTGCGGCGGCGCCTCGTCACGCGCGCCGGCGCCGAGGAAGCGGGCCAGCGCGACGATCCCGAGGATCACCAGCACCCAGAACAGCACCATGTGGATCGCGCCGAGGCCGATCCATCCCCATCCCATGCCTTCCACGCCGTTCCACATCATCGCGCCTCCATCATCGGAATAGTCAACCTGCATCTCGCGCGTATTCGAAGCGTTCATCTATCGCTTTGCCGTTGCAACGGTAAACCGCCGTTGCGTGCCATCTTTGATGCAGGTCAATCGCGACGGGTCCGGAGCGAATCTTGCGGCAGGCTGGCATTCGACGCTCAAGGAGGCCGTTATGCCGCATCAACAGGTCCAGTCCTGCATCGACGTGTGCCACGCCTGCGCGACCGCGTGCGATCACTGCGCCGTTTCCTGCCTCGCCGAGCAGGACGTCAAGGCGATGGCGCGCTGCATCCAGCTCGATATGGACTGCGCTGCCATCTGCCGCCTCGCTGCCGGCTACATGGCGAGAGGAAGTGAGCTGGCGGGGACGATCTGCGAGACCTGCGCCGAGGTCTGCGACGCGTGCGCGCAGGAGTGCGAGCGCCACAAGCAGATGGCGCACTGCCAGGAATGCGCCCGCGCCTGCCGGCGTTGCGCAGAGGAGTGCCGGCGCATGGCCACCGAGGCGCGCAGCCCCGCCCGGTCCGGGCAGGGCGCGCGGCCTTCGGCGCACTAGGGGCGGTAGAAGCGCACGGCGTGCCGCGCGACGGCCGGGGAGTACCAGGCGCGCAGGCTGCTCTCCCGCCACAGCCAGCCGGCCCATCCGCTCGACACGTACCCGGCGCGCAGGCCGGCGGCGATCGACGGCGTGTTGTGCGCTTCCACGCAGAGCAGGGATTGCGAGCGCCCGCGCTGGCGGCAGGCCACGTCCGCGAAGCGGTATAGCGCGGGCGCGATGCCGCGGCCGCGGTAAGACGGGCGGACGAGGCTCTTGTACGTCCACACGGCGTGGGAGCCGAACTCGACCCACACGCCGTCCAGGTGAGGCAGCGGCGAGAGCGCCAGCCAGCAGTAGCCGGCGAGCCTCGTGCCTTCGTAGGCCCCGACGCACAGGTCGCCGCGCGCAAACGCCTGCTCCACGCCGGCGGGGCGCAGGTCGAGCTCCGGGTCGGCGCAAGCGGCGAGCGCATCGTCCTTCCGGACCATGCGCAGCGCCAGTCCCGTCACGGTCGGGATGTCCGCCCCGAGCTTCCTCGAGAACAGGCGGAACAGGCGCAGGCCCGTCCGGCGCGCAAGCACGCCGGAGAGGCGCGCGGGAATGGCGACGGTCATGCATGCAGGTTACGGCGCCGGCTCGATCCTTGTCACCGTGAAGGCTCCTCCGATCTTCTCAGCCTCGAACCTGATCTTGTCGCCGGCCTTGACCTTGTCGAGCAGCGCCGGGTCCTTCACCCGGTAGACCATGGTCATCGGCTGCGGCATGTCGAGCTGCGGCAGCGGGCCGTGGCGGATCGTGAGCTTCTGCGCGTCCTTGTCGACGCGGCGCACTTCGCCGTCGGCGGGCTGGGCCAGCGCCGGGGAGGAGAGGGCGAACAGCAGAACAAGCAGGAGGTGTCGCATATCAGTGATGTTTCTTTCCATGAGAGTGGTTGGACATTCCCTTGCCGTAGCCCCGCGCTTCGTCATAGGCCGCGACCTGCTCCGGCGTCAGGAGCGCGCGCATGCGCCGGTGCGTCTCGAGGTGCGAGAGGCGGTACTCGCCCTGGAGCGCCGACGCGGCCTTCACCGCCGCCTCCAGTTGCTCCTTCTGCACGTCGCCGGAGCGGAACAGGGTCTCGATCCTCGCCTCGGCGTCGACGAGCTTCGCGCCGATCGCGCGCGCCTCGGCCTTGTGCGCCTGCATCAGCGCGCCGGTCTTCGCTTTCTGCTCCGGCGTGAGCTTCAGCCGGTCCGCGAGCTCGAGCGCGTGCATCGGCCCGGGGAAGTGGTTCAGCTCGGCGCTCTTCGCGTAGCCCATCCCCGCGCCCGAGCGGTACTGCTCGACCTCCTCGGCGGAGAGCGACTTCAGCTCGCGCTGCTCCTGGCCCGCGTACGAGGTGACGGTGAGCTTGCCGACCATGCCGGCCTCGAAGTGCCCGGCGACCAGGCAACCGTAGTGGAACTCGCCGGCCTTCGTGAACTGCCAGACGATCGTGCCGGTCTTGCCCGGGGCGACGTGGACCATGTACGGCTCGTCGTGCTCCATGCCGGGGTGCTTCTTCATCATCTCGGCGTGGTCCTTCAGGTCCTTCATCGTGCCGAGGACGAGCTCGTGCACGACCTTGCCGTTGTTCTTGACGCGGAAGCGCACGGTTTCGCCCTGCCGGACGGTGATCGCGCCCGGCCGGAAGCGCATGTCGTCGCCCATGGTGACGAGCACCTCGCGCGCCACCTTCTTCGGATCGCCCGGCCGGCCGAAGGCCTGCTCCTCCTCGGCCGCGGGCGCGGGCTGCGCGGGAGGCGCCTGGCCGTGCGATTTCTCGTGGGAAGACGCGGGCAGCGCGAGCGACAGGAACAGGATGGCGGCGAAAAGCTTCATGAGACTCTCCCTAGTGGCCGGCATGGCCTGCCGGCTTGCGTACGTTGATGGATGGACCATCCTGCGGGGCGGAAGGTTTCCGCGCCGCGGGCGGCGCCTCGCCTTTCCACTCGTAGGCCACGCTGCCGGCCGGGTGCCGGTACCAGCCGGGGTCCTTGTAGTCGTTGCGCGCGAGCCCCTCGCGCACCTTCATCACCGTGAACATGCCGCCCATCTCCATCGCGCCGAAGGGCCCGGTGCCGGTCATCATCGGCAGCGTATTGTCGGGCAGCGCCATTTCCATTTCCCCCATGTCGGCCATGCCCCGGTCGCCCATCACCATGTATTCGGGGATCAGGCGGTTGATGCGCTCGGCGACGCCGCGGTGGTCGACGCCGATCATGGTCGGCACGTCGTGCCCCATGGCGTTCATGGTGTGGTGCGACTTGTGGCAATGCAGCGCCCAGTCGCCCGGGTTGTCGGCGACGAGCTCGATCGCCCGCATCTGGCCCACGGCGACGTCCGCCGAGACCTCCGGCCAGCGCGCCGCCTTCGGCACCCAGCCGCCGTCGGTCAGGCCCACCGTGAAGGTGTGCCCGTGCAGGTGGATGGGGTGGTTGGTCATCGTCAGGTTGCCGATGCGGATCCGCACGCGGTCGTTCTTCCTCACCACGAGCGGATCGATGCCCGGGAAGACGCGGGTGTTGAAGGTCCACAGGTTGAAGTCCGTCATCTCCGCGACCTTCGGCGTCGCCGCGCCGGGCTCGATGTCATAGGCGGCGAGGAGGAAGGCGAAGTCGCGGTCGACCGCCATGAACTTCGGGTCGCGCGGGTGCACGACGATCGAGCCCATCATGCCCATCGCCATCTGCACCATCTCGTCGGCGTGCGGGTGGTACATGAAGGTGCCCGAGTGCTTCATCTCGAACTCGTAGACGAACGTCTTGCCGACCGGGATGTGCGGCTGCGTGAGCCCGCCCACGCCGTCCATGCCGTTCGGCAGCAGCACGCCGTGCCAGTGGATCGTGGTGTGCTCCGGCAGGCGGTTGGTGACGAAGATGCGCAGCTTGTCGCCTTCCACGCACTCGATCGTCGGTCCCGGCGACTGGCCGTTGTAGCCCCAGAGGTTGGCCGTCATGCCGGGCGCGAGCTGCCGGCGCACCGGCTCGGCGACCAGGTGGAACTCCTTCCAGCCGTTCCTCATGCGCCAGGGCAGCGTCCAGCCGTTGAGCGTCACGACCGGGTTGTAAGGGCGTCCTGTGGATGGATGAAGAGGCTTTTGCGTGGCGGCGTTGGACTGCTCGACGATGTCGGGGAGGGCCGCAAGAGCGACCTTCGAAACGGCAGCGGCGCCGAAGAATCCTGCGGCGCTGCCGGCGAGAAATTTCCTGCGGGAATTCATTTTCAGTGTCCTCCGGGCGAAGCGGCCGCGGGCGCGGCGCTTCGCGTCATGGGGGTGCTGGAAGGCGAGCGTCCGGTGAGGGCCATCTGCAGTTCGGACTCGGCGAGCCAGAAATCGCGCTGCGCCTCGAGGTAGCCGTTGACCGCCGCGACCTGCGCGCGCGAGTCGGCGAGGAGCTCGAACACGCTCGAGAGCATGCCGTTGTAGCGCAGCAGCACTTCCTCCGAGATCTGCTTGCGCAGCGGCACGATCTCGTCGCGGTAGTGCTTCGCCACGTCGAACGCCGTGCGGTACGCGCTGTAGGTTTCGCGCACCTCGGAGCGTGCCTGCACGGCGAGCTCGAGGGCGCGGTTGACCGATTGCATGTACTGGCGCTCCGCGCGCGCGACGCGCGCCCCGCCGAAGTCGAAGATCGGGATGCCGACTTCCAGCTCCCAGCCTTTCCACGTCGACTCTCCGGTTTCGCTCTTACTGACTATTCCAACCTCGAGAAGATTGATGAACCGGGATGCGCGCGTCAGGCCGAGCGACTGCGCGACGGATTCGGCTTCGCGGCGCGCGCCCTGCACGTCCAGGCGCTGCGCGATGGCCTGCGCCTCCAGGTCGCCGCCTTCGCGCGGCGCCTTCGGCAGCTCGGGCAGCCGGTCGGGGAGGCGGAAGGCGAGGTCTTCGCCACGGAGTCCCATGAGCCGAGAGAGGCGCTCGCGCCCCGCGGTGGCATTGTGCCGCGCGTGCGCGAGCTGCGTCGTCGCCTCCGCGTGGAACGCCTGCTCGCGCGCCTGGGTGAGCTTCGGGAAGTTGCCCGCGGCGGCCATGCGCCGCGCCAGGTCCGCGCTCGTCTCGGCCGCGTCCTTCACCTGCGCCATGTACTTCGCCGTCTCCTGCGCCGCGACCGCCTGGAACCAGGCCTTGCGCGTGTCGAGGGCGACGCGCAGCGCTTCCGCGGCGGCGCGCTGCTGGACCGACTCGAGCCGCTTCTCGGAGGCTTTCGTCGAGAGCGGGATCGTGAGCAGGCCGAGGACATCGAAGAACACGCCGCGCTCGATCTCCGTCTCGCCGCCGCGGCGCATTCGCCCGAGCGAGAACGTGGGGCCGCGCCAGCGGCTCGCCTGGACGAGGTCGGCTTCCGCGATCCCCACTTCGGCATAGCCGGCCTGCAGCCCCGGGTTGTTGAGCAGCGCTATCTGCACCGCCTCAGTGGGCCCCAGGGGATCTTTCAGCAGCTCCCCGATCCGGCCGCGCACACTGCCCGCGTCTTCATCGGACCGCAGCCACTTCGTGTCCGCGCCGGTGCGCTCCTTCACCGCCTGCTCGACGGCGGAGAAGCCCGCATCGTCGCTCAGGCTCGCGCAGCCGGCCAGGAACAGCGCGGCCGCGCACAGCAATAGCTTTTCCATGGATCTCTTTCGCTTGCAAAGCGCGCACGAAAGGCGTGCGCAACCCTTCAGGCGTCAGAGAGCGAGGGGAGGTCGGTCGAGCTCGCCGGGCGCGAGGCGCGCGGGCGGGAGGACAGCAAGGACGTACGGCGCGTCGGCGGTGGTCGAGACGGCGCCGATCGCGAGCGACGGCGCCGCCATCGATACCGAGCCGCAGCATGCGGCGCAAGGCCCGCAGTGCGGCGACTTCGATTCCGTCTCGTGGTCGTGGCCGTCATGGCCATCATCCGCGTGGCTCATCGGCGCGTCGTGGTGCCCGAACGCCATGCACTGGCCGGCCATCACCGACGCCATGCCCTGGAGGGGCACGACGAGCGCGATGACGACGGCAAGGAGGCGAGCGAGCTTCACGGGGGGCATTGTATCCGACGGTCTTCGAGCGCCGAGGTTCCCCTTAGTGGTGGGCGTGCACGACGGCATGGCCCTTGCCGCGGGCGATCAGCCAGCGGTTGACCGGGAAGGCGGCGACGGCTGCGACGGCCAGCGCGAACGCGAGGCTGCCCCAGAAGAGCAGGGAGCCCAGTCCCGCGTCCATGGCCCCCGGGATCGCGAGCATGATCGCGTTGTCCACGATCTCCATGATCGTGATCGACGCCGTATCTGCCGCAAGCGCGAGCTTCATCGCCTTTCTCTTCTCGATTCCCGCCTTCAGCAGCGGAAGGACCGTGAGCAGGTAGCCGAAGAAGAAGGCGAGGACGACGGCGAGCGCGATCGTGGCGGCGTTGCCCCAGCCGAGCGCGGTGCCGATCACCATGCCGAGGATCTCGCCGATCGCACAGCCGGTCAGGCAGTGCAGCGTGGCGGACCACGCGATGCGGTTCAGCGACGGGGCAGGATGGTGAAGGTGGTGGTGGGATGCGTGCGTGTGTTCCATGGGGTCACCTGATGGCGTAGACGACGGTACTGTCGAAGGCCTGGAGCACGAGGTGCTCCGGCTTGCGGGCGGTGTATTCCCTGCCGTGGCAGAGCACGTAGTCGCGCGGATCTCCCGCGGCGGTCAGCCAGGCCTTGCCGCGCGCGACGAGCACCGAGGCGCCGGCGGCGAGGTGCAGGCTGATGGCGCGGTGCCGCCGCAGGCGGCGGATCTGATGTGAAAGCTTCATGGTCACTCTCCCAGGTTGAATGGTGCGGGAAGGTTCCACCTTCCCATCATGGGAGAGTCAAGCGCAGTGCGCGTGGGACGAGGGATTGGCGAGGTCGTCGAGGATCGGGCAGTCGGGCCGCTCGTCGCCGTGGCAGTGCTGCGCGAGGTGCTCGAGGGTCTGGACCATCGACTGGAGCTCGGCGATCTTCGCCTTCAGGTCCGCGACGTGCTTGCCGGCGACCTTCTTCACCGCCGCGCTCGAGCGCCCCTTGTTGCGCCACAGGCCGAGGAGCGCGCGGATCTCCTCCATGGAGAAGCCCAGGTCGCGGCCGCGCCGGATGAAGCGCAGCTCGTGCACGTCGTTCGCGCTGTAGAGGCGGTAGTTCGAGAAGGTGCGCTTCGCCTTGGGCAGCAGCCCGATCGCCTCGTAGTGGCGCACCATCTTCACCGAGACGCCGCTCGCCTTCGCCGCTTCGCCGATGTTCATGCCGGTCCTTTCCATCGTTTGAGCAGCAGGGCGTTCGCCACCACGCTCACGCTCGAGAGCGCCATCGCGGCGCCCGCGATCACCGGGCTCAGCACGCCGGCCGCGGCGAGCGGGATGCCCACCACGTTGTAGGCGAACGCCCAGAACAGGTTCTGCCGGATCTTCGCGTAGGTGCGGTGCGAGATGTCGATCGCGGCGGCCACCAGGCGCGGGTCGCTGCGCATCAGCGTGACGCCCGCCGCGTGCATGGCGACGTCGGTGCCGCTGCCCATCGCGATGCCGAGGTCGGCCGCGGCGAGGGCGGGCGCATCGTTCACCCCGTCGCCCACCATCGCGACGGCGCCGTGCGCCTTCCTGAGCGCCTGCACGATCTGCGCCTTGCTTCCCGGCAGGACTTCCGCGTGGACTTCCTCGATCCCGACCTGCCGCGCCACGGCCTGCGCCGCGGCCGGGTTGTCGCCGCTGAGCATGATCGAGCGCACGCCGCGCGCGGTGAGCTGGCGCACCGCCTCCGCCGCCTCGGGACGCGGCGCGTCGCCGAAGGCCATGCGTGCGAGGAGCGCCGGCTTGCCGGTGACGTCGGCGAGCCAGGAGAGGGTGTTGCCCTGGTTCTCCGCGGCGGGAAGCTGCAGGCCGAGCTCCTCCATCCAGCGCGAGGAGCCGAGCGCGAGCTTGCGTCCTTCGACGATCGCCTCGACTCCGCGTCCCGCGACGCTGCGCACGCCTTCGGCCCGGGGGAGGGTCAGGCCCCGGGCTTCATCCAGGACCGCCTTTGCCAGCGAATGCTCGCTGCCGGATTGGATCGCCGCAGCGATCGACAAGGCGTTCGGTTCATACGCGGCGAACGAAACCAGGGTCGGCTTGCCGGCGGTGAGCGTGCCGGTCTTGTCGAACGCGACGGCCTGGATGGCGTGCGCGACCTCGAGCGCCTCGGCGTCCTTGATGAGGATGCCGTTCTTCGCGGCGACGCCGGTGCCGGCCATGATCGCCGCGGGCGTGGCGAGGCCGAGCGCGCACGGGCACGCGATCACGAGCACGGCGACGGCGTTCAGCAGCCCGCCCTCCCAGTCGCCGGCGAGCAGGCCCCAGGCGAGCAGGGTGACGAGCGCGATGCCGAGCACGACCGGCACGAACACGGCGCTCACGCGGTCGACGAGGCGCTGGATCGGCGCCTTCTTCGCCTGCGCGTTCTCGACCAGCTCGATGATCCGGCCGAGCATCGACTGGGCGCCGACCGCGGTGACGCGGATCCTCAGGAGCCCTTCCTTGTTGACGGTCCCGCCGGTCACCGCATCGCCGGGTTGCTTCGCCACCGGGAGCGACTCGCCGGTGAGCATCGACTCGTCGGCATGGCTGCGGCCTTCCAGCACCACGGCGTCGGCGGGGATGCGCTCGCCGGGCCGGATCTCGACGACGTCGCCGACGTGGACCGCCTTCTCCGGACGCAGGGCCTGCAGCGCGCGGATGGCTTCGGTCGTCTGGCGCTTGGCGCGGCCTTCGAGCCACTTGCCGAGCAGGACCAGGGTAATGACGGCGGCCGATGCCTCGAAATAGAGGTGCGGCTCGTGCCCCCAGTGCGCATAGAGCATGTAGACCGACAGGCCGAAGGCGGCGCTCGTGCCGAGCGCGACCAGCAGGTCCATGTTGCCGGTGCGGGCGAGCGCGGCCTTCCAGCCGGCCCGGTAGAAGCGCCAGCCGAGCCCGAACTGCACCGGGGTCGCGAGCGCGAGCTGCAGCCAGCCGGGCAGCATCCAGTCCGCGCCGAACGCGCCGCCGATCATCGGCAGGACCAGCGGGAGCGTGAGCGCCGCCGCGAGGGCGACGGGCCACCACGACCGGTCGTGCTCCGGGACGGCCTGCGGCACGAGGTGCGCGTCGTAGCCCGCGTTGCGCACCGCGTCGACGAGCGCTTCGGGCGCCGCTCCGTCGCCGAGGCGCACGGTCGCCGTCTCGGTGGCGAGGTTGACCTCGGCCTCCGAGACGCCGGGGACCTTCTTCAGCGCCTTCTCCACGCGGGTGACGCAGGAAGCGCAGGTCATGCCCTCGATGGGCAGCTTGATGAGGTGGGTGGCACTTTGCATGGCGGGCATCGTCGAGCCTACCACCGTGGGAGGGTCAAGGCCTGCGGCGCGATGGCCCACAGGCCGCGCAGGAACGACAGCAGGCCGATCTGCATGAGCGCATACGGAGCGGCGAACAGCCCGAGCCAGGCGCCGCCGAGCCCGTACTGGGTGACCAGCGCGTACAGGCTCGTGCCGAGGATGACCCCGAGCAGGTGCCAGACCGTGGCCTGGATCGCGTGCTCGGCGGCCGTGCGCGACGGGGCGCCGCGGCGCCTGGAAACGGCCTTGGCCCGCGCGTACTGCTGCGAGGCGAAGCCGAAGTAGACGAGGAGGATCGGCAGGGCGAACGCGGCGAGCGGCCGGAAATCGCCCAGCGCCACGTGGTGGGCCACGGCGCCCAGGAACACCAGTCCCAGGGCGATTTCAAGGATGCGGAAGACGGGGGTCACGATTTCCTCCTTTGAGCGAGGCGCGCAGGCTGCGGTCTCCCATCATGGGAGGGTCAAGCGGGGCGGGATTTGTGACATGAAAAGTGCGCCGAAAGGAGCAGGGGCACGGTGGATCAAAGCCGGCGGGCGGAGGCAATATCGGCGCCCGTATGTCCGCGCTCGAAACCCGCCCCCGACCCGACGCGCCGCGGCGCGTGCTCATCGTCGAGGACCACCTCGATACCGTGCACACGACCGCGCGCCTGCTCCGCGAGCAGGGCCACATCGTGGACTACGCCATCAACGGCTATGCCGCACTGGAGCTCGCGCAACGCTTCCAGCCCGACGTCATCTTCCTCGACCTCGGGCTGCCGGGCATGGACGGCTTCGACCTGTGCGGGCGGCTGCGCCGCGAGGCGGGCCTCGAGCGCGTGAGGATCTTCGCCGTGACCGGCTACGCGCAGGAGGCAGATCGCCAGCGGGCCCTCGCCGCCGGCTGCGACGGCCACTTCGCCAAGCCCGTGGACATCCGCGTCCTGGAAAAGCTGCTGAAGGACTAGGCATCCCTTGATCGTCGCCATGCATCCGCCGCAGCTCCTGCCGTGGCTGGGCGTCCTCGACCGCATGGCGCGCGCGGACCTCTTCGTCGTCGTCGACCACGTGCCGTTCGAGCGCGTCGCCGGGCGGCAGGTCGGCGTCCCGTCCTGCCACCGTGCGCGCTACCTGCTCGACGGCGTGCCGCGCTGGCTCACGGTGCCGCTGCTGCACCGCTCGCCGCACGAGCGCGTCGCCGACCGCGAGGTCGACCACGGCGCGAGCGCCGTCAACCGCCTCGCGCGCGCCGACTGGGGCCGCGCGGGGTTCGAGTCGCTCCAGCACGCCTACCGCGACGCGGGCTTCTTCCCGCAGCATGCGGCGCCGGTGCGCGCGTTGCTCGAGGCGCGCTGGACGCGCTTCGCGGACCTCGCGCTCGCGAGCATGGAGCTCCTGCGTGAGGCGTTCGCCGTGCGCACGCCGATGATCCGCAGCTCCGAGCTGGGCGTGCGCGGCGGCGCCGACGAGCTCGTGCTCGAGGTATGCCGCGCCGCCGGGGCCCGCACCTATCTCGCCGGGTCTGGCGGCTCGCGCTTCGGCGCCGACGCGGGCGTCCTCGAGCGCGCCGGCATCCGCGTCGAGCGCCGCGCGTTCCACCATCCGGTGCACGTGCAATGCGGCAACGCGCCGTTCGTGCCGGGCCTCTCCGCGATCGACGCGCTCTTCAACTGCGGGCCGCTCGCCGCGCGGCTGCTGCGCAGCGAGCCGCTGAAGGCCGCGGCGTGAAGGTCGCCGCGTGAAAGTCGAGTGGCACGATCGCAGCTCGATGCGTTCGCTCGTTCCCGAATGGGACGGGCTCGCCGCCGCGGCCGCGGAGCCCAACCCGTACTACGAGCACTGGGCGCTCCTTCCGGCCCTCGAGAGCTGCGGCGCGGACATCGCGCTCGAGTGCGCGGCGGTGCGGGCCGGCGGGGAGCTGGCGGGGCTCTTTCCCCTGGAGCCGGTCGCGCGCTGGCGCGGCTTTCCGGTGCGCGCGCTGCGGGCCTGGCGCAGCCGCCACATGCTGCTCGGCACGCCGCTCGTCCGCGCCGGCATGGAAGGAGCGGCGGTCGCGGCGCTGCTCGAGGCGGTGCGCGCCCGCGCCTCGGTCCTCGAGATGCCGTACCTGCACGCCGACGGGCCGGTCTGCGGCGCGCTGCGCGCGGCGCTCGCCGGCGCGGGGCGGCCGTGGCACGCCGACCAGGGATTCGAGCGCGCGCTCCTGCGCCGCGGCGCCGACGCGGAGGGCTACCTCGCC
>DASZQH010000017.1:0-8701 GCA_035549805.1 Burkholderiales bacterium
CTGGGAGTCGACCTTCGACGTGCCGAAGGGCCGCGAGCGCGAGTTCGGCGAGCTGGTCGGCAACGGCGTGTACGAGGGCGGCTTTGCCGGCTTGAGAAGTTTCCTGAGCTCTGGAAAGTCACCTGCCGCCCAGGTCGGCGCAGTGGAAGGCAAGGGCATCGTTGCCCGCTCGTTCGGAGGGCCGGAAGTACTCGAGTTGAGAAACATCGATGCGGGTGAAGTGAAGGAAGGACAAGTCCTTCTTCGCCAGACGGCGATCGGGGTGAACTACATCGACATCTACATCCGCAAGGGCGAGTACCGGATGATCGAGCCGCCCGCGCCGCTCGGGATGGAGGCCGCCGGCGTCGTCGTCGAGACGAGATCCACGAGGTTCGCCGCGGGAGATCGCGTCGCCTATGCGTCCCCGGCCCCCGGTTCCTACGTGACGATGCGCGTGATGGACGAGAAGGACCTCGTCCTCGTGCCGGACTACGTGAGCGACGAGCAGGCCGCGGCGCTGATGCTCAAGGGCATGACGGCGGAGTACCTCCTGCACCGCACGCACCGCGTGAAGCCGGGCGACACGGTGCTGGTGCACGCCGCGGCCGGCGGCGTCGGCCTCTTCCTGTGCCAGTGGGCCAAGGCGCTCGGCGCCCGCGTACTCGGAACGGTTTCCTCTCCTGAGAAAGCCGATCTCGCTGCGGCCAACGGCTGCGACTCCCCGATCATCACGAGGGATTATCGTTTTGCACAGGAAGTCAGAAGCAAGACCAACGGTCGCGGCGCGGACGTCATCTACGACGGCCTGGGCAGGGCCGCCGCGGCGGAGAACTTCGCCGCGCTCGCGCCGCGCGGGCACTGGGTGCAGTACGGGCAGGCGAGCGGGGCGCACGACAAGGTCTTCCCGCTCGGCGAGAAGTCGGCGACGCTCTCCAGCCCGGTGCTCTTCCACTACGCGGCGGACCATCTGCAGGAGATGGCGGGGCGCACCTTTGCTGCGCTGCGTGACGGCATCCTGAAAGTCGAAACGCGCCATCGCTACCCGCTCGCCTCCGCGGCCCAGGCGCACCGGGACCTCGAGGCAAGGCGTACCATCGGTCCGCTTCTGCTGATCCCCTAGGGAAGAAGACGAATGACGTTTCCGCCGCTCGGCCTCTTCGGGGCCGTGATGGGACTGGTCGGCCTGGGCCTCGCGGCGCGGGCCGCGGCGCCGCTCTTTCCCGGCTTGTTCCGCGCGCCCGCCTACTTCAGCGAGCCCTGGATCGCCGCCGGCACGCTGCTCTACGTGGGGCTCGGCCTGCTGTACTTCCTCAAGGTGGTCACCGGCCGGGCGAAGGAGGACTTCGTCGCCCCGGAGCGGATGGGCGCCCTCGGCCTGGTGCCGGTGGGGATGATGCTCATCGCCGCGGGCCTCGCGCCCTACCAGCCCGACCTCGCCGATCTCCTGTGGTGGAAGGCCGTCGTGCTGTACGCGCTCGGCTTCGCGTGGGGCCTCGTGCGGCTCCTCCAGCTCGGCCTCGCCACGCCGCGGCTCACGCCGGCGTGGATCGTGCTGCTGGTCGGCGGGATCGTGTCGCCGCTCGGCGGCGTCGCCCTCGGGCACGAAGTGGCGGCGAAGTGGGTCTTCCTGGCAGGCGTGCTCGGCGGGCTGCTGCTGGTCGTGCCGCTCGCGAAGCGCCCGCGCCTCCCGGAGCCCGGCCGTCCCGCGTGGTTCATCCTGCTCGCGCCGCCGGCGCTCGTCGCCGCCAACGGCAACGCGCTGTTCCACCATCCGGCGTTCGTCGCCGCGCTGTGGATCGCCGTCGCGGTGCTCCTGGCGCTGTTGTACCGCGCGCGCAGCCTGCTCCGCGTGCCCTACAGCGAGACGATCTGGGCCATCACGTTCCCGCTCGACGCCTTCGCGTTCGCCGCCGCGCGCCAGGCGCTCGCGGAGCAGAGCCATTTCTGGCGCGGCGTGGCCGGCTTCGCGCTGGTGCTGGCGATCCTGGCGGTGGTATTTTGTCTTTACCGTACCCTGAGGCGAAGCGATGCGCGAGTTCAATGAGCACACCCTGACCGAAGCCGTGATCGCGCGGCTGGCGAAGACGCCCGACCCGCGCCTGAAGGAAGTGATGACGAGCCTCGTCACCCACCTGCACGCGTTCGTGCGCGAGACGCGCCCGACGCCGGAAGAATGGTTCGCCGGCATCCAGTTCCTGACCGAGACCGGCAAGATGTGCGACGACAAGCGGCAGGAGTTCATCCTCGCCTCCGACACGCTCGGCGTGTCGATGCTCGTCGACTTCCTCAACTACGGCAAGCATCCGGGCGCGACCGAGTCGACGGTGCTCGGGCCGTTCTTCGTCCAGGGCGCGCGCGCGGTTCCGCTCGGCGGCACCATCGCGCGCGCCGGCACGCCCGGCAAGCCGGCGCTCGTGCAGGGCAGCGTGAAGGACGGGCAGGGCAGGCCCATCGCCGGCGCGACGGTGGACGTGTGGCAATCGGGCGCCGACGGGTTCTATGACGTGCAGAAGACCGACGGAGAGAACCTGCGCGGCACCCTGAAGACGGATGCGAAGGGCGAGTTCTGGTTCCGCACCGTCGTGCCCCAGTACTACCCGATCCCCACCGACGGGCCGGTCGGCCGCATGCTGAAGGGAACGGGCCGCCATCCGATGCGGCCGGGCCACCTGCATTTCATGCTCGCGGCGCCCGGCTTCCGCCAGCTCGTCACGCACCTCTTCACGAGCGGCGACCCCTACCTCGACTCCGACGTGGTGTTCGGCGTCAAGGAATCGCTGATCGTGGACTACGAGAAGGTCGAGTCGAAGGACGAGGCGAAGAAGTACGGCCTCGACGCCCCGTTCTGGCGCGTTGCCTACGACTTCGTGCTGGTCAAGGAAAAATAGGGACGGACCTCATTTTTCTCATTCAGGCGTGCTTCTCGACGAGGGAGCGCACTTCGCCGAGCCAGCGCTCGCGCATCGCCGCCGTGCTGGTGGACATCGGGCCGTAGACCGCGCGCTCGAAGCGCTCCACGCCGCAGAAGGCGAAGACGCCGTCGCGCCAGGTGCGCTCGAGCGGGTTGCCGAACACGGCGAGCTCGCGCTCCCAGGGAGTCTCCGAGGTGTTGAAGACGAGCCCGCAGCGCGCGCGCAGGAGCCCCTTCGGCACGCCGGCCGGTCCGACGCCGGGCGGATACTCGTAGGCCACGCCGGGGCAGAACACCCGGTCGATCCAGCCCTTCAGGATCGCGGGCGGCGAGCCCCACCAGTTCGGGTGGAAGACGAGTACGAGGTCCGCGGCCTGCAGCTCGCCGCGGTGGCGCTCCACGAGGGCGTCGCCGCCGTGCACCGGCGGGAAGTCCTCGGCGAAGAGGTCATGGAACAGGATGCGGTACTCACGCTCGACGAGCGCGCCGCGCGCGACGCCGGCCATGGCGTGGCTGAAGCTCGCCCTGGACGGGTTCGCGACCACGACGAGTGCGTTCATCGCCGGCGCCTAGCGGGACTTCTTGAGCCTCGGGTCGAGACGGTCGATGTCGGCCTGCACTTGCACCTTGCTGCGCTCGTAGACGATCTCGCGGCCCATGATCTGGCCGACGTAGGCCATCTCGTTGCGGGTGGGCGTGAGCGCGCAGCGCATGCTGTGGATGCCCTCGCCGAGCACCACCTCGATGCGGTTGGCGTTCTTGCTCAGCACCACCACCTCGAGCACCTGGCCGGTCTCGCTCTTGATCCGGATCTTCTCGTTGACCATGGTCACTCCGTTCCGCATTCGTAGTCGATTTCCTGCACCCGTCCGCCGGCGACGGTGAGCAGGATCGCATCGCCGTCGCCCTCGAGCGTGATCTCGCCGTAGCGCGGCACCGGCTTCACCGGCAGGCCCTTCACCGCGAGGGAGGCGGGCGCGCCGACGCGCAAGGGGCCCATGATGCGCCATTTCGAGGTCGTGAAGGTCGCCCGGGCGAGCGTGTACTGGTCCGGCTTGTCGCGCGAGGTGAAGACGAGGAGCTCCGCGCCGACGAAGCGCAGCTCCCGGAGGGCGCCGCCGTCCTCCTCGCGCACCAGCCGCTCCCGCTTGAGCACCGCGAGGCGCTTCAGCGCCCGGTAGGACTTCGGCAGCTTTACCCGGTACGGTCCCGTCGTGCAGCTCACGTTCTTCCCGTAGGCGGAGACTTCCTCTTCCTCGGGTTGTGCGATTGCATATCCAGAAACGAGGAACACGACCGCGAGGAGAAAAGCCTTCACGGCCACTCGTTCGCGCCCTTCGGGAAGTCCGGTCGCTGCGGCCGCACCACGCAGAAGCGCTGGCCCGTCGGCGCCTCCATCACCCACCAGCGCTTCACGAACGCGATGCGCTTCGCGCCGAGCTTCTCGAGCCGCGCCACTTCGGCGTCGAGGTCATCGGTCTCGATGTCGAGGTGCACCCGGCTCGGATGGTCGACTTCCTGCGTGACCACCGCGACCTGGTCGCCGGGCATCTCGAGCTGGCGGTAATTCTGCGCGTCGGCCTGGTCGAAGCGGCGCATCGGCGCCCCGAGGGCCGCGGCCCAGAATTCCGTCGCCCGGTCGAGGTCGCCGGTGCGGCAGTCGATCACGATGGTGCTGAGGCGGCTGCGATGCGTCACGGCATGCCGTCGAAGAAATCGACCTGGCCGCTCGCGAGGGAGTACTCGGCGCCGACCACGAGCAGGCCGTCGCGCTGGATGCGCTGCTCGAGGAGCGCCGAGCCGTGGCGCAGGTGGTTCGCCGAAGCGCGGATGTTGGCGCGCACCGCGGCCTCGACGAGCGCGTCGTAGTCGCGGATCTGGGTGGCGAGCAGGCTCTCCACGGAGGGCCGCACGCGGTCGACGATGGAGCGCAGGTTGGGCGACTGGTTGGCGACGGGGCGGCCGAGCTCCTCCAGCGTCGCGGTGATCGCGCCGCACTGCGAGTGGCCGAGCACCACCACCAGGCGCACGCCGAAGCGCTCGGCGGCGAACTCGACGCTCCCCACCTGCGAAGGCGCCACGATGTTGCCCGCGACCCGGATCACGAAGAGGTCGCCCAGGCCCTGGTCGAAGATGAGCTCCGCGGGCACCCGCGCGTCGGAGCAGCCCAGCACGATCGCGAACGGCGTCTGCTCCGCCGCGACGAAGTTGCGCCGCGCCTCGCTCGCCGTGTCGTGGCTGCGTACCCCGGCGACGAAGCGCTTGTTGCCGTCCTGGAGGAGCTTCAGGGCTTCGCGGGCGGGGATCAGAGGGCCGTCCTAGAGCGGGAAGTCATAGCGGATGAACCCCTTGTATTGGGCCACCTTGTCGTAGAGGAGGCGGGCCGCCTTGTTGTGCTCCTGAGTGAGCCAATAGTAGCGCGTCGCGCCGCGGCGCCTCGACGCCTCGGCCACCGCCTCGATGAGCGCGCGCGCCACGCCGCGGCCGCGCGCCTCGGGCGCGGTGAAGAGGTCCTGCAGGTAGCAGACCTTCGGCGCCCAGGCGCTCGCGTGGAAGAGGTAATGGGCGATGCCCACCATGCGGCCTTCCAGCCTGGCGCTCAGCCCCTGCACGGCGTCCCCGGCGTGCAGCCGCGCCCACGCGGCCGCGAACTCCTCGTCCGTCGTCGGGGTCCCGTAGAAGGTCTTGTAGCCGCGCGCGAGGGGTAGCCACGCGGCGTACTCGTCGCCGCGCAGCGGCGCGATCGAGACCCGGTCGCTCATCGCAGGAAGACGAGCAGGGTTCCGAGCGCGACCACGGCGAGGACGAGGGCCCCCACCGAATAGAAGAGCAGGCGTCGCAGCCGCTGCACCTGCGCCGCGAGCTCGCGGATGTTCGCCGCGTTCTGCGATACCGCCGCCTGGAGCTCCGCGACCTGCTGCTGCGTCAGCGGGTCCTGGCCGGCAGGCGCGACGGGGGCGTCGGGTTTTTTCTTGGTGAAGACGGGCTTCGCGGCGTCGAGGATGGTGCCGACATGCGGCAGGACCGCCTTCAGCGCCGGCAGCCACCAGCTCATGCGGGGAGCAGCACGCCCGCCGCGCGCGCGGCGGCGCGCACGGTCTCGGGCCAGTTGATCATCCCCGGGTCGCGCCCGGCGGCGATGCCCATGAGAAGCGCCTCTTCGGTGCCGGCGTTGCGGAAGCCGCGCGACACGCCCGGCGGGACGCTGATCACGTCGTAGGGCGAAAGGCGCAGGCTGCGCGCGCCCTCCGGCCCCCAGAACACCTCCCAGGTGCCGCTGAGCGGCATGAAGACTTCCTGCGTGAGGTGGTTGTGCAGCGGCGCGCTCTTGCCGGGCGCGCAGCGCACCAGGTTCATGTGGTAGCTCTCCGCCTGCAGCGGCGCGTGGGGCTTCTCGCCGAGGACGCGCAGCGTCGTGCGCTCGCAGCCGGGAATGCCGGCGTCCACGTAGTCGTCCGTCGGGCGCAGCGCCGCGAAGCGCGCCACGCGCGCCTCCATCTCCGCGACCGTGGGATTCGCCTCGGTGATCGGCGCCACCGGCGCCGCGGCGGGCTCTTCCGGCTCCCCGGGCGGGTGCTCTCCGAACCAGGCCGCGATCTCCGGCATGTCCTTCTCGAATCCTCCCGGGCAGGAAAGATTGAGCGCGCCGGCACGCACGGGTCCCCGGTTCTCGAAGTCGTGCGTCACACCGCCCGGCGCGAGCACGAACGATCCCGCCGGCGCCTCCACCCAGCGCTCGCCGAGCAGGAACGACATCGTCCCCTCGATCACATAGAAGACGTCGTCCTCGGCGTGCGAATGCGCGCCGGGGCCCTTGGTCCGCGGCTCGAGCCACCATTCGGAGATCGAGTAGAGCCCCGCGGTCTCGTCGCGGTCCGCCTTGAAGAGCGCGCGGATGCGGCCCATCGGGTAGTCGCGCCCTTCGCCGGGCGGGAGGAAGATCGGCGCGCGGGGCTCGGTCATGGCTCGAAGCTACCAGATTCGCCCGGATTGATCAGCGCTTGCGCCGCGCGAGCGCCGGGGCGCGCCCGCGCGCGCGCCTGGAATGGCGGCCATGAAAAAACAACTCCTCCAGGCCGGGCTAGCGGCGGCGGCGCTCGGGACCGTGGCGCTCGTCCTCTACTCGAACCCGCCGCTGCAGTCGGTGGGGCGCGGCGAGCTCGGGCTGCGCACGAGCCGCTTCGGCGGCGAGGTCACGGAATGGCGCGACGGCGGCGTGCTCGTCATCCCCGGCGTGCACGACTGGCGCCTCTACGTGCTGCGCGACCAGGTCTACCGCCCGGTGGAGAGCGCGAGCGCCGACGGCCCGGCGCCGCTGCAGTCGCTCGAGGGACTGTCCATCGGCGTCGACCTGCAGGTGCGCTACGCGCTCGACCCGGCGAAGCTGCGCGCCGCGGCGGCGCGCCTGCCTGAGGACATCGCCGGCGCGGTCGTGCAGCCCGCCGTCAACGGCACGATGTACAAGGTGTTCGCGCGCTACACGGTGCGCGAGATCTTCTCCACCAAGCGCGCCGAGATCCAGCAGGTCATGGAAGCGGAGCTGAGCGAGCGCCTCGCGCAGGACGGCATCGCGCTGCGCGGGGTGCTGATCGGCAAGGTCGACCTGCCGGCGGACTACCGGCGCGGCATGGAGGGGCTGCTCGCCGAGGAGCTCGCGGCGGCCAAGATGCGCTACACGCTCGACCTGAAGGAGAAGCGCGTGAAGGAAGTGGCGCTCGAGGGCGACGCCGAGAAAGTGCGCCGCGAGAAGGCCGCCGAGGCGATGGGCCAGGCGCAGGTGATCGCGGCCCGCTCGCAGGAGGAGGCGATGAAGCACGTCCTGCCGCTCAAGGCGCGGCAGATCGAGCAGCGCAAGCTCGAGGCCGACGCGGACAAGGAAGCGCGCGTGCGCCAGGCGGAAGCGGCGGCGCAGGCGCGCCGCATCGAGGCGACCGGCGAGGCGGACGCGCGGCGGCGCCTCGCGGAGGCCGAGGCTTACCGCCTCGACAAGGTCGGGCGGACCAGCGCCGAGCAGCTCGCGCGCGAGGGCGAGGTGCTGAGCCGCCATCCGCTCCTCATCCAGAAGGCGTTCGCGGAGAAGCTCTCCGAGAAGCTCCAGGTCATCATCGCCCCGCCGCCCGCGGAAGGCGGCTTCATCGGCTCCGCCTTGCTCGGGCAGAAGAAATGAGGTGGCTGGCGCTTCTCGCCTTCGGCCTGTGGGTCGAGCATTCCGTGGCTGGGATCGCCGTCGTGACGCACGACCGCGTGCCCCTGCGCAGCGCCGCCAGCCCGTCCGCGCACGTGCAGGCGACGCTCCTCCAGGGCGAGGCGGTCGAGGTGCGGGGAGAGCGGCTGGACTACCTGCAGGTCTGGGACTACCAGCGCGAGCGCGGCGGGTTCGTGCGCGCGAGCCAGGTGCTGCGCCTGGACGCGCGAGCGCCGCACGAGATCCTCGCCGCGCTGCGCCTCGCGCAGGCGCTGCCGGCGAGCGAGGTCCTCGGCATCGCGCTCGCCTCGGCCTATCTCCAGGGCCCCGCGGAAGGGGACATGGATTCGGCGCTCGAGGCGCTCGACGCGATCGGCAGCCTCGCCGAGCGCCTCGCGCGCCGCAACGCGCCCGGCACGCTCGAGGCGGCGGCCCGCTACGGCGTGCGCTTTGCGAGCCTCGAGCGCGACGGCCGCGTGCTCGCCTGCTACGACGGCGAGGCGTTCCGGCGCGTGCTCGCGCTGCCTTCCACGCCGCCGCAGCGCGCCCGCGCCGCGCTCGGGCTCACGCGCCGCGAATGCACCGACGGCACGCTTGCGCCCACGGCGCGCGCCGCGCTCGAC
>DASZQH010000018.1:0-1709 GCA_035549805.1 Burkholderiales bacterium
CTTGTCGAGCTGCGCGAAGCGGCGGATGTCCCACATGAGGAAGCCGGCGTCGAGCTGCTGGGGCTTCAGGCGGCTGCCGATCCAGCGCGCGCCCCAGTGGCCCAGGCCCACCACGATGGGGCGCAGCTCCTCCCCGGCCTGCGTGGGGTGGTACTCCGAGACGCCTTTCACGTGACGCCGCTCCACGACGCCCATCTCCTCCAGCTTGCGCAGGCGCTGCGTGAGCAGGGTGGCGGACATGCGCGGCACCCCGCGGCGGATGTCGTTGAAGCGGCGACTGCCGCACAGGATCTCGCGCACGACGAGCGGGGTCCAGAGCTCGCCGAGGACTTCGGCGCCGCGTGCGACGGTGCAGAACTGCCCGTAATCGATCATGCGGCGACTATAACTCCAGATTCTGGACTTGAGCCCCTTGCCGCGCGGGCCAACACTGGCGCATCGATCCTGAAAGGAGAAGTCCATGGAAACCGTTGCCGCCCCCGTCGCCTTCGATGCCGCGAAGTTCCGCCAGACCACGCGCGCCCAATGGGAGGCGGCCGCCGAGGCGTGGGACCGCTGGGGGCCGCTGCTCTCGCGCTGGCTCGGGCCCGCCACCGAGGCGATGCTCGACATGGCCGGCGTGCGCCAGGGCTCGCGCGTCCTCGACGTCGCCGCGGGCGCGGGCGAGCAGACGCTGGCCGCGGCACGGCGCGTCGGCGCCCGCGGCTATGTGCTCGCGACGGACATCTCGCCGGCCATCCTGCGCTACGCGCTGCAGGCGGCGAAGCGGGAAGGCCTCGACCACGTCGAGACGCGCGAGCTCGACGGGGAGCGCCACGACACGCTCGACGAGGGCGCGTTCGACGCCGCGATCTCGCGCGTCGGCCTGATCTACTTTCCCGACCAGCAGCGCGCGCTCGCCGGCATTCGACGCGCGCTCCGACCGGGAGGCCGGTTCGCGGCGGTGACGTACTCCACGCCGGACCGGAACGCGTTCTTCTCCGTGCCGGTGGGCATCATCCGCCGTCGCGCGAAGCTGCCGCCGCCGCTGCCGGGACAGCCCGGGCCGTTCTCGCTCGGCGGCGAGGGCGTCCTCGCGAAGGCGCTCGAGCAGGCGGGCTTCCGCGACGTGGAAGTCCGGCGCGTGGACTCTCCGGTGCGCCTGCCGACGGCCGCCGAGTGCGTGCGCTTCGAGCGCGAGTCCTTCGGCGCGCTGCACCAGATGATGGCCGCCATGAGCGAGGCCGAGCGCGCCGACACCTGGCAGGAGATCGGCGAGGCGCTGGCGAAGTTCGAGACCAAGGACGGCTTCACCGGCCCGTGCGAGATGCTCGTCGGCGCGGGGACGAAGTGACGCGCCTCGCCGTCGTGCAGAAGGCGCCGGCCTTCCTCGACCGCGCCGCGTGCCTGCGCATCGCGGTCGAGAGCGTCGCGCAGGCCGCCGCCGGCGGCGCGCGGGTCGTCGTCTTTCCCGAGGCGTTCGTCCCGGGCTACCCGGCGTGGATCTGGCGCCTGCGCCCGGGCGGCGACATGGCGCTCTCCGAGCGCTTGCACCGCGCGCTCGCCGAGAACGCCATCGATCTCACGAAAGACGATCTCGCGCCGCTGCGCGAAGCCGCGCGCAAGCACCAGGTGACGGTGGTGTGCGGCGTCCACGAGCGCGACGGCACGTACAGCCGCGGCACGCTCTACAACACCGTCGTCACGCTCGGGCCGGACGGCGGCGTGCT
>DASZQH010000019.1:0-4833 GCA_035549805.1 Burkholderiales bacterium
GCGGAGAGCGACTCGACGTAGCGGCGCTGGCCTTCCGCGTACAGCGTGTCGAAGGCGAGCGAGCTCTTGCCGGAGCCCGAGAGCCCGGTGATCACCACCAGCCGGTCGCGCGGCAGCTCGACGCTGACGTTCTTCAGGTTGTGCGTGCGCGCGCCGCGGATGCGCAGGGAGCTCATCGGAAAAAACCGCAGGGAAACCAAGTACTATAGCGCGTCCCGCATTCCCGCCGACGCTTTTCAGCCAAGCCTCTTTCCGTGTCCGCAGACCGCATGAGCCGCGAGGAAATCCGCGCCGGCGCCAGCCTTGCCGGCGTCTACGGCCTGCGCATGCTGGGCCTGTTCTTCATCCTGCCGGTGTTCGCGGTGCACGCCTCGACGATCCGCGGCGGCGACGACCTCGCGCTCGTCGGCATCGCGCTCGGCGCGTACGGGCTCGCGCAAGGCATCCTGCAGATCCCGTTCGGCATGGCTTCCGACCGCTGGGGCCGCAAGCCCGTGCTGTACGCCGGCCTGCTGATCTTCGCCGCGGGCAGCTTCCTCGGCATCGTCGCCGACGACATCTGGACCGCGATCGCGGCGCGCGTGCTGCAGGGCGCCGGCGCGATCTCGTCGGTCGCCATGGCGCTCGCGGCGGACCTCACCCGCCCGCAGCACCGCACGAAGATCATGGCGATGATCGGCTCGACGATCGGCCTGATGTTCGCGCTCTCGCTGGTGGGCGCGCCGCTGCTCTACCGGGCGATCGGCATGGGCGGCCTGTTCGCCCTGACCGGCGTGCTCGCCTTCGCCGCGATCTGGGTCGTCGCCGCCCTCGTGCCGGATCCGGCGCCCGCCGCCACCGCGGCCGCGCCCGGGGACGCGCGCGCCAGCCTCCTCGATCCGGAGCTCCTGCGCCTCAATGCGGGCATCTTCATCCTGCACATCGTGCTCTATGCGATGTTCGTCGTCGTGCCGCCGCTGCTCGTCGAGGCGGGCCTGGGACTGGTCGAGCACTGGCAGGTCTACCTGCCGGTGGTGCTCGTGTCGTTCGCGCTCATGGTGCCGGCGGTCCTCTACGCCGATCGGCGCAACCGGCCCAAGCCGGTCCTGCTCGGCGCGGTGGCGCTGCTGGTGGTGGTGGAGGCCGCCTTCGCGGCGTGGCGGCCGGGGGTCGCCGGTATCGGCGTGCTGCTGCTCGGCTTCTTCGTCGCCTTCAACCTGCTCGAAGCGATGCTGCCCTCGCTCGTCTCGCGCGTCGCGCCGGCGCACGGCCGGGGCGTGGCCATCGGCGTGTACAACACGACCCAGACGCTGGGCGTGTTCTTCGGCGGCTGGCTGGGCGGCTGGGTGGCGCGGCAGCATGGGGCTGCCGGAGTATTCTTCGCCTGTGCAGCGCTCGCCGCCGTGTGGCTCGCGCTGGCCGCGGGCATGCGGCCCGTGCCGCGGCCGGTCAACGGGCTGTCCAATGCGGCGTTGTGACCTCTGAAAGGGGAGACTGACTATGGCATCGGTGAACAAAGTGATCATCGTGGGCAACCTCGGGGCGGACCCGGAGACGCGCTACATGCCGTCGGGCGAGCCGGTGACGAACATCCGCGTCGCGACCACGGACAAGTGGAAGGACAAGGCGAGCGGCGAGATGAAGGAGCAGACCGAGTGGCACCGGGTCGTCTTCTTCAGCCGCCTGGCCGAGATCGCGGGCGAGTACCTCAAGAAGGGCAGCCAGGTGTACATCGAAGGCAGCCTGCGCACCCGCAAGTACGACAAGGACGGCCAGACGCACTACTCCACCGAGATCCGCGGCGACACGATGCAGATGCTCGGGCGGCGCGAGGGCGGCGGGGCTCCGCGCGAGGAGGGCGCCGGCGCGCCGCGCGAGGAAAGGTCCGGCGCTCGCGCCGGGGCGGCGCCCGCGGACAAGCCAGCCGCGGCGAAGAAACCGGCGGGCAAGTTCGACGACATGGAAGACGATATTCCGTTCTGATTCAGGGATATAATCTCGCGCCGTGCCGATCTACGAATACCGCTGCGAAGCCTGCGGCCACCAGGAAGAGCACTTGCAGAAGGTGAGCGAGGCGCCGCTCGCCGTCTGCCCGTCCTGCAACAAGCCCGCGTACCGCAAGCAGCTGAGCGCCGCAGGCTTCCAGCTCAAGGGCAGCGGCTGGTACGCGACCGACTTCAAGCCGGGCGCGAAGAAGTCCGCCGATACGAAGACCGAGTCGAAGGGCGACTCCGCGACCGAGTCGAAGACCGAGTCCAAGACCGAGACGAAGACCGAGCCGAAGGCCGAGCCGAAACCGAAAGCGGCATAGGAAAGGCCGGGCTTGAAGAAGTACCTCATTACCGGGCTGCTGATCTGGATCCCGCTGGTCATCACGCTGTGGGTCCTGAAGCTCATCGTCGACACCCTCGACCAGTCGCTGCTGCTCCTGCCGGAGTGGCTGCGCACCGAGAACTGGCTCGGCGTGCACATCCCGGGCCTCGGCGCGATCCTGACCATCGCGATCGTGTTCGCCACCGGCGTGTTCGCGCGCAACTTCTTCGGCGCGCAGCTCGTCGAGCTGTGGCACGACATCCTGCACCGCATCCCGGTCGTGAACTCGATTTACTCGAGCGTCAAGCAGATCTCCGACACGCTCTTCTCGTCGAGCGGCCAGGCTTTCCGCAAGGCGCTGCTCGTGCAGTGGCCGCGCCCGGGCATGTGGACCATCGCCTTCCTCACCGGCGCGCCGAGCGGCGAGGTGGCCGGGCAGCTCCCGGAGGACTGCCTGAGCATCTACGTGCCGACGACGCCGAACCCCACCGGCGGCTATTTCGTCATCGTGCCGCGCAAGGACGTGATCGAGCTCGACATGTCGGTCGACCAGGCGCTGAAGTACATCATCTCGATGGGCGTCGTCCCGCCCGCCGCGGCGAAATAGCATGAGCGGCATGCGCACGCATTACTGCGGCGGGATCAGCGCCGCGCTGGTCGACCAGACGGTGACGCTGTCGGGCTGGGCGCACCGGCGGCGCGACCATGGCGGGGTCATCTTCGTCGACCTGCGCGACCGCGAGGGGCTCGCGCAGGTGGTGTTCAACCCCGAGCGCAAGGAGGCGTTCGCGATCGCCGAGCGTGTCCGCGGCGAGTTCGTCCTCAAGGTGACCGGAAAGGTGCGCCGCCGCCCCGAAGGGACGGTCAACCCCGACCTGCGCTCCGGCGAAGTCGAGGTGCTGGTGCACGAGGTCGAGATCCTGAACCCCTCGGCGCCGCCGCCGTTCCAGATCGACGACGAGAACCTCTCCGAGACGGTGCGCCTGGAGCACCGCGTGCTCGACCTGCGCCGCGAGCCGATGCAGCGCAACCTGCGCCTGCGCCACCGCGCCGCGATGTCCGCCCGGCGCTACCTCGACGAGCACGGCTTCGTCGATATCGAGACGCCCTTCCTCTACAAGTCCACGCCCGAGGGCGCGCGCGAGTTCCTCGTGCCCTCGCGCCTCCACGACGGCCACTTCTACGCCCTGCCGCAGTCGCCGCAGCTCTTCAAGCAGATGCTGATGATCTCCGGCTTCGACCGGTACTACCAGATCGTCAAGTGCTTCCGCGACGAGGACCTGCGCGCCGACCGCCAGCCCGAGTTCACGCAGATCGACATCGAGACCTCCTTCCTCGCCGAGGAGGAGATCCGCGCCCTGATGGAGGGGCTCGCCCGCCACATGTTCCGCGAGGCGGGCGTCTCGCTGCCCGACCCGTTCCCGGTGATGCCGTACGACGAGGCGATGCGCGACTACGGCGTCGACAAGCCCGACCTGCGCGTGCCGCTCAAGCTGGTCGAGCTCACCGACGCGATGCAGGACGTCGATTTCAAGGTGTTCTCCGGACCCGCCAACGACGCCGCCGGCCGCGTGGTCGCGCTGCGCGTGCCCGGGGGCGGCGAGATGACGCGCGGCGAGTCGGACGCGTATACCGAGTACGTGAAGGCGCTCGGCGCCAAGGGCCTCGCGTTCATCAAGGTCAACGAGCGCGCGAAGGGGGCCGAGGGCCTGCAGTCGCCCATCGTGAAGAACCTGCACGCGAAGGCGCTCGCGGCGATCCTCGAGCGCACGGGAGCGCAGGACGGCGACCTGATCTTCTTCGGCGCCGACCGGGCGACGGCGTGCAACGCCTACATGGGCGCGCTGCGCCAGAAGCTCGGCCACGACCGCGGGCTCGCGCAGAAGGCATGGCGGCCGCTCTGGGTGGTCGACTTCCCGATGTTCGAGTACGACGAGGACGCGAAGGAGTGGCGGGCGCGCCACCATCCCTTCACCAGCCCGAAGGACGGGCACGAGGCCTACATCGGCAGCGCGCCGGAGAAGGCCTACGCCAAGGCCTACGACCTGGTGATGAACGGCTGGGAGATCGCCGGCGGCTCGGTGCGCATCCACCGCCAGGAGGTCCAGCAGCAGGTGTTCCGCGCGCTGAAGATGGACGAAAGAGCGCAGCGCGCCAAGTTCGGCTTCCTGCTCGACGCGCTGCAGTACGGCGCCCCGCCGCACGGCGGCATCGCCTTCGGCTTCGACCGCCTGGTCGCGCTGATGGCGGGCGCGGACGCGATCCGCGACGTGATCGCTTTCCCCAAGACGCAGCGCGGCCAGGATCTCCTCACCGGCACGCCGACGCCGGTCACCGAGCAGCAGCTGCGCGAGCTGCACATCCGCCTGAGGAACCCGGCGCAGCCGTGAGGCTCCTGGCAGCGCTTCTCGCGCTGGTCGTCCTTCCCGCCCTCGCCTTCCAGAAGGAGGTCCCCCTCCAGGGCCTTCCGCCGGAAGCGCGGCAGACCCTCGAGCTCATCCAGCGCAACGGGCCGTTTCCCTACCGGCAGGACGGCAAGAC
>DASZQH010000020.1:0-29253 GCA_035549805.1 Burkholderiales bacterium
CGCACTGCAGCATCGCTACGACACCGGCTACCAGCAGTGCATGTACGCGAAAGGGCACAAGATCCCCGGCGCGACCAGCTACAACCCCGTGCGCGGCCATCTCAATCGCCGGTCGGTACGCCCCACCGTCCCGCCCCCGCCTCCGCCGGGCACCCCGCCTCCCCCGCCCCCGGCCTGAAATCGGTAGCTGTCCCCGATTTCGACTTGCCTCCCCGATAATCCGGGGATGAAAGAGCTCCCCAGTTACGTCGGCGGCCGCTGGGTCGCCGGCGGCGGTTCCGGCCAGGTCCTCCTCAATCCTGCCACCGAAGCGCCGCTCGCGAGAGCGAGCAGCGACGGGCTCGACTTCGCCGCGGCGCTCGAGCACGCGCGCGCGAAAGGCGGTCCCGCGCTTCGCGCGATGACGTTCGCCGAGCGCGCGGCCCTCCTCAAGGCCATGGCGGACGCGATGCAGGCCGACCGCGACACGCTGCTCGAGCTCGGCATCGCCAACGGCGGCAACACGCGCTCCGACGCGAAGTTCGACGTCGACGGCGCGATCGGCACGCTGCTCGCCTACGCGGAGGTCGGCGCGGCGCTCGGCGGCGCGAAGTTCCTCGTCGATGGCGACGGGATCCAGCTCGGCCGCTCCGCGCGCTTCCACGGCCAGCACATCGCCGTGCCCCGCCACGGCGTCGCGGTGCACGTGAACGCGTTCAATTTCCCGGCCTGGGGCTTCGCGGAAAAGGCCGCGGTCGCGCTCCTCGCCGGCATGCCGGTGCTGGCGAAGCCGGCAACGAGCTCCGCGATGGTCGCGCACCGCGTCGTCGAGCTCCTCGTCGAGAAGAAGGCCCTGCCCGAGGGTGCGCTTTCCTTCATCGCCGGCTCCGCCGGCAACCTGGTGGCGCTCCTCGGCGCGCAGGACGTGCTGGCGTTCACCGGCTCGGGCGACACCGGCGAGAAGCTGCGCTCGCAGCCGAACATCGTGCGCCATTCGGTGCGCGTGAACGTCGAGGCCGACAGCCTCAACGCGGCCGTGCTCGGCCCCGACGTCGAAGCGCGCAGCGACATGTACGAGCTCTTCCTGAAGGATGTCGTGCGCGACATGACGCAGAAGGCCGGCCAGAAGTGCACCGCGATCCGCCGCATCGTCGTTCCCCGCTCGCTTCTCGAGGAAGTGAAGAGTGATCTCGCCGAGCTCCTCGGCGTGATCAAAGTGGGCGATCCGGCCGACGAGGAGGTCCGCATGGGACCGCTGGCGACTTCGTCGCAGCTCGATGACGCTCGTGCGGGTCTTGCCCGGCTCGAGAAGGAAGGGAAGATCGTGTACGGGAAGAACGAAAGGCATGGAAGCAAGGGCTGGTTCCTCGCCCCGGTCCTCGTCGAGGCCGCAGAGCAGGCCAAGGTTGTCCACGAGCACGAGGTGTTCGGTCCGGTGGCCACCCTCCTCGCCTATGACGACGCGCCGGAGAAGGTGGTGACGCAAGGCGGCGGCGGACTGGTCTCTTCCGTCTATTCCGACGACCAGGCGTTCATCGAATCGGTGGTGCAGGAGATCGCGCCGTATCACGGCCGGCTCTTCCTCGCGCATCCGAAGATCGAGCTCTCGCCCGGCCCGGGTACCGTCCTGCCGCAGCTCGTGCACGGCGGGCCCGGACGCGCGGGCGGCGGCGAGGAGCTCGGCGGGCCGCGCGGTCTCGCCTTCTACATGCAGCGCGTCGCGCTCCAGGGCTCGCGCCCGGTCATCCAGAAGATCACCGGAGCGAAGGCATGAGCGACGCCATCGACGTCCACTGCCACGTCGTCCCCGAGAAATTCCCCGCCTACGCCGGGAAGAACCGCGACGTCCCCTGGCCTTCGATGGCCGACGCCCACGCGTGCCACAAGCACGTGATGATCGCGGGCAAGGTCTACCGCACCGTGTCCGACGGCTGCTGGAGCGTGCCGCGCAGGATCGAGGACATGGGCACGCAGCGCGTGGCGAAGCAGGCGCTCTCGCCGATGCCGGAGCTGCTCTCCTACTGGCTGCCGCTGGAAGACGCGCGCGCGATGATCCGCTACCTGAACGAGCAGATCGCGGAAATGGTCGCCGCGGCGCCGGACCGCTTCCTCGGCCTCGGCGCCGTTCCGCTTCAGGATGTGGATTCTTCGATAGACGAGCTTCACTACGTCAAGGGCGAGCTGAAGTTTCCGGGCGTGGAGATCGCGAGCCACGTCAACGGCACGTCGATCGGCGACCCGCGCTTCGAGCCGTTCTTCGCCGAGTGCGAGCGGCTCGGCGCCGCGATCTTCGTCCACGCCCTGCGTCCCGCCGGACAGGAGCGCATCGTCGGGCCGTTCATCGAGCAGGCGGTGTGCTTCCCGGGCGACATCGCGCTCGGCGCCGCCTCGATGATCACCGGCGGCATCGGCATGCGCCATCCGAAGCTGAAGATCGCGTTCAGCCACGGCGGCGGCGCGCTGCCGATCCTCCTGCCGAGGCTCGTGCATGCCTGGCGCAACCTCCCGAAGGTCAAGGACACCCTTCCCGAATCCCCGGAAGCGATCGCCCGGCGGTTCTTCTACGACGACCTGGTGTTCGAGCCGAAGGCGATCCGCTTCCTCGTCGAGACCTACGGCGCTTCGCAGGTGATGCTCGGCACGGACTACCCGTTCGCCATGGGTGACTTCACGCCGCTCGAGACGCTCGCGAAAGCGGGCCTGGACGCGCAGACGGTCGCGGCCATCACCTCCGGGAACGCGAAGCGCTATCTCAGCCTGGGATAAGCGCCGGCAGGATCTTGCTGATCGAGTCGCGGAACACCGCGTCCGCGACTCGATCGAACGCCGTCGGCTCGGCGTTCACGATCACGACCTTCGCGCCCGCCTCGGCCGCGATGTCCACCGCGCCCGCGACCGGGTAGACCTGCAGCGTCGATCCCACCGCGAGGAACACGTCCGCCTCGCCGGCGACGCGCATCGCGCGGTCGATCACCTCGGGCACGAGCTGCTGGCCGAACGAAATGGTGTCGCTCTTCAGGATGCCGCCGCAGTCGCGGCACGGCGGGTCGGCCTCGCCCGCGCGCACGCGCGCCAGCGCCCTCTCCATCGGCGCGCGCATGCCGCAGCCCCAGCACATGACGCGGCGGATCGTGCCGTGCACCTCGATCACCTTCTCCGGCGAGTTGCCGGCGAGCTGGTGCAGCTCGTCGATGTTCTGCGTGATGAGCGCGTGAAGCTTGTCGATCTCCTCGAGGCGGACGAGGGCGAGGTGGCCGGCATTGGGCTTCGCGGTCCACGCCGGGCTCGCGAGCCGGTTCTTCCACGCGGCTTTGCGCACCTCGGAGTCCGCGAGGTAGTAGTGGATGTTGGAGAGCTTCTCCGCGAGCGGATCCTTCGTCCACACGCCCTGCGGGCCGCGGAAGTCGGGAATGCCGGAGTCGGTCGAGATGCCCGCGCCCGTCAGCACGACGACGCGCGAAGCGGCTTCGATCCAGCCGCGGACTTCCTCGATCAAGGAATCTGGATCTTCCCGCCGCCGCCGGTGACGCCCGGGACGGGACCCTGCGGGACGACGATCGACGAGGCGGCCTGGCGGCGCAGCTCCTGGAGCTCCTTCACGGTGCGCTCGATCGCTTCCTTCGCGAGCGTGCCGAACTTCTCCGCCGCTTCCTCCAGCGAGCCCGCGCCGATCTCGAAGCCGATCGGCAGCGCGCCCGCCGGCGTCAGCACCTGCGTCTCGCCGACGTAGAGCACCGCGCGCGCCTCGTCGCGCACGCCGTCCTTCTTCACCGGCGTCATGCGGCGGATCGTGCCGACGCGCCGGTCGGTGAAGATCTCTTCGAGATACAGGGAGCCCGGGTCGATCTTGAGCTCGGCATTCGGATCAGGTCTGGTCGCCATAGGCGGAGGATAGCAAGATTTACACCCGTAGCTTGAAGCGCTGGATCTTTCCCGTCGCGGTCTTCGGGAGATCGGACAGGAACTCGATCCAGCGCGGGTACTTGTAGGGCGCGAGCTTCGCCTTGACGTGCTGCTGGAGCGCCGCCTTCATTGCGTCGGAGCCGGACTGGCCGGGCTTCAGGACGACATAGGCTTTCGGCTTCACGAGCTTCTGCTCGTCCTCTTCGCCCACGACTGCCGCCTCGAGCACGGCCTCATGCGAGACGAGCGCCGCTTCGACTTCCGCGGGCGAGACCCAGATGCCGGAGACCTTGAGCATGTCGTCGGAGCGGCCGCCGTAGGCGTAGAAGCCGTCGGCGTCCATGGAGTACTTGTCGCCGCTCTTGGTCCATCCCCCGACGAAGGTGCCGAAGCTCTTCTCGCGGTTGTTCCAGTAGCACATGGCGTGCGTGGGGCCCTTGATCTGCAGCTCGCCGAGCTCGCCCTGCTTCACCGGGTTGCCCTGCTCGTCGACCAGGCGCAGCTCGTAGCCGGGCACGGGCTTCCCGGTCGTGCCGTAGCGCAAGTCGCCGGGACGGTTCGACAGGAAGATGTGCAGCATCTCCGTGGAGCCGATGCCGTCGAGGATGTCGAGGCCGGTCTTCTCCTTGAAGCTCTGCGCGATCTGGGGCGGCAACGCTTCGCCGGCGGAGATGCACGTCCTCAGGGCCAGTTGCTCCTTCTTCGGGAAATCCGGCGAAGCGAGCATGGCCGCATAAAGCGTCGGAACGCCGAAGAAGACGGTCGGGCGATTCTTCGTGAGGCGGGAAAAGACGGCAGCGGGCGTCGGGCGCTCGGCCATCAGCACGGCGGTGGCGCCGGCGTGCAGCACGAAGCTGAGCGAGTTGCCCAGGCCGTAGGCGAAGAACAGCTTCGCCGCCGAGAAGACGACGTCCGACTCCTGCATGCCGAGCACGCCCTTCGCGTACAGCTCGGCGGTGACCGCCATGCTGGAGTGCACGTGCACCGTGCCCTTCGGCATCCCGGTCGAGCCCGACGAGTAGAGCCAGAAGCAGGCGTCGTCGCGCGTGGTCGGCGCTGCAGGGAGGTCCGCTTTTCCCTTCTTGAGTATCTCCGAGAAAGCAAGATGCCCGTGCGCGTCCTTGCCCGACACGATCACGTGCTTCAGGAAGGGAAGCTTCTTCAGGATCGGCTCGAACTGCGGCAGGAGCTGCTCCGACACGAGCAGGACCTTCGCCCGGCTGTCGGAGAGCATGTACTCGTAGTCCTTCGTCGTGAGCAGCGTGTTGACCGCGATGGGGATGATGCCGGCGCGGATCGAGCCGAGGAAGGCGACCGGCCAGTCGATGGTGTCGACCATCGCGATCAGGACGCGGTTCTCCATCTCCAGCCCGAGGGACAGCAGGCCGCTGCCGAAGCGGCTCGCGCGCTCGGCGAGCTCCGCATAGGTGCACTGCCCCTGGTCGTCGATGAACGCGACCTTGCCGCCGCGGCCGGCCGCGAGGTTGCGCTCGATGAGGTCCGCTGCCGCGTTGTAGTTGCGAGGGATGTCCATCGCTCTCTCCGTTTCGGCCCCTCCCCGACCGCCGGAGAGGCGGGCGCATTGTTGGCGCGTGCGCCGATGACGTCAAGGCGCCGGGCACCGCGGGGAAATAATGCAGCCGCGCCTTACCGCGCGGCGGGCGCGGGCTTCCGGGAGCTCCCGGCGGCGGCGTCCTGCGCCCCGACGGCGGGCTTGGCCGCGGTGGAGCCGGCGATGAGCGCGGCGCAGTTGCTGTCCTCGCCCTTGCCTTCCTTGAAGAGCGGCAGCACCGCCAGGACCGGGTTGATGATCCCCAGCACGAGCGCGCCGATGCCCTTCGCCGTGAGCTTGCCCCACTCGGGCGCGACCTTCGGGTCGCTGAACGTGCCGCGCACGAAGAGCGGCGAGTTGAGCGACGCGATGCTGCTGTCCTTCGGCTTGGGGTTCAGCGTCAGGTCGAGCGCCTCGTTCTGCAGGTTCACCGTCCCGGCGCCCTCGACCAGCACCGCGCTGGTATCGAACACGAAGGCGTTGGTGGTCATGACGCCGTTCTTGACCGAGAAGTCGGCGAGCGCGCAGCGGATGTCGATCGGCTCGTCGCCCTTCAGCTTGACGCGCGCCGCGTCCCACAGGTCGAGCGCCACCAGCTCCATCATGAAGCGGCTGATCCGCCCGCCGTCCATATAGGCGCCCAGGACGCCGCTCGAGGTCGCGAGCATCCGGCCGACGGAGTTGCCGGTGCCCTTCAGCTCCACGACGCCGTTCAGCGCGCCGACCGAAGCCTGGTTCTGCTTGATGGTCGGGAAGAGCTTCGCGAGCTCGAGCCCCTGGATGCGCATCTTCAGGTCCGCGCGGATGGTGTCGCCGGTCCCGTCGAGCCGCACCGGCCCGGTGAGGCGCCCGCCGGCGATGCCGAACTCGAGGGGATTGAGCGTGAGCACGCGGTCCTTCATCTGGATGCGCGCGGACAGCTTCTCGATCGGCAGCTGCTCGGGGCGCTTGATGGTGCCGGCGGCGATCGTCACGTCGGCGTCCACGCTGCCCCAGCGCTCGGGGTTGAACGGCGCATCGGGCAGCACGCCGTCCTTGCGCGGCTTCTCGGTCCCGACCAGCACGCCCAGGTCGGCGAGGTTGACCACCTTCGACTGCAGCTCCCCCTTCATGAAGGGCCGCTCGCCCGAGGTGTCGACCTCGATCGTGCCGGCGAGGTCGCTCTCGCCCACCTTGCCGGTGAAGTTCTCGTAGCGCACCAGCTCGGCTTCGCGGATCAGCCGGCCCTTCGTCGTGTACGCCCGCGTGCTGGGCAGCGCGACGTTCACGATGCCGTACAGGTCCTCCAGGCTGCGCCCGCTCAGCTCTACGGCGGTATCGACCTGCTTGAGGCCGACGAGCCCGGTGACGGTACCGTCGACCGCGATGCGCGTTTCGCCGATCCGCGCCTCGCCCTTCAGTGGAAAGGGGCTCGATGCATCGCGGATCGACAGGACGTGGCCCGCGCGCCCCTCGGCGTGGAAAGGCTCGTCGTTGTAGGTGCCGACGGCGGCGAACCCGATGCCGGCCTCGTCCGTGGAGAGATCGGCGGTGAGGTCGATCCCGCGCCCGGCGTCGACGTAGTCCAGCAGGCCCGCGTCGAGGGTCAGCCGCTGCACGTGCACGCGCGACTCCTCCTTCGGGTCCGGGTTCTCCTCGAGGATCCAGTTCTTCTTGCCTTCGGCGGTCTGCTCCAGGCTGAGCTCGGGCCGCTCCAGGTGGACCTCCGGGATCACCACGCGGCCGGCGAAGAGCGGCAGGACGCTCACGGTCGCTTCCACCGCGTCGGCCTTGAACATGTGCGGGGCGCGCCCCCACTGCGCATTGGCGAAGGTGACCCGCTCGACGCGCAGGCGCGGATGCACCCAGCTCCAGACCGCCCGCACGTCGCCCTCGATGACCAGCTCGCGGCCGGTCGCTTCGCCGATGCGCTTCGTGATGGGGGCTTTGAGGAGGTTGAGGCCGAAGGCGACGAAGAGGACGGCGGCCAGGAAAAGCACCGCGATGACGCCGCCGGTCCACTTCAGGATGCGCACATCTCCTTGTAGAGCAAGGGATGTGCCGAACCGGGAAGCGGGGCTAGGCCGGTTGGCTCAGCCGCTCGCGCACCTGCGCCAGCCAGGCCTGGCACCACTCGAGCGCCGTCTCCTCCGGGAGGATGCCGCTGGAGGCGTCGTGCATGTGGCGCTCGCCGATGCGCTGCGCGCCGAGCTCGGCGAGCAGCTCGTCGAAGCGCTTGCCGCCGAAATTGAAGGTCTCGGCGTAGGTGCGGTCGCCCAGGCCGAAGACGCCGTAGCGCACCCGGGCGAGGTCCGGGCGCTTCGCCTTCAGGTCTTCGTAGAACGCGCGGGCGTTGTCCGGGACGTCGCCCTGCCCGTAGGTCGAGGTGCAGACGAGGAACACGCCCGGCCGGTCGAAGACCGACGCGTCCAGCTTGTCCATGAGGAGCGTCTCGACCGCGGTGTCGCCGTCGTCGAGCGCGAGCTCCATCTCCTGCGCGCACAGCTGCGCCGTGCCGGTCATCGTGCCGACGAGGATCGTGATGCGGGTCGTCATTGACGCAAAACTATATTGCACATTAAAATCATCGTCAAGCAATATACTTCATGAACGCGCCCCTGACCCCGGAGCAGCAGGACGCCGCCTACCTCGCGCGGCTGGGCGAGCGCGTGCGCGCCTGGCGCACCGAGCAGGCGATGACGCGCCGCACCCTCTCCGAAGCCTCGGGCGTCTCCGAGCGCTACCTCGCGCAGCTCGAGTCCGGCCAGGGCAACATGTCGGTGCTCCTGCTGCGCAAGGTCGCGCGCGCGATGGGCGTGGCGGTGGAGCGCCTGGTCGCCGACGAGGAGCGCCCCGCCCGCGCGGGGCGCATCGCGCTCGTCGGGCTGCGCGGCGCCGGCAAGTCGACCCTCGGCCGCAAGCTCGCGGACTCGCTCGGCGTCCCGTTCATCGAGCTCGACGGCGAGGTGGAGAAGGAAGCCGGCGCGAAGCTGGGCGAGGTGTTCGCCATGTACGGCCAGGACGCCTTCCGGCGCTTCGAGCGCCGCGCGCTCGAGCGCGTGCTCGCCGAGCATCCGCGCGCCGTGATCGCCGCCGGCGGGAGCCTCGTCACGGACACCGACACCTACGCGATGCTGCTGCAGAGCTGCCTGTGCCTCTGGCTCAAGGCCTCGCCGGAGGAGCACATGTCGCGCGTCATCGCCCAGGGCGACATGCGACCGTTCAAAGGACGCTCGGCCGCGCTGATGGAGATCAGGAAGCTGCTGAAGGACCGCGAGGCGCTCTATGCGCGGGCCGACGCGGCGATCGAAACCTCGGGCAAGTCGGTGAAGCAGAGCCTGGAACAGATGAAGAGAGTCCTCGCATGAACGTCTCGTACGAAACCGATCCGACCCGCTACCACCACTGGAAGCTCGCCTTCGACGGCCCGCTCGCCACGCTCACCCTCGACGTGAACGAGGACAAGGGCCTGGTGCCGGGCTACAAGCTCAAGCTGAACAGCTACGACCTGGGCGTGGACATCGAGCTGCACGATGCGCTGAACCGCATCCGCTTCGAGCATCCCGAGGTGAAGGCGGTGGTGCTGACGAGCGGCAAGAGCCGCATGTTCTGCTCCGGCGCCAACATCTACATGCTCGGCACCTCGAGCCACGCCTGGAAGGTGAACTTCTGCAAGTTCACCAACGAGACGAGGAACGGCATCGAGGACGCGAGCGAGCATTCGGGCCTGCGGTTCCTCGCCGCGCTGAACGGCACCACGGCCGGCGGCGGCTACGAGCTCGCCCTCGCCTGCGACGAGATCGCGATGGTCGACGACCGCTCCTCCACGGTGAGCCTGCCCGAGGTTCCCCTCCTCGGCGTGCTGCCGGGCACCGGCGGGCTGACCCGGCTGGTCGACAAGAGGAAGGTGCGGCGGGACCTGGCGGACGTGTTCTGCACCACCGCCGAGGGCGTGCGCGCCGATCGGGCGAAGGAATGGCGCCTGGTCGACCACGCCGCGAAGCCGCAGCAGTTCGCCGACTTCGTCAAGGCCCGCGCGCTCGAGCTCGCGAAGCAGTCCGCCCGCCCCGGCGGCGGGGGCGTGAAGCTCGCGCCGCTCGGAGAGAGCCGGTTCGTCGCTACGAAGATCAATCCTGAGCTGAGGACCGCGGAGATCACGATCCAGGGACCCGGGGAGGTGAAGCTGGAGAAGAGCGCCGACTGGTACCCGCTGCGCCTCGCGCGCGAGCTCGACCGCGCGATCCTCGACCTGCGCACCAACCAGCTCGACGTCGGCCTGTGGGTCATCAAGACCCAGGGCGACCCTGCTGCCGTCCTGAAGATGGACGAGCTTCTCGAGAAGAACAGGGGCGACTGGTTCGTCCGGGAAACCCTGGGCCTGCTGCGCCGCACGTTCTCGCGCCTCGACGTCTCGTCGCGCTCCATCTACGCGCTGATCGAGCCCGGCTCCTGCTTCGCCGGCACGCTGCTCGAGCTCGCGCTCGCGGCCGACCGCACCTACATGCTCGACGCCGAGGGCGGGCCGCAGATCGCGCTCTCGCAGATGAACTACGGCGTCTATCCGATGGCGAACGGCCTCTCCCGCCTGACCACGCACTACTGCGGCGAGCTGCCGTCGCTGCCGAAGAACGAGCTCCTCGACGCCGCGAAGGCGAGCGCCGCGGGCCTCGTCACCGCCGCCCCGGACGACATCGACTGGGAGGACGAGGTGCGCATCGCGATCGAGGAGCGCGCGAGCCTCTCGCCCGACGCGCTGACCGGCATGGAAGCGAGCCTGCGCTTCGCCGGCCAGGAGACGATGGCGACGCGCGTCTTCGGCCGCCTCACGGCGTGGCAGAACTGGATCTTCAACCGGCCGAACGCGGTCGGCGAGCAGGGCGCGCTCAAGGTCTACGGCACCGGCGCGAAAGCCAAATTCAACTGGGAACGGGTTTAACCATGAGCGGCATCAACTATTCCGAGAAGATCCCCAACAACGTCAACCTGGTGAACGACCGCACGCTGCAGCGCGCGCTCGAGCACTGGCAGCCGAAGTTCCTCGACTGGTGGAAGGGCATGGGCCCGACCGACTTCCAGGGCGCCGACGTGTACCTGCGCACCGCGGTCTCGGTGGATGCGGACGGCTGGGCGCAGTACGGCGCGGTGAAGATGCCGGACTACCGCTGGGGCATCTTCCTCGCCGATCCGGTCGCGAACCGCACCATCGGCTTCGGCGACGCGATGGGGCAGCCGGCGTGGCAGCAGGTGCCGGGCGAGTACCGCTCGACGCTGCGCCGCCTCATCGTGACGCAGGGCGACACCGAGCCCGCCTCGGTGGAGCAGCAGCGCCTGCTCGGCCACACCTGCCCTTCCCTCTACGACCTGAGGAATCTCTTCCAGATCAACGTCGAGGAAGGCCGTCACCTGTGGGCGATGGTGTACCTGCTGCACGCCTACTTCGGCCGCGACGGCCGCGAGGAAGCCGAGGAGCTGCTCGCGCGCCACTCGGGCGACGCGGACAAGCCGCGCATCCTGACCACGTTCAACGAGCCGATCTCCGACTGGCTCTCGCTCTACTGCTTCACGTACTTCACCGACCGCGACGGCAAGTACCAGCTGAAGAGCCTCGCCGAGAGCGCCTTCGACCCGCTTTCACGCACCTGCCGCTTCATGCTCACCGAGGAAGCGCACCACATGTTCGTCGGCGAGACGGGACTCGGCCGCGTCATCAAGCGCACGCTCGAAGTGATGAAGGAGCTCGGCACCGACGACCCGGCGAAGATCCGCGCCCACGGCGCCATCGACCTGCCGACGGTGCAGCGGTACCTCAACTTCTGGTGCTCCTCCTCGCTCGACCTCTTCGGCAACGAGATCTCGTCCAACTCCGCGGCCAACTTCGCCAACGGCCTCAAGGGCCGCCCCGACGAGTCGCAGTATGAGGATCACGTCCTTCGCTCGTCGGTGTTCAGGATGAATACCCCGTCGGGGACCGAGGAAGTCCCCATGCTGAACGCGCTGAACGAAGTGATGCGCGAGTCCTACCTCAAGGACTGCGAGATCGGCCTGAAGCGCTGGAACCGCCAGATCGAGCGCGCGGGACATTCGATGCGCCTCACGCTGCCCGCGGCGAACTTCCGTCGCTCCATCGGCGCCTGGGCCGGCCAGCCGGTCGCGCCCGACGGAAAGATGATCCCGAAGGACGAGTACGAGAAGCGCCTTCATGAGTGGATCCCGTCCGAGGCCGATCGCGCCTTCGTGCATTCGCTCATGAAGCGCGTCGTCGAGCCGGGCAAGATGGCCGCCTGGATCGCCCCGCCCGAGCGCGGCATCAACAACCTCCCGGTGGAGTACGAGTACGTCAAGCTCCACTAGCGCAACGGCGGACTTCCTCAACCGGATGCTCGAGGCCGAGCGCGCCGGCGCGCGCGCCCTCGTCGTCTTCATGGACGACTGGCCGCGCAACGGCCCGGAGTGGAAGGTCCTGCGCAAGGTCCACGAGGAGGAGGCGCACAACTGCGCCCTCATCGGCAAGCTGCTCGAGAAGTCCGGCGTGCCCTACAGCCACGCCACCGGCGAGTTCTACGGCAAGGCGGTCGCGATCCCGTCACCGAAGGAGCGCATCGCCTTCCTCGTGAAGGGGCTGAAGTGGGCCGTGAAGCGCTTCGAGGAAAGGCTTCCCTCCCTGGATGAGGAATCCGGCAGCGTCTTCACGAAGATGCGCGACTCGCACCTACGCAGCATCGCGGCCTGCGAGGCGATCGTCCGCGGACTTGCGTAGGACGGCCTCGGAGACGACCCGCACCTCGCGCTGCGGGAACGGGATGTCGATCCCCTTGCCGCGCAGCGCGTTCAGCACCGCCTGGTTGACTTCGCCCACGGCGGGGCCGTAGTCCGGGACCTTCGTCCACGGCTTGATCGAGATGGTGACGGCGGAGTCGGCGAGCTTCGTCACGGCGACGACCGGCGCCGGGTCCTGCAGCACGCGCGCGTTCGCGGCGAGCGCTTCCCGGATCGCGCCGAGCGCGGCGTCGAGGTCGCTGTCATAGGCGACGCCCACCTCCAGGCCGAGCTGCCGGACCTGCCCGTAGTTGTGCAGGATCTCACCGACGATCTTGCGGTTCGGGATCACCACGCGCGAGAGGTCGGCGTGGCCGAGCGTGGTGCTCGCGATGCTGATGTCCTCGACGACGCCTTCCTCGTTGACGATGGAGATGTAGTCGCCGACGCGGAAAGGCTTGGCGAAGATGATCGTCAGGCCCGCGACGACGTTCGACAGCACGCCCTGCATGGCGAGGGCGATGCCGGCGCCTGCCACGCCGACCCCGGCGATGAGCGGCAGCAGCTCGACGCCGAGGTTCTGCAGCGCCATGACGAAGAACAGGGCGAGCACGACGAGCCGCACGCTGCGAAGGACGAGCGACTGGACCGGCGGCTCGAGGTGGAACTTGCGGATGCCGCGCGCCGCCGCCCGAGCGACCCATCCGCCGGCGATGTAGCCCGCGACGATGATCAGGACGGCCACCACCACCTTCGGCCCGAAGCGCACGGCCATCTCCAGCGCCATGTCGGTAAGCTTGTCCAGCGTCTTCAGCTGCTCGTCCATGCGGCCCTCCTCAGGATGTGCCCAGCCAGGCGCCTTCGTGCTCGAGCGCCTTCTGCAGGGCCTGGATGTCGACGTTCTTGGGGGTGCTGCCCTGCTTCAAGGCAAGGTGCGCCGCCGTCCCCGCCGCCTGCCCCATCGCGAAGCAGGCGCCGGAGACGCGCGCCGCCGACTGCGCGCCGTGCGACATGGACGCGCAGCGCCCGGCGACGAGGAGGTTCTCCGCGCGGCGCGGCAGGAGCATGCGGTACGGCAGGTGGTTGAAGCCCTGCGCGTCGCGCTGGAAGACGAACTCCACGCTGCCCGCGACGTGCGCCTCGACCGGCCAGCCATTGACGCCGATAACGTCGGGGAAGGCCGCGCAATCCAGCACGTCGTCCTCTTCCAGCACGTACTCGCCGAGCACGCGCCGCGTCTCGCGGATGCCGATCTGGGGCGCGATGTCGGCGAGGTAGGCGCGCTCGAAGCCCGGCGCGGCGCCGCGGATGAACTCGAAGGTGTCGCGCACCTGCCGGCGCCCCTCGACTTCGCCGAACGAGAGCTGGTCCGCGTCGATGCCGCTCACCGCCGTGCCGTCCGGGTTGCGGATCTGGGTCAGGTTGGCGCGCCACTCCGAAGGGTTGGGCTGCGGCCGCACGATCGGCTTGCGGCGCGGGAAGCGGCGCCCCTTCGCCTCGGCCTCCTCCATCAGCTTCGGCAGCGTCTCCCAGGCCTGGCCGGCCTTCTCCGCGTCGACGCCGCCGATGCGGTACATCGTCGAGGGATAGAGCATGTTCCCCTTGCCGTCGCCCACCTCGAACGGCGCGCCGGCCCAGGCGGCGAGGTCGCCGTCGCCCGAGCAGTCGATGAAGACCTGCCCGGCGATCGCGCCGCGGCCGGACTTGGTCTCGACGAACAGGTGCGAATCGCGGAACCCGGCGGCGAAGGCGTGGAAGAGGAGCTTCACCTCCGCGTCGACCAGGAGCTCGTCGGCGGCGATCTTGTACGCGGAGATGTCGTAGGCCTGCGCCTGGATGCGCCCGCCGAAGAGCATGTGCGGCTTCGCGAGGCCGTTCATCCGCTGCAGGCGGTCGAGGATCTCGTCGCACAGGCCGTGCACCACCTGGCGGTGCTCGCCGTGGACCTTCGCGTGCAGGCCGCAGAAGTTGGCGAGGCCCGCCGCGGTGCCGGCGCCGCCGAGGAAGCCGTAGCGCTCGACCAGGATGGTGGAACGCCCCGCGCGCCCGGACGCCGCCGCCGCCGCGATGCCCGCGGGCCCGCCGCCCAGCACCACGACCTCATACTCGCCGAGGACCGGCGTTTCGCGTGCTTCTTCGCGGACGAACATAGAATCCCGTCATTATGCATTCGAACCTGAGGCTGGCTCCCCGGCGCACCGAGCTCGAGAAGCGCCCCGACGGAACGTTTCTCATGCGCTCGCCGGAGCCGCTCGGGCCGGCGGCGCGCTGCATCACCGAATGGCTCGTCGACTGGTCGCGCAAGGCGCCCGAGCGCCCCTTCCTCGCCGAGCGCAAGGGCGAGAGCTGGCGCACGGTGTCCTACCTGGAGGCCTACGGCGCCGCGCGCCGCATCGGGCAGGCGCTGATCGACCTGGGGCTCGGCGCCGAGCGCCCGCTCGCCATCCTCTCCGACAACAGCGTCGACCATGCGCTGCTCATGCTGGGCGCGCTGCACGTCGGCATCCCCGTGGCGCCGGTCTCGCCCGCGTACTCGCTGATGTCGAAGGACTTCGGCAAGCTGAAGTACATCTTCGAGCTCGTGAAGCCGGGCGCGGTCTGGACCGCGGACCCGCAGAAGTTCGCGCCCGCGCTGGAGGCGGTCAAGGCAAGCCCGCTTTCGATCGCCGCCCTGCTGGAAACAAACCCGGCCTCGACCCTCGAGCGCGAGCACATGCGGGTCTCCGGGAAGACCACCGCGAAGATCCTCTTCACCTCCGGCTCGACCGGCATGCCGAAGGGGGTCATCAACACGCACGGCATGCTGTGCGCGAACCAGCAGCAGATGGCGCAGGTCTGGCCGTTCCTCGAGGACCGGGCGCCGGTGGTGGTCGACTGGCTGCCGTGGAACCACACCTTCGGCGGCAACCACAACTTCAACATGGTGCTGCGCAACGGCGGCACGCTGTACGTCGACGGCGGCAAGCCGATGCCCGGCCTCATCGAGACGACGGTGCGCAACCTCCGGGAAGTGTCGCCCACCCTGTACTTCAACGTGCCGCGCGGCTTCGACCTGCTGCTGCCGTTCCTGGAGAAGGACGAGGCGCTGCGGCGCAGCTTCTTCCGCAACCTGGACGTGCTCTTCTACGCCGCCGCCGCCTTGCCGCAGAACCTCTGGGACCGGCTGAAAGAGCTGTCGCTGAAGGAAGGACGATCCGGCCTCGCGATGCTTTCCGCGTGGGGCTCCACCGAGACTTCGCCGCTCGCGACCTCGGTCCATTTCCCGATGGAGCGCCCGGGAGTGATCGGGCTGCCGATACCGGGCTGCGAGCTGAAGCTCGTGCCCGCCGCCGGCAAGCTCGAGGTGCGCGTGCGCGGCCCGAACATCACGCCGGGCTACTACCGGCGCGATGACCTGACGACGGCGGCGTTCGACGCGGAAGGCTTCTATCGCATCGGCGACGCGGTGAAGTTCGCCGACGACGCCGACCCTTCGCGCGGCATCGTGTTCGACGGCCGCGTCGCGGAGGACTTCAAGCTGACCACCGGCACCTGGGTCCACGTCGGCGCGCTGCGCGTGAAGCTTATCGCCGCCGGCGACCCGCTCATCCAGGACGCCGTCATCACCGGCCACGACCGCGACGACATCGGCGCGCTCGTCTTCCTCACCCCGGCGGCCAAGGGCGCGGACGTGAAGGCGAAGCTCCTCGAGATCCTGAAGGGCTTTTCCGGCGAAGCGAGCTCGACCCGGATCACCCGTCTCATGGTCATGACCGAGCCGCCGAGCATCGACGCCAACGAGATCACCGACAAGGGCTACATGAACCAGCGCGCCGTGCTCGAAAAGCGCGCCGCGCTGGTGGAGAAGCTCTACGCCGCCCCGCCCGGCGTCGTGGACGCCTAGTCAGGCGTCCTGGCGGCACACGGCTTCTACCTTGAAGCCATCGAGGTCGAAGACGAAGGCGCCGTAGAACGGCTGGGTGTACTCGGGGCGCGGACCTGGGGCGCCGGCGTCCTTGCCGCCGGCTTTCAGCGCCGCGGCGTGGAAGGCGTCCACGGCCTTGCGCGTGGGCGCCCTGAAGCTGAGGTGCAGCCCGAGGCCCGGCGCGGCGGCGCCGGCCTCGCGCCGAGCGAGCAGCCAGAAGCCCGGCGCCGCCTGGAGCGGCGGGCCGAAGCCGACGCCGTGCGCGAGCACCTTGCGGCGCACGAGGCCGAGCGGCGCGAGGACGGCGTCGTAGAACGCAGCGGCGCGCATCAGATCCCGCACCGGGATGGAAACGTGGTCGAGCATCTAGACGACGCCTCGCTCGCGTAGCGCCCTAACCTCGTCGCCACGGATGCCGAGGAAGCGCTTCAGCACCGCCGCGGTATCGCCGCCGGGAAGCGGCGCGGGCGCGGCGTGGCCGGCGAGCGAGCGGCTGAACTTGAGCGGGAAGCCGGCCGCCGCGACCTTCGTCTCGCTGCCGTCGATGCGACGCAACGGCTCGACCATGCCGCGGCTGCGCAGGTGCTTCCACGAGATGGCTTCCTGCGGCGTGCGCACCGGCGCGCACGGCACGTCGAAGCGCTGCAGGGTCGCGACGACCTCGGCCGCCGTCCGCTCCGCAGTCCAGGCATTGACGAGCTTCTCGACCTCATCGTTGTGCGCGATGCGCCAGCCGACGCGCGAGAAATCCTCGTCCGCTTCGAGGTCCTTGCGGCCCAGCGCGCCGAGCAGGCTGTTCCATTCCTCCGCGGTCGCGGCGCCGATCGCCACCCAGCCGTCCTTCGCGCGGAACGTGTTGAACGGCGAGAAGCGCACGATGCGGTTGCCCTGCCGCGGCGCGAGGCCGAGCTCGCCGAAGCAGTCGAGCGCCTCGTCCATGATCATCGAGAAGAGGCAATCGACCATCGACACGTCGATGAACTGGCCCTCGCCGCTGCGGCCGCGCTCGACGAGCGCGCTCGCCACCGCGAGCGCGGCGTAGGTGCCGGCGATGGTGTCGGAAAGCGCGGTGCCGGTCTTCACCGGCCCGCCTTCCGGCTCGCCCGTGATGCTCATCATCCCGGTCGCCGCCTGCACCATCAGGTCGTAGGCCTTGAGGTCGCGGTCCGGGCCGGTCGCGCCGAAGCCGGTCAGCGCGCAGTACACGATCTTCGGGTTGATCGACTTCAGGACGTCGAAGCCGATGCCGAGCCGCTCGGCGACGCCGGGCCGGAAGTTCTCCACCACGACGTCGGCGTGCCGCGAGAGGCGCAGGAAGAGCGTGCGGCCCTCCGGGCTCTTCAGGTCCAGGGTGACGGATTTCTTGCCGCGCGCGCGCTTGAGGTACGCGATGCCCGTGTCGGACGCGTCGCGCCGCTCGAGCGACACGCCCGACTTCCCGGCGAGCGGCGGCGCGGCGAGCGTCGGGTCGCCGCTCTTCGGGTCGTCGACCTTGATCACTTCCGCGCCGAGCCCCGCGAGCAGCAGCGTGCAGTGCGGCCCGGAGAGAAAGCGCGTGAGGTCGAGGACGACGACGCCGGCGAGCGGCCCCGTCAATCCGGGTCCTTCAGCGTGCCGCGCCAGACCTCGACCACCTGCGGCAGCACCGCCGCCGCGCGACCCTTGATCTCCTCCTCCGTGAGGGAGCTGAGCGGATGCTGGATCACCGCCGGCACGATGTCGGCCATGCCGAGCGCGGCGCGCTGCACCTTCGCCTCGCGCACGAACTCCGTCGTCACGATCACCGCCGTCGGGACCCCCAGCGCCTCCAGCTCGATGCCATCATGCATACAGCACGATGTGCAGGAGCCTCAGTCGCCGATCGCGGTGAGGACGATGTCGTTCTCGGCGCGGATCTGCTCGACGAGCTTCGGATCCGCGAAGCGCGAGAAGCTTTCCTTGCGGTAGTAGTTGACCGACTTGAACCTGTGCGCCGACTGCAGGTCGTCGCGGACCTGGCGCAGCAGCTTGTTGGCGTTCCACTTGGTGTTGTCGAGGATGCCGAGGCGCAGGCCGTCCAGGGATCCGATCCTGGCCGCTCGCGCCTTGGTATCCGTGCCGACCGCACCGCGCGGGTCATACACGGTCTTCATGGCTTCTCCTTCACAGGAAACACGTGCCGTCGACGCAGACCGGCTCCTTCTTGCCCTTGCCTTCGATCTCGCGCAGCACCGGGTTCGACATGTGGCCCCAGCCCGGGATGAACGCCGAGAAGCGGCCCGCCTCGCCGCCGATCACGAAGAGGTGGATGTTGTCCGGCCCCGGCGTGATCGGGATGCGCGAGTCGAGGTCGCGCTTGTACCAGACCGGCAGGAAGCGGTTGTAGACCTTGCCGTAGCGGTGCTCGAACGCGAGCTGGCGGAACTTGTTGCCGGCGTTCATCCACAGGTAGTTGCGGACGTCCGCGCGCTTCCAGCCCTGCTTGGCGATCGTGATCGCGTGCTCGAGGCCGAGCACCACGGTGCAGTGGCCCGAGGCCACCGCGGTGTTGTGCGCGAAGGTGCTCATCGCCGATACCATGCTGTCGAGGATGCCTTCGGCGTCGTTCGCGACGTGGTTGACCACGCTGTGGGTCGGCTCGGCCGCGATCACGAAGACCGTCGAATCCGACGCGTCGAAGCCCTTCTCCACGTGGTACGGCGCGAGCGGGCTCTGCGCCTCGTTCTCGCACACCGCGTAGGTGTACTTGGCCGGCGAGCCGAGCGTGCTCTTGTCGAGCTCGCCGGGCCAGCCGCCGCCGACGTTCAGCATCACGAGGCGGATCGCCCGGCCGATGGTCGCGTTGGCGCGGTTGCCCGAGCCGAAGGCGTTGCAGCCGCCGTTCATGCCCGCCTCGCGCGCCGCCGGCCCGTTCACGATGAGCAGCGGCGAGGCCATGTGCGTGGTCGCCTGCACGCCGTTCAGGTTGAAGGCCGGCTCGCAGAGGGCGAGGATCGCCGCGCGCACGATGCGCGCGTACCTGGGAAGGCAGCCCGCCATGACCATGTTGACCGCGAGCACTTCGCGCGTCAGCACGCCCCAGCGCGGCGGCACGCGCGCCTCGACGTGCTCCGGGTCGCCGCCCAGCGCCGCGACCATCGCCGCAACCTTCTCGGGCGTGGGCGGCACGACCGGGAGGCCGTCGCTGTAGCCCTGCTCGTAGTAGTACTCGACGAGGTCGGTGTCGTCGGAAACCCTGGAATGACTCGAAAGGACGGCGGCCATGCCCGGATCATAGGCGGGGCCGCCATGCCCGGGAAATATCGCCTGAGCCTGCCGGTATGCCGCTACGGAATGGGGGTCGCGCCCTTCCACACGCCGCGCCGCACGAGGCCGAGCGCCGTCTCGCCGAGCAGTTCCAGCACCGCGGACGTGGCCCGCGTGTGCGTTTCGCGGCTCGCGCACGCGTTGAGCGCCCGCGACAGCGTCGGCCGCACGATGCGCTGGAGGGAGAGCGCGGGCCCGGCGCCTTCGGGATGCAGGGCGGAGCGGGACATGACGCTCACCCCCAGGCCTGCGGCCACCATGCCGCGGATCGTCGAGGCCGAGTCCACCTCCGCGATCACCTCGAATCCCAGCCCGGCGCGGGCCGCCGCCTTCTCCAGGATGCGGCGCGTCGCGTTGTTGCGCCCGGGCAGGATGAACGGCCGATCGAGTGCATCGGCGAGTGCGATTTCCCCCACGCGCCGGCTCTTTCCCGCGCTGACGAGGAACAGCTCCTCGACCAGCACCGGGCGCTCGTCGATCCCGCCGGCGCGCCGCTCGGTCTCGTAGAGCATGCCGATGTCGAGCCGCCCCCCGGTGAGCTGCTCCTCGAGCACGCCGCTCACCGCCTCGGTGACGAAGACGCGCACCGCCGGCAGCTTCTCGCGCACCGCCGCCACCAGCGCCGCGGTGAGCACGTTCGACACGCTGTACGGCAGGCCGATCGACACCACGCCCGCCGGCAGGCCGCCGGCCGACCGGACTTCCTCGGGGATGCGCGAGAGCTGGCGCAGGATGCCCTGCGCCTGCCGGTAGAGCGCCGCGCCGGCGTCGGTCGGCGTGACGCCGCGCACCGAGCGCACCAGCAGCGGCGCCTTCAGCTCCGCCTCCAGCGCCGCGACCTGCCGGCTCAGGGCGGGCTGCGCCACGTACAGGTCGACCGCCGCCTTCGACAGGCTGCCCAGGTCGACGATGCGGACGAAGTAGCGCAGTTGCCGCAGATCCATGCCGCCGGATTATAGGTCCAGGCCGAGATCCTATTGGCCACGCATACCCCCGGTGGGTAAGATGGCCGCGTCACTCCAGTCCGTGGGACCGGATGCATGCAACTGGCCAGCCTTCCTTCCGTCGATCGCCTTCTGCGCGCGCCTCAGGTGCAAGCCTGCGTGGCGCGGCACGGCCACGCGCTCGTCGCCGACGAGATCCGCGCGCTGCTGAGCGAATACCGCAAGGCACGCGCCGTCCCCCCGGAACCCCGCATCGTCGAAGAGCTGCTTTCACGAATCGAAGCCGCGAGCCGTCCCGGCCTGCGCACGGTGTTCAACCTGACGGGAACCGTGCTGCACACCAACCTCGGCCGCGCCCTTCTCCCGGAAGACGCCGCGGAAGCGGCGAAGCGGGCGTCCACGCAGGCGTGCACCCTGGAGTTCGACCTCGGCGAAGGCCGCCGCGGCGACCGCGACGCCCATGTCGAAGCCCTCGTCTGCCGGATCACCGGCGCCGAGGCGGCGACGGTCGTCAACAACAACGCCGCCGCCGTGCTCCTCGCGTTGAACACGGTGGGCCGGGGACGCGAGGTGGTGGTCTCGCGCGGCGAGCTGGTCGAGATCGGCGGCTCGTTCCGCATCCCGGAGATCGTCGAGAGCGCGGGCTGCCGTCTGCGCGAAGTCGGCACCACCAACCGCACCCACCTCAAGGACTACGAGAACGCGATCGGCGGCGAGACGGCGGCGCTGCTCAAGGTGCACGCGAGCAACTACGCGGTGGTCGGATTCGTCGCCGCGCCCGACGAAGCGGAGCTCGTCGCCCTCGCGCACGCGAGGGGCCTGCCGTACGTCACGGATCTGGGCAGCGGCAGCCTCGTCGACCTAGCGAAGTGGGGACTGCCGCACGAGCCCACGCCGATGGAGTCGCTCGCGCGCGGCGCCGACCTCGTCACCTTCAGCGGCGACAAGCTGCTCGGCGGTCCGCAGGCCGGGATCATCGCCGGCCGCAAGACGCTGGTCGATCGCGTGCGCCGCAACCCGCTCAAGCGCGCGCTGCGCCTCGACAAGGCGCGACTCGCCGCGCTCGAGTCGGTGCTGCGCCTGTATCTTGATCCCGACCGGCTCGCCGAACGCCTTCCGACGTTGCGCTTTCTCACTCGTCCGTCCGGTGAGATCCGTAGCGCCGCCCTGCGGGTTCTTCCGACCGTTCAACAATACGTCGGCACGGAAGCAAAAGCGGAAATCCAGGAAACCATGAGCCAGGTCGGAAGCGGCTCGTTGCCGGTCGATCGGCTGCCGAGCGTGGCGATCCGCATTACCACGGCGGCCAGCGTCGAGGCGCTGGCGGCGCGCCTGCGCGCGCTGCCGGTCCCGGTGATCGGCCGCATCCATGACGGCGCGCTGTGGCTCGACCTGCGATGCCTCGAAGACGAGGCCGCCTTCATGGCGAACCTGCAATGATCGTCGCCACCGCCGGTCACGTGGACCACGGCAAGACCACGCTGGTGCGCGCGCTCACCGGCGTCGACACGGACCGGCTGCCAGAGGAGAAGCGGCGCGGCATGTCGATAGACCTCGGCTTCGCCTACCTTCCCGTCCCCGGCCGCCTGCCGATCGCGTTCGTCGACGTGCCGGGCCACGAGCGCTTCGTGCGCAACATGGTCGCGGGGATCCAGGCGATCGACCTCGCCCTCCTCGTCGTCGCCGCCGACGACGGCCCGATGCCGCAGACGCACGAGCACCTCGCGATCCTCCGTGCGCTCGGCGTGGAGGAGATCTGGGTCGTGCTCACCAAGCTCGACCGCGTCGACGCCGCCCGCGCCCGGGCCGTTCGGGATGAAGTGACTTCTTACGGCTTCCCGATTCACGTCGATCTTGCAGCACTCAGGGAAGATCTGCTTGCAAGAGCGGAAAGATCGAGAGCGCAAGACGACAGCCTGTTCCGCATGCATGTCGACCGTGCGTTCGTGCTCGACGGCGTGGGCGTCGTCGTGACCGGCACCGCGCTGCGCGGCCGCGTGCAGGCGGGCGACGAGCTCACGCTCCTGCCGCGCGGGTCGCGCGTTCGCGTCCGGACGGTGCGCGCGAACAACACCGAGGTCGCCGCCGCGCAGGCGGGCGAGCGCGCCGCGCTCGGCCTCCACGGCCTCTCGCGCGAGGAGGTGCAGCGCGGCGACGTGCTGGCCGCGGGCCCGTTCCTCCCGCGCTCCTCGCGCATCGACGTGCGGTATGAGGGGCCGGCCAAGCGCCAGGTCGTGGCGCACTTCGGCACCGACAGCGCGCCCGCGCGCCTCTCGAAGCTCGCCGACGGCCTCGCCCGCCTCACCTTCGACCGGGAAGTGTCCCTGTGGCACGGCGACCGGATCCTCCTGCGCGACGCCGGCGGCGCCACGGTCCTCGATGCCCAGCCCCCGGCACGCGGCGCGAGCAAGCCCGAGCGCCTCGCGCTTCTCCGGCTTCTCGCCGATTCGCCTTCGAACGAGGTGCTGAGCACGGCGGCGCGCGACGGTGTCGTCGATCTCCGCTGGCTCGCCTGCAATTTCCATCTCGATGCGATTCCGGTCGGTGACTTTCATGAGTTCGGGGAGCACCTCGCCACATCGCGCTCGCGCTGGGCGAAGCTGCGCGAAGCCCTCCTGACGGAGGTCCGCAAGCACCACGACGAGTTTCCCGGCGAGCCGGGCCGGCCGCTCGCGACAGTGCGCGCGTCGCTCGCGCCGGAGTACGGCCGGCCGCTCCTGGACGCCGCCGTGCAGGAAGCGGTGGCGGACGGCGCGTTCGAGCGCTGGGGTACGCACCTGCGCCTCCCCGGTCATCGCGTCGCGCTCTCCCCCGCCGAAGAAGCGCTCTGGCAGAAGGTGGCGCCGCTGCTCGAGACCGACGGCGGAAAGCCCGCGCGCGTGTTCGAGCTCGCCGAGACGCTCGCGATCCCGCCGAAGGAGGTCGAGGCGTTCCTGGTGCGGGCATCGCTCGCCGGGCTCGCGGTGCGCGTGGCACGCAATCGCTTCTTCGCCCCGAGCGCCGTCGAGAAGATGGTCTCGCTCGCGCAGGCGCTCGACGCGGAGTCGGGCGGCGAAGGCTTCCCCGCCGCGCAGTTCCGCGACCGCTCGGGCCTGGGCAGGAACCTGACGATCGAGGTGCTCGAGTTCCTGGACGAATGCGGATACACGAAGCGCCGCGGCGACCTGCGGCGCGCAACCGTTCATGGAAGAGAAACGTCCCCGGTGGGGCGCCCGGACTTCAAATCCGGGGAGAGGCGTCCGACGCCTCTGGGGGGTTCGACTCCCTCCTCTTCCGCCAGAAGTCCCACCCGGCCGCGCTGATGCTCGCCGGTCCGCGAGGGTGTCGACAATCCGTCAGTTTCACGTATAGTCCCGCGCCCATGGGGGAAAACAGGAAGGGAACCGGTTGGCACCCGTTGCGCCGGCAGCAATCGGAAGTCCTCAGGAGCGCCGCCGAGGCGTGTGGCGGGCTGAACGCGTGTGCCGCTCAGCTCAACGTCGATCCTTACGTGCTTTCCAACTGGATCGCGGAACGCGGATGCTCCGCAGGAGCTCGTGAAGGCGGCTGCAGACCTCGTCCTCAAGAAGCGCGAAGGCGCCTGAGCCTACAGCCGGTAGCCGCCCAGAAGTCTTTTTAGCTGGTCGATGGAGACCGGCTTGACGAAGAACTCGTCGAAGCCGGCATCCAGCACCTTCTTCCGGTCCGCATTGGAACCATAGCCGGAGATCGCGTAGCAGCGAATTCCATCGAGCGCCTTCTCGAGCTTGAGCGCTCGACACAGGTCCATTCCGTTCATTTTCGGCATCCCGATATCCAGCAGCGCGATGTGCGGCAGGAAGGATCGGGCGATCTCGAGAGCGACGGTGGACTGCGTCGTATAGCGCACCGAATGCCCGAACCTCTCGAGCAGGTACGCCGTGCTGACGGCCGTATCTTCGAGATCGTCCACGATGAGGACCCGGTACGTCACGCCGGGATTCTACTGGCGGGCGCGCGATCCTCTACTTCAACCCCTTCCACCACCTCACGTTGGTGCGCGGCTGGCCGATCGTGAGCACCTCGCCGATTTCGGGCGTGGCGAGCGGCACGCGCTGCGCTTCGGCGAGGGCGGCGACGCGCTCGAGCGGGTCCTGCCAGGTGTGGAACGCGAGGTCGAAGGTGCTGTTGTGCACGAGGTAGAGGAGCTTCGCGCGCACGTCCTGGAAGGCCTGCACGGTCTCTTCGGGGCTCAGGTGCACCGAGGGCCAGTAGCTGTCGTAGGCGCCGTTTTCCATCAACGCAATGTCGAAGCCGCCGAAGCGCTCGCCGATCTGCTTGAAGCCGGGAAAGTAGCCCGAGTCGCCGCTGTAGTAGATGCGCTCGGCTCCGCTCTGGATGACCCAGCCCGCCCACAGCGTGCGGTTGCGGTCGGTGAGGCCGCGTCCGGAGAAGTGCTGCGCGGGCGTCGCGGTGAGCTGCACGCCGGCGTGGTCGCCCTTCTGCCACCAGTCGAACTCCTCGATGCGCTGGGCGGCGACGCCCATCGCCTGCAGGCGCGCGCCGACGCCGAGCGGGACGAAATAGCGCCCGACCTTTTCCCGCAGGTGCTCGATGGTCGGCACGTCGAGGTGGTCGTAATGGTCGTGCGAGAGGATCATGCCCTCGATCGGCGGAAGGTCCGCCAGCGCGAGCGGCGCCGGATGGAAGCGCCGGGGGCCGGCGAAGCTGAACGGCGAGGCGCGCTCGCCGAATACCGGGTCGATCAGCCAGTACTTGCCGCGCAGCTTGAGCAGGAACGAGGAGTGGCCGAGCCGCGCCAGGTGGTTGGCGGCGGGATCGAGCGCTTCGAGCGCCGCCGCGGTCAGCGGGCGCACCGGGATCGGATCGATCGGCACCGTCCCGGCTGGCGCCGGCGTCAGGAATCGCGTCCAGATCTTCCATGCCGGCTGCGAGGGCCGGGCGTACGGGTTCTGCAGGTTGCGAAAGACGCACTCGCCAGGCGAGAACTGCGGGGACGCGGCGTAGGGCGAGCTGCAGGGTTGCTCGCTCGCGCAGCCCGCGGCGAGAGCGGCCGCGCCCGCCATAAGAAAATTCCGAATCCGCTTCGCCACGTCCCCCCCGAGGGCCGACAGTGTAGCGTCAGGGGGTAGTCTCGGGCGCAGGGGCGCGCTATCCTTCGGGCCTCAACGAGGATGTCGATGGAAGAGCAGTTCTACACCGCTGTCGTGGATGAATCGGTCGCCGATCTCATCCCCGAGTACCTGAACAACCGGCGCAAGGAGATCAAGCTGCTGCAGGGCTTCCTCGCCGCCGGCGAGCTGCAGAGGATCGCCGACATCGCGCACCGGATGATCGGCGTCGGCACGCCCTACGGCTTCCACCACGTCACCAACCTCGCCAAGATCATCCGCGAAACGGCGCTGGGGAACGACGCGGACACGCTGCGCGAGCTGCTGAAGGAATACGAGCACTACATCGCGCACGTCACGGTCAAGATCAGGAAGGGCTAGGCCGACCCCGCCTGCCGGCTGACCACCCTGAGCAGGGCCACCGGGTCGGCGGGCTTGGTGAAATGCAGGTCGAACCCGGCTTCCTTGGCGAGGCGCACGTCCTCGGGAGCCCCCCAGCCGGTGACGGCCACCAGCAGGATCTCCGGCCCGAAATCGAGGGCCCGGATGGCCCGCGCGACGGCATAGCCGCTCATTTCGGGGAGCCCGATGTCCAGAAAGGCGACCTGCGGCTTCCACAGGCGCGCCTTCTCGACGCAGGTCTGGCCATCGCTGCAGATTTGGGTCTCGTGGCGCTCGAGGGAGAGCAGGACCTCGATGGAAAACGCGGCGTCCGCGTTGTCGTCGCAGATGAGGATACGCATGCCGCACCCCTAGCAAGCGGCATTCCGCTATCGCAGGCTGAGCCAGGCGATGGCGCCGACCACGACGAAGGCGCCCGCGAGCTGCAGGGGCGCGAACCCCTGCCCGAGCGCGAGCCAGGCGATGCCGATCACCGCGATGGGCTCGAAGTTCAGCGCCACCGTGCTCGCGGCGCCCCCGCCCACCTTGGGCAGCACGATGAACAGCGACGTGATCGCGATGCCGTAGAGCAACGTGAGGAGCGCGAGGCCGATCCACCCCGTGCCGTCGCGGGGCAGCGCCAGCGTCCCGGCGCTCGCGCCGAGCGCGAGCATGAGCGTCGCCGTGACCACCATCATGAGCAGCGTGCGCACCCGGCCGTCCATCTGCTTGAGCCAGTGCGCGTTGCAGAAGAGGACGAGCGCGAAGCTCACCCCGGCGCCCAGGCCCCAGGCCACGCCCTCGCCGAGCTCGCGCCAACGGTCGGTCCAGCCGTCGATGCGGACATCGAGCACCAGCGCGAGGCCGGCGAGCGCGACCGGCATGGCGACCAGGGCGCGCGGCTTCAGCTTCTCCTTGCCGGTGGCGGCGGCGAGGAACATGAAAAGCATCGGGTAGACGTTGAAGACGAGGAGCGCGAGCGCCACCGGGATGCGCGCGACCGAGGAATACAGGCAGTAGCTCTGGATCGCGACCAGCACGCCGACGGCGAGCGCCCTCGGCAGGTTGCCGCGCGCCAGGCCGAGCGGAACGCGCAGCGCGCGCAGCATCAGGAACAGCACCAGGGCGGTGGCCGCGGAGCGGACCGTCACCGCGGCGGACACCGACGCGCCGTGGTCGAAGGCGATGCGCGCGGCGACGTGGTTCGCGCCGAAGATCGTCGCGATCAGCAGGAGCGCCGCGATGCCGAGCCGCGGGCTCAACGGGCGAGCATGCCCTGCGTTTCGATGAAGGCGAGGATGCGCTCCAGGCCCTGGCCGGTCTTGAGGTTGGAGAACACGAACGGCCGCTCGCCGCGCATCCTCTTCGCGTCGCGGTCCATCACGTCGAGGGACGCCCCGACCATCGGCGCGAGGTCGATCTTGTTGATGACGAGCAGGTCGCTCTTCACGATGCCCGGGCCGCCCTTGCGCGGGATCTTGTCCCCCGCCGCGACGTCGATCACGTAGAGCGTCAGGTCGGAGAGCTCGGGACTGAACGTCGCGGCGAGGTTGTCGCCGCCGGACTCGATCAGGACGAGGTCGAGGCCCGGGAAGCGCCGGTCCAGGCGCGCCACCGCCTCGAGGTTGATCGACGCGTCCTCGCGGATCGCCGTGTGCGGGCAGCCGCCCGTCTCCACGCCGATGATGCGCTCGGGGGCGAGCGCCTCGTGGCGCACCAGGAACTGCGCGTCCTCCTCGGTGTAGATGTCGTTCGTCACCGCGGCGATGTCGTACTTCTCGCGCAGGGCGCGGCACAGCGACAGCATGAGCGCGGTCTTGCCGGAGCCCACCGGGCCCCCGATGCCTACACGCAGGGTCATGACCTGAACAGCCTCGAGTACTGGGTTTCGTGGCGCGAGGACAGGATCGCGAGCGCCGGCGTGAAATTGCCCGTGATCTCCTCGTCGTCGGCGAACCGCGCCAGCGAATCCCCCACGGAAAGGAGGATCTTCTGGCCGTCGGTCTGGCCGAAGGGGACGGCCTTTAGTGCCGCCATGACCTGGTTCTCGAGCCAGCCCCAGAGGCAGGCCTGCACCGCATCGCGCGGCGCGATTCCCCAGCTCCGCGCGGCGAACGCGAAGGCTGCCGGAAAGCTCACCTCGCCCTCCGGCACGCCCTGCAGCCCGAGCTCGCGCAGCAGGCGGCACAGCGAATAGCCCATCTGCAGCGTCTCGGCGCGCAGCTCGGCCGTCTCCCGGCTCGCGAGATAGAGATCGTTGAGCTCGGCCTGCCTTTCAGGTTCCTGAATCATTCTTCTCAGGCACGGCGCATCGAAGGTGCCGATGCTGTGTTCCAGGACGCCTTCAATCCAGGCCTGGGCAGTCTTCGCGTCCTTCACCACCCCGGCCTCGACGGCCGCCTCGAGCCCGCCCGAGTAGCTATACGCACCGACCGGCAGCGCGGGGCTCGCGAGCTGCAGCAGCCGCGCCAGGCTCATTTGCTTTCGTAGTGGTGATGCGGGTGGTGATGATGGTCATGGCCACAGTGCTCGTCGTGGACATGCTCCGGCCGGCCGAACTCGTGGATCTTCCCGCCGTGCCCCATCTCGTCGTGACGGTGCCCTCCCGAATACGCGCCCGCCTCCGGCTCGAACGGCGCCTCGACCGCCGACACCTTCGCGCCGAGCTTCCGCACCATGTCCTCGAGCACGTGGTCGGCCCCGATGCGCAGGAAATCCTTGCCGACCTGCACCGGCACGTGCCGATTGCCGAGGTGGTAGGCCACGCGGGCGAGCTCCGTCGTTTCTATATGAAGAAGCTTCTCGGGCCGCGAAGCAATCTCGAAAATCCGGCCATCGGAGGCCGTGACGAGATCGCCGCCGCGCAGCACCTCGCCGCGCGGCAGGTCGAGCGCCACATCCTCGCCGGACTCGAGCTTCGCGCGCAGCTTGCTCTTCGTGCGCTCGTCGAAGGCGAGCACGAGGCGGCCTTTCACCTCGACCTTGTAGGCGGTGCGGGGAATCTTCAGCTTGGCCTTGATCTCGAGCATCTAGAACAGGAAATACCGTTGCGCCATCGGGAGGACCTTTGCCGGCTCGCAGGCCAGCAGCTCGCCGTCGGCCCGCACCTCGTAGGTCTCGGGATCGACGTCGATCTTCGGCCGCCAGCTATTGTGCACCATGTCCTTCTTTCCGACGTCCCGGATGTTCTTCACGGCGACGAGGGTCCGCAGGTCCATCCTCTGCGCCTGCTTCGTCTTCAGGAAAGCCTTGGAGACGAAGGTCACGGAGGTCTGCCTGAGGGCCTTGCCGAACGAGGCGAACATCGGCCGGTAGTGCACCGGCTGCGGCGTCGGAATCGAGGCGTTCGGGTCGCCCATCGCCGCCGCGGCGATCGCGCCGCCCTTCAGGACCAGGAAGGGCTTCACGCCGAAGAAGGCGGGCTTCCACAGCACGAGATCCGCCAGCTTGCCGGGCTCGATCGAGCCTACCTCGTGCGAG
>DASZQH010000021.1:0-2063 GCA_035549805.1 Burkholderiales bacterium
GAGCACCACCGTGGGCGCCAGCTCCCAGCCGCCCGAGAGCCAGCTGGGGTTCTCCACGGCCACGTTCTGCGCGCCGAAGATCAAGCGTGTGGTCTGGATCAAACCGAGGCTGATGCCCCAGGTCGCGAGCAGCGTCTCGAGCGGCCGGCCGTAGAGCCAGCGGATGACCGTGCGCTCCAGAAGCATGCCGACCATCGCTGCGATCACGAACGCAAAAGGGATGGCCGCGACGAGATACCAGTCGAAGAACGGCGTGCTACGGAACAGGTTCTGCATCACGTACGTGGCGTAGGCGCCAATCATGATCAGCTCGCCGTGCGCCATGTTGATGACGCCCATCAGGCCGTAGGTGATAGCCAGGCCGAGCGCGGCGAGGAGCAGGATCGAGCCGAGGCTGATGCTCGTGAACGCGGCGCCGAGCCGGTCGCCCCACGCGAGCCCGGCCTCGATCGCCCGCAGGGCCTTCTGCGCTTCGAGGCGCAGGCCCTCGTCCTTCTCCTCCTGCAGGAAGTTGAGGAGCAGGGTCTTGGTGGTCGGATCGCTCGATCCGGCAAGCCGCTGCACCGCGGCGAGCCGCTCCTTCGGATCTTCGGACTTGAGCGCGAGCGTGGCGACGATCCGCTCGAGCATGCCCTTCACCTCCGCGTCGCTTTCCTTCTCGAGGGCCTTCTTCACGAGAGGCAGCATCGCGGGCTCGGCGTTACCCAGGAGTTCCTTCACGGAAGAAAGCCTGGTTTGAAGATCCGGAGAAACAAGCTTGAGCGCGGCCAGCGCGCCGGCGAGCTCGCGGCGCACGCGGTTGTTCAGGGTGACCTCTTCCTTGTCGTCCGGCACCGCGGCGAGCTTCTCGCCGGTGACCGCGTCGGTCGCTGCGCCGCCCTTCACGATCAGAACGCGCTTGCCGGACACGTACAGCTCGCTGTCGGCGAGGGCCTGCAGCGCGGCGGCGGCCTTCTCGTTGCCCGCGGCGACCAGCTCGGCCATGGCCTCGATGCGCTCGTCGTTATCGCCGAGCGCGAGCTTCTCGATGGATCTGCCTTCCTGCGCGTGCAGGAACGACGAGAAAGCGAAAAGAATCGTTGTTATCAGTATTCGCATGTGAAAAGGGGCCGCCGGAGCGGCCCCCTCCCCCCGTTTCACACGGATGTTACTTGGTGATGATCGTCTTGCCGTCCGGCACGTCCTTCTTCTTGTCGTTGCCCGGGATGAACGGGCTCCAGGGGTTGGCGCGAACCGGGCCCTTGGTCTTCCACACGACGTTGAACTGGCCGTCCGCCTTCACCTCGCCGATGAACACCGCCTTGTGCAGGTGGTGGTTCTTCTCGTCCATCTTCGACGTGATGCCCGAGGGCGCCTTGAAAGTCTGGCCCGCCATGGCCGCGATCACCTTGTCGGTCTCGAAGCTCTTCGCCTTCTCGACCGCCTGCTTCCACATGTAGATGCCGATGTAGGTGGCTTCCATCGGGTCGTTGGTGAGCGGCTTGTCCTTGTGGCCGGCGATGCTCTTCGCCTTCGCGTAGGCGCTCCACTTCTTGATGAAGCCGTCGTTCGCGGGATCCTTGATCGACATGAAGTAGTTCCACGCCGCGAGGTGGCCGACCAGCGGCTTGGTATCCACGCCGCGCAGCTCCTCTTCACCCACGGAGAACGCCACGACCGGCACGTCCGTCGCCTTCAGGCCCTGGTTGCCCAGCTCCTTGTAGAACGGTACGTTGGAGTCGCCGTTGATCGTCGAGACCACCGCGGTCTTCTTGCCCTCGCCGGCGAACTTCTTGATCTTGCCGATGATGGTCTGGTAGTCGCTGTGGCCGAACGGGGTGTACTCCTCCATGATGTCCGCGTCGCCGATGCCCTTGGACTTGAGGAAGGCGCGCAGGATCTTGTTCGTCGTGCGCGGGTACACGTAGTCGGTGCCGAGGAGCACGAAGCGCTTGGCGCTGCCGCCGTCCTTCGACATCAGGTACTCGACCGCCGGGATCGCCTGCTGGTTGGGCGCGGCGCCGGTGTAGAACACGTTCTTGGAGAGCTCCTCGCCCTCGTACTGCACCGGGTAGAAGAGCAGG
>DASZQH010000022.1:0-25508 GCA_035549805.1 Burkholderiales bacterium
ATGCCGAGGCCGATCCGGGCCACCATCTCAGCCGGCGCGCTGACGCATAACCTGGCCGTTGCGAAGAAGCATGCGAGCGCCGCGGCCTCGCCGCCGAAGATCTGGGCGGTGATGAAGGCGAACGCGTACGGCCATGGCCTCGAGCGAGCCGCGCGCGCGCTCGAGGCGGCCGACGGCTTCGCGGTGCTCGATTTCCAGGAAGCGGCGCGCCTGCGCCTCGCCGGGTCGCACAAGCCGATCCTCATGCTCGAGGGCATCTTCAAGCCGCAGGATGTCGCAGCTTTGTCGAAATACGCGCTCACGCCGGTGATCCACAACGCGGAGCAGGTGGAGATGCTGCGTCTCGCGACGCTGGAGCGCGAGATCGACGTGTACCTCAAGCTGAACACGGGAATGAACCGGCTCGGCTTCACCGTCGACAACGTGCGCGCCGCCTACAACGCGCTGCGCATGCACCCGCAGGTGCGCAGCGTGACGGCGATGACGCACTACGCCGACGCCGACGGCGCAAGCGGCGTGCAGGCGCAGCTCGACTGGTTCCGCGAGATGACGAGCCAGATCGAGGGGCTCGCGGCGGCGCCGCGCTCGCTCGGCAACTCCGCCGCGCTGCTGCGCTTTCCGGACGCGCTCGGCGACTGGGTGCGGCCGGGCATCATGCTCTACGGCGGCTCGCCGTTCGGGGACGTCGGCGCGTCCCGCCTGGACCTGCGGCCGGCGATGACGCTGAGCTCGGAAATCATCGCCACGCAGCACCTCCATCCGGGCGAGCGCATCGGCTACGGCTTCTCCTACGAGGCCGTGGGCGAAATGACGGTCGGCGTGGTGGCCTGCGGCTATGCGGACGGCTATCCGCGGCACGCGCCGACCGGCACGCCGGTGCTCGTGAACGGCCAGCGCACGCGCACCGTGGGAAGGGTGTCCATGGACATGATCTGCGTCGACATCACGGACATCCCGGGGGCCTACATCGGCACGCCGGTGACGCTGTGGGGCGAGGGGCTGGCCGCCGACGAGGTCGCCGCCGCGGCCGGGACGCTCAGCTACGAGCTGTTCTGCGCGCTGGCGCCGCGGGTACCCGTGGCCGAGGTGCCCTGAAGTGGCCAAGGCGAAGACCGCATACGTCTGCGGCGAATGCGGCGCCACCGCCCTGCAGTGGTTCGGCAGCTGTCCGGCCTGCGGCACCCCTGGCAGTCTGACCGAGACGATCGCCGAGCGCGGCGCGGCGCGCTCGCCGCGCACGGCCGCCGAGACGGTGGCGCTGGCCGAGGTGGTGACGCGCGAGGCCGCGCGCATCGGCACCGGGTCCGAGGAGCTCGACCGCGCGCTCGGCGGCGGGCTGGTCGCCGGGCAGGTCGTGCTGCTGGGCGGCGATCCGGGCATCGGCAAGTCGACGCTGCTCCTGCAGGCCGTGGCCAGCCTCAAGGCGGACAGCCTCTACGTGAGCGGCGAGGAGTCCGCCGACCAGGTCGCCGGGCGGGCGAAGCGGCTCGAGCTCGACACCGCCGGCGTGCGGCTGCTCGCGGAGACGCAGCTGGAGCGCATCCTCGGCACCCTCGAAGCGGCCAAGGCGCGCGTCGCCGTCATCGATTCGATCCAGACCGTCTGGTCCGAGGCGCTGCAGTCCGCGCCCGGATCGGTCGCCCAGGTGCGCGAATGCGCGGCGCAGCTTACGCGCTTCGCCAAGCGCTCCGGCAGCGCGCTCGTCCTCATCGGCCACGTGACGAAGGAGGGCGCGATCGCCGGCCCGCGCGTGCTCGAGCACATCGTCGACACCGTGCTCTATTTCGAAGGCGACTCGCACTCGAGCTTCCGCCTGGTGCGGGCGGTGAAGAACCGCTTCGGCGCCGTGAACGAGCTCGGCGTCTTCGCCATGACCGAGAAGGGCCTCAAGGGCGTGACGAATCCCTCCCGGCTCTTCCTCTCCACGCACGAGAAGCCGGTCGCCGGCTCCTGCGTCGTCGTGACCCTCGAGGGCACGCGCCCGCTGCTCGTCGAGATCCAGGCGCTGGTCGACACCGCGCACTCGCCCAACCCGCGCCGCCTCTCGGTCGGCCTCGAGCAGAACCGCCTCGCGATGCTGCTCGCGGTGCTGCATCGCCACGCGGGCGTGCCGACCTACGAGCAGGACGTGTTCGTCAACGCGGTAGGGGGCGTGCGGATCGCGGAACCGGCCGCCGACCTCGCCGTGTGCCTCGCGGTGGTCTCATCGCTCACCGACCGGCCGATCACCGGCAAGGTCGCGGTGTTCGGCGAAGTGGGCCTGGCGGGCGAGGTGCGCCCCGCGCCGCGCGGCCAGGAGCGGCTGCGCGAGGCGGCCAAGCTCGGCTTCGAGAAAGTGATCCTGCCGCGCGCGAACCAGCCCCGGGGGAAGGTCCCGGGGCTGGAGGTCGTCGCGGTCGAGCGCGTGGACCAGGCGGTGCAGGTCCTGCGCTCGCTCTAGGCGCCTACTTCTTCGCTACGTTCGCATCGGCGCGGACTTCGACCGCGCGCGCCTCGTGGCGCTCCTTGTGATGCTCGCGCGCATCGCGCTGGTGCTTGCGATGGTGGTCGTCGCGCCGGTCCCTCGCGTGCTTGCCGTGGTCGTGGCGGCGGTCGCGATCGCGGTCTTTCCAGTCCGCGTGACCATGATGGCCGCGGTCGCGGTCCTTCCAGTCGGCGTGCCGGTCGTGGTTGCGCCAGCCGTGGTGCCAGCCGTTGTCGTGGCGGTCGTGGTCGCGCCACCCGGCGTGCTTCCAGTGGTCGTGGCCGTGGCGGCGCTCTGCGAGGTCCTGGCGCAGCTCGCGCACGTCGCGGCGCAGCTCGCGCTTGTCCGCCCAGAGTTCGCGCCGGTCGTCGCGCACCTCCGCGCGCGCTTCCCGGATCTCGCGCCAGTTGCCGCTTGCGTACGCGTCGCGCAGCTCCTCGCGACTGTCGCGCAGCTCCGCCTGGCTCTCAGCGACTTCGCGGCGGCTGTCGCGCACTTCTCGCAGGTCGTGGCGGATCTCGGGGTCGCGCCACCCGCTCCAGCTTCCGCGGGCGTCGCGATCCGGATTGCGCCAGTCGTCGCCCGCGAAAGCGGGAAGCGCGGATCCGAGTGCACAGCCGACAGCGAGGGTAAGGATCGTCTTGCGTCTCATTTGAGCTCCGTTTGAGCAAAGGGAAGGGACTGCGCGGGGAGAGAGCGCAAGGCGTATTCCCGCGTCGGGGGATCGGTGAGCCCGAAACGCGGCGTCGGGCTGCGCGGCAGTCGGGGTCGTGCGACACGGGAACTTCGCTCGCCGCGGCGAGCCGTATCCCTGTCTCCAAGGAGGTTGCCCATGCCGCTCTCACGATTGCCCGTCGCCGTGCTCTCGCTCGCCGTGCTCGCTGCCGGTTGCGCTTCGCGCACCGCCGTGCAGAACGAAGCGTTCTCGCCGAAGACGCAGTTCAGCAAGAAGGTGCCCGGGTCGGGCGAAGTCGTGTGCTGGAGCGTGAAGCGCGCGTTCCTCACGCAGGGCTACATGCTCGACCGCTCCGCCGACCCGGTGATCGTCACCGGCAGCAAGGACCTCCAGCCCGACGAGGACACGCAGGAGACGCTGCGCCTGCAGGCGACCTGCGTCGACAACCGCGACGGCACGAGCACCGTGTTCGCGAGCGCCGCGCACGAGGTGCACAAGCTGCAGCGCACGCCGCAGTCGATGAGCGCGGGCGTGAGCATCGCGACGATCACCCTGCCGGCCGGGTCGGAGAAGTCGCTGCGCCTGCAGCGGCGCGCCACCGTGCAGGACCCGGAGTTCTACGAGCGCTTCTACTCCCTCGTCCAGGGCTTCGCCGCGGAAGAGGCGGCGTCGGCGCGTACTTCGGCCAACCGGGGATCGACCACGCGCAAGGACTGAAGCTCGAGGCGGCAGCCCGCGCAGAGGACGCGCCCGTCGACGCGCAGGAGGAACACTTCGCCGTCGCAGCGCGGGCAGCTGTGGCGCTCGATTCTCATGGACCGCGAGCATGCCTTCCGCGCAGCGGCGCGCCGAGGCCCTTTTCCACGCAACTTGCGCCGCTGAATCCGGATTTTCCTGTAGCTGCGCTACGACCCGTGTCGCCGGATGCTGCGTCGGAATCTCGCCACCCGGAGGCGCGGCCGAGCGGCGCGTCGCCGGCTCCCGTCACACGGGCGGCGGATTGCGCTCCGGGATCGTGACGCGCTGGTGCCAGTACGGATAGGGCAGCGGCACCACGCTCGCGGCGTCGAGCCTGGCGACCTGCTCGGGCGAGAGCTTCCAGCCGACCGCGCCGAGGTTCTGGCGCAGCTGCTCCTCGTTGCGCGCGCCGATGATCAGCGTGCCGATCGAGGGCCGGCCGAGCAGCCAGTTGAGCGCCACCTGCGGCACGGTCTTCCCGGTCTCCTCCGCCACCGCGTCGAGCGCGTCCACGACCTTGAACAGGTGCTCCTCGGGAACCTGCGGGCCGTTGTCCAGCACGACCTTCGTGTTGAGGCGGCTCACGGCGGGCTTGGGCTGGCCGCGGCGGATCTTGCCGGTGAGCCGGCCCCACCCGAGCGGGCTCCATACGACGGCGGAGACCTTCTGGTCGAGGGCGAGCGGCATCAGCTCCCACTCGTAGTCGCGGCCGACGAGCGAGTAGTACGCCTGGTGCGCGACGTAGCGCGCGAGGCCGTGCCGGTCCGAGTACGCGAGCGACTTCATCAGGTGCCAGCCCGAGAAGTTGGAGCAGCCGATATAGCGGATCTTGCCCGCGCGCACGAGATCGTCGAGGACCTGCAGCGTTTCCTCGATCGGCGTCTGCGCGTCGAAGCCGTGCAGCTGGTACAGGTCGATGTAGTCCGTGCCGAGACGGCGCAGGCTCGCTTCGACTGCCCGGAGCAGGTAGTGGCGCGAGGAGCCGACGTCGTTCGCGCCCTGGCCGGTGCGGAACGTCCCCTTCGTCGAGATCAGCACCGAGCTTCGCCGCCCCTTCACGGCCTGGCCGAGGATCTCTTCCGCCATGCCGGCCGAGTAGCGGTCCGCCGAGTCGAACATGGTGACGCCCGCTTCGAGGCAGACGTCGACCAGGCGGCTCGCCTCCTTGACGTCGCTCGCGCCCCAGGCCTTGAAGAACTCGTTTCCGCCGCCGAAAGTGCCGGTGCCCAGCGTGAGCACCGGAACGCGGAAGCCCGACGCGCCGAGAAGCCTGTACTCCATGGCTAATCCTTTCCGAGGATGGTGTGGGCCGCGCGCACGCCGCTGCGCACCGCGGCTTCGAGCGTGGGAGGATATTCCGGATCGGCGTAGTCGCCCGCCAGCTCGACCCCGGGAATGCGAAACGCCAGGCCCTTCACGCCCGGCGTGCAGGCGATGGTGGCGCGCTTCTCCGCGATCACGCGCGACCAGCGCGGCGCGGGCAGGCCCGGCAGGGCGTGCGCGAGCTCGCGGTGGCAGGCGGCGGCCAGCGCCTCGGCGCCGAGCTGCTGGTGGTCGCCCTGCGCGCTGATCACGCACGCAAGGCGGCCGTGCTCGCCCGTCAGCACGCCGCGGTCGAACACCCACTGCACGAGGCCGTCGGCCAGGCCGAGCATGGGGAAGGGAAGCCGCACGTCTTCGGCGTACTGCAGGTAGCACGTATAGATCGGCTGGTACGCATACGCCGGCGCGCCGTCCGCAACGAGCGCCTTGAGCTGGTGCGGGCCGACGGCCACGATGACGTGGTCGTATTCCCTCTTCAGCGCATCGAGATCGCGCACCGTCACGCCGCACCGGAGCTCGCCGCCCTTGCTTCGCAGGTAGTCGGCGGCCGGCTCGGGAAACAGCCGCGAAAGGTCCACCCGGGGCAGCACGAGGTCGCTCGCGCCGTCGCCGCCGAACAGGGCGTCGCGCAGCACGACCAGGAACGCCTGCGCCGACGCCTGGTCCGCGGGGGTATTGAGCGCGGACACGCACAACGGCCGCCACAAGTAGTGCCCGATCTTCCCGTGCTGGCGGTGTTTCTCGAGGAGCTGCTCGACTGTCGTATCTTCCTTCAGCGCGAACGAAAGAGATTGAAGCGCCCGGAGGAACGACACCGCCCCGATCTTCTCGGCGAAGGGCAGGGTCGCGGTGAGCACTGCGGCGAAGAGGCCGGCGCGGCCGCGGAAGGGCGCCTTGAAGCGAAAGCCGTCGAAGTAGCGCAGCTCGAGCGGCAGGCGCAACGTGGCGTCGCCGGGCACGCCGACGAGGCGCATCAGGCGCAGGAGCTCGTTGTAGGCGCCGATGAGAATGTGCTGGCCGTTGTCGAGCGCCGTCCCCTCCGAGGTCACGCGGCGCGCGCGGCCGCCGGGAACCGGCCCCGATTCGAGTACGGTGACGGCAACGCCCCGCGCCGCCAGCGTCACCGCGGCGGCCATGCCGGCGTAGCCGGCCCCGACGATCGCTACGCGCTGACCCAGGTTTTCCAAGCGATCCAGAGCTTGCGCATCGGCGTGAGAGAGGTCTTGCCCGACAGCACCTGGAAGCCGTCGCGCTCGATCCCGTCGAGCAGCGCGCGGTAGATGGCGGCCATGATGAGGCCGGCGCGCTGCGAGCGCCGGTCGGCCGCCGGCAGCGCCGCGAAAGCCGCGGCGTAAAGGCCCTTCGCGCGCTCTGCCTCGAACTTCATCAGGGAGAGGAAGCTTTCGCTGTGGCGTGCGTTCAGGATGTCCGCCGCCGTGACGCCGAAGCGCTTCATGTCCTCCATCGGCAGGTAGATGCGGTTCTTGCGCGCATCTTCTCCGACGTCGCGGATGATGTTGGTGAGCTGGAACGCGAGGCCGAGGCTTTTCGCGTAGTCGAGGGTGCGCGCGTCGGTGTAGCCGAAGATGCCGGCCGCGCACAGCCCGACGACGCCCGCGACGCGGTAGCAATAGCGCTCCAGCCCCGGCCAGTCGAGGTAGCGCGCCTGCGTCAGGTCCATCTCCATGCCGTCGATGATCTCGGCGAGGTGAGGCTGGCCGATCGCGAATTTCTCCGTGAACGGCGCCAGGGCCTGGGTGACGGGATGCCGGGCCCGGCCCTCGTACATCTCGGCGACTTCGGTGCGCCACCAGGCGAGCTTCGTCGCCGCGACCTGCGGGTCGCTCGTCTCGTCGACGACGTCGTCCACCTCGCGGCAGAACGCGTAGAGCGCCGTGATCGCGCGGCGCCGCTCGGCCGGAAGGAAGAGGAACGAGTAGTAGAAGCTCGAGCCGCTCGCGGCGGCCTTCTGCTGGCAGTACTCGTCGGGCTTCATGCGGCGCGCAGGAGAAGCAGCGGCCAGTCGAGGGCGCGCAGGACCGGGCGGCGGCGGAACACGTCGTAGCCCGCCTTCTCGATCTTCTCGAGGATGCGCAGTCCGCCCGCGACCGTGGCGCGGATCTCCAGGCCGATGCGGCCGGGAAGGGCGCGTCCCAGCGGCGCTCCCGACTGCATGAGGGCGCGCGTCCGCTCGACCTGGAACTTCATCATGGCGACCCACGCGCCGTCGCAGGTCTTCTCCAGCAGGTGCAGTTGCGTGACCGCGAAGCGCGCCATGTCCTCCCGCGGCAGGTAGATGCGGTCATCCTGCGTGAAGTCGACGTCGACGTCCTGCCAGAAATTGACCAGCTGCAGCGCGGTACAGATCGCGTCGGACTGGCGCAGCTCCGGCTCGGACGTTCGTTTGAAAAGGTGCAGCAGGAGCCGTCCCACCGGGTTCGCCGAGCGCCGGCAGTAGTCGAGCACCTCGCTGTACGTGGCGTAGCGCTTCGTCGTGACATCCTGGCAGAACGCGTCGAGCAGGTCGTGAAAGAGCGGCATCGGCAGGCGATGCTCGCGGATGGCCTGCGCGAGGTCGCGGAACATCGGCTCGGCGGGGGTTTCTCCGGCGGAGATCGCGGCCAGGCGGCCCTGGTAGAGGGCGAGCCTCGCGAGGCGCGCCTCGGGCGCCTCGAACCCTTCGTCCGCGATATCGTCGGCCGAGCGCGCGAAGCGGTAGATCGCTTCGACGGGCTTGCGCAGCGGCGCCGGCAGAAGGAGCGATGCGACGGGAAAGTTTTCGTAATGGTCGACCGGCACCGGAAGGTATAATACGTTGTTTTCCGGCAATATTTTCGGCGCGAAGGTGGCGGAATTGGCAGACGCACCAGACTTAGGATCTGACGCCGCAAGGCATGAGGGTTCGAGTCCCTCCCTTCGCACCAACTCACCAGGGAAGTAGACGAACAGGGATAGGAATGGCAGCCAACGTGGAAACTCTCGGAGCACTCGCGCGGCGCGTCTCGATGACGGTGCCGCTGAAAGACGTCGAACAGCAGGTCGACGCGCGCCTGAAGAAGCTCGCGCGCGACGTGCGCATGCCGGGCTTCCGCCCGGGCAAGGTGCCGATGAAGCTCATCGCGCAGACCTACGGCCCGCAGGTGCGCTCGGAGGTGCTCGGCGAGACGGTGCAGAAATCGTTCAACCAGGTGGTCCGCGAGGCGAACCTGAAGGTCGCGGGCTACCCGAAGATCGAGCCGAAGAACGAGAAGCAGGCGCCGGAAGCGAGCGGCGCGCTCGAGTTCGACGCGACGTTCGAGGTGTTCCCGGAAGTGAAGGTGGGCGACATCGCCGGCAAGAGCATCGAGCGTCCGGCGGTCGGGGTCAGCGACGCCGAAGTCGACAAGACGATCGAGATCCTGCGCAAGCAGCGCCAGCGCTTCGTCGCGGCGAGCCGCGCCGCGCAGGACGGCGATCGCCTGGTGATCGACTTCGCCGGCACGATCGACGGCGTGCCCTTCGAGGGCGGCCGGGCGGAAGGCTTCGCGCTCGTCCTGGGCGAAGGCCGCCTGCTGCCCGAGTTCGAGGCGGGGGCGCGCGGCATGGCCGCCGGCGAGACGAAGAACGTCGACGTGAAGTTCCCGGACGACTACCAGGGCAAGGATGTGGCGGGCAAGAAGGCGGTGTTCGCGATCACGGTGAAGAGCGTGGAGCAGCCGGAGCTGCCGGCGCTCGACGCGGCGTTCGCGAAGCAGCTCGGCGTCGCCGACGGCGATCTGGCGAAGATGCGCACCGAGGTGAAGGCGAACGTCGAGCGCGAAGTGAAGAAGCGGGTCGACGCGCGCGTGAAGCAGCAGGTGCTCCAGGCGCTCCTCGACGCGACGCCGCTCGAGCTGCCGAAGAGCCTGATCGAGATGGAGACGCAGGAGCTCGCGCAACGCGCGGTCGCCGACCTGCAGCAGCGCGGCCTGCGGCCCGAGCAGATGCCGCCGGTCGAGCCGAAGATGTTCGAGGAAACCGCGACGCGGCGCGTCGCGCTCGGCCTCATCATCAACGAGCTCGCGCAGCGCGAGGGGCTCAAGCCCAAGCCGGCCGAGGTGCGCGAGCTCGTCGAGCAGGAAGCGCAGAGCTACGAGAATCCCGCCGAGGTAGTAAAATGGTTCTACATGCAGCCGCAACGGTTGTCGGAAATGGAAAGCGCAGCGCTGGAAGCCAATGTCGTCAAATGGGTCTTGTCCAAGGCCCAGGTGAACGACAAGCAAACCCCCTTCGATGAACTCATGGGCGCCCAATCGTGAACTGGGAAAAATCTACACCTGACACGCAGGCCCTGGGGCTGATCCCCATGGTCATCGAGCAGTCGGGACGCGGCGAGCGCGCCTACGACATCTATTCGCGCCTGCTCAAGGAGCGCGTCGTGTTCCTGGTGGGGCCGGTCACGGAAGTGACGGCCAACCTGATCGTCGCCCAGCTCCTGTTCCTTGAGTCGGAGAATCCCGACAAGGACATCTTCTTCTACATCAACTCGCCGGGCGGCTCGGTGTCGGCGGGCCTCGCCATCTACGACACGATGCAGTTCATCAAGCCGGACGTGTCCACCCTGTGCGTGGGCCAGGCGGCCAGCATGGGGGCGTTCCTGCTCGCGGCGGGAGACCATGGCAAGCGCTACTGCCTGCCGAACTCCCGCGTCATGATCCACCAGCCGATGGGCGGCTTCCAGGGCCAGGCCACGGACATCGAGATCCACGCCAAGGAGATCCTGTACCTGCGCGCGCGGCTGAACGAGATCCTGGCACGCCACACGGGCAAGCCGATCGACATCATCGCCCGGGACACCGAGCGCGACTTTTTCATGGGTGCCGAAGAAGCGGTAAAGTACGGCATCGCGGACAAGGTCCTCAGCAGCCGGGAAAACGCCTAACTACATGTCGGAAAAGAGTTCTTCGGGAGAAAAGCTTCTTTACTGCTCTTTCTGCGGCAAGAGCCAGCACGAGGTCAGGAAGCTCATCGCCGGGCCGTCGGTCTTCATCTGCGACGAGTGCATCGAGCTCTGCAACGACATCATCCGGGAGGAGACGGCCTCCGACAAAGGCGGCAAGGGCGCCAAGTCGGACCTGCCCACCCCCCGGGAGATCCGCAACATCCTGGACCAGTACGTGATCGGCCAGGACCAGGCGAAGAAGATCCTCTCGGTCGCGGTCTACAACCACTACAAGCGGCTCAAGCACCTCTCGAAGAACGACGAGGTCGAGCTCGCCAAGTCGAACATCCTGCTGATCGGGCCCACCGGCTCGGGCAAGACGCTGCTCGCGCAGACCCTCGCGCGCCTTCTCAACGTGCCGTTCGTCATCGCGGACGCGACCACGCTGACCGAGGCGGGCTACGTCGGCGAGGACGTCGAGAACATCATCCAGAAGCTGCTGCAGAACTGCGACTACGACGTCGACAAGGCGAAGCGCGGCATCGTGTACATCGACGAGATCGACAAGATCTCGCGCAAGTCCGACAACCCCTCCATCACCCGCGACGTGTCGGGCGAGGGCGTGCAGCAGGCGCTGCTCAAGCTGGTGGAAGGCACGATCGCCTCGGTCCCGCCGCAGGGCGGGCGCAAGCATCCGAACCAGGACTTCGTCCAGGTCGACACGACGAACATCCTGTTCATCTGCGGCGGCGCGTTCGACGGCCTGGAGAAGATCGTGCGCAACCGCACGGAGAAGACCGGCATCGGCTTCGGCGCCGAGGTGCGCAGCCCGACCAATTCCAAGGCGACCTACGACCTGCTGCGCAACGTCGAGCCGGAAGACCTGATCAAGTTCGGCCTGATCCCGGAGTTCGTCGGGCGCCTGCCGGTCCTCGCCACGCTCGAGGAGCTCGACGAGCACGCGCTGATCCAGATCCTGACCGAGCCGAAGAACGCGCTCATCAAGCAGTACCAGCGCCTGTTCCACATGGAGGGCGTGGAGCTCGAGGTGCGCGTGCCCGCGCTCAACGCGGTCGCCAAGCGCGCGCTCGCCCGCAAGACGGGTGCCCGCGGCCTGCGCTCGATCCTTGAAACCGTGCTGCTCGACACCATGTACGAGCTGCCGACGCTCGAGAACGTGAGCAAGGTCGTGGTCGACGAGCCGATGATCTCGGCCGACGGCAAGCCTTTGCTGATCTATTCGGATCAGCACAAGGTGGCGGGCGGAAGTTCCGCGTAACACGCTTTCACGTAACAAATTTCTCCCGGGTTTCCGCATTGCGGCGCACGTGCCGTGCGTGTACCCTTTGTTTATCCCTTTGAGCAGCTTTTCTTCACAGCTACAAGGCGGTCCATAAATGTCCTCCGAACGCGCATCCGACATCGTCCAGTACCCGCTGCTCCCGCTGCGCGATGTGGTGGTGTTTCCGCACATGGTCATCCCGCTGTTCGTCGGCCGCCCGAAGTCGATCAAGGCCATGGAGACGGCGATGGAGGCCGGCAAGTCGATCCTCCTGGTGGCGCAGAAGTCCGCCGCCAAGGACGATCCGGGCCCGGGCGACATGTACGCCATCGGCTGCGTGTCGAACATCCTGCAGATGCTCAAGCTGCCCGACGGCACGGTGAAGGTGCTGGTCGAGGGCGGTAACCGCGCGCGCATCAAGCAGATCACCGACGTGCGCACCCACTGGATCGCCGATGCCGAGGCGCTGCCGCCCGAGGCCGCGCCGGCGCCGGAAGTCGAGGCGATGCGCCGCGCGCTGCTGTCGGCGTTCGACCAGTACGTCAAGCTGAACAAGAAGATCCCGCCGGAGATCCTCACTTCGCTCTCGGGCATCGACGAGGCCGGGCGCCTCGCCGACACCGTGGCGGCGCACCTGCCGCTCAAGCTCGAGCAGAAGCAGCAGGTGCTCGAGATGTTCGACGCCAAGTCGCGCCTCGAGCACCTCCTGTCGCAGCTCGAGACCGAGATCGACATCCTGCAGGTCGAGAAGCGCATCCGCGGCCGCGTCAAGCGGCAGATGGAGAAGAGCCAGCGCGAGTACTACCTGAACGAGCAGGTGAAGGCGATCCAGAAGGAGCTCGGCGAGGGCGAGGAGGGCGCGGACCTCGAGGAGATGGAGAAGAAGATCCGCAAGGCGCACATGCACAAGGATGCGCGCAAGAAGGCGGAAGCCGAGCTGAAGAAGCTCAAGCTCATGTCGCCCATGTCGGCGGAAGCCACCGTGGTGCGCAACTACATCGAGACCCTGGTCAACCTGCCCTGGAAGAAGAAGTCGAAGATCTCCAAGGACATCAAGGGCGCCCAGGAGATCCTCGACAAGGACCACTACGGGCTCGAGAAGGTGAAGGAGCGTATCGTCGAGTACCTCGCCGTGCAGACGCGCGTGGACAAGATGAAGGCGCCGATCCTGTGCCTGGTCGGCGCGCCCGGCGTGGGCAAGACCTCGCTCGGCCAGTCGATCGCCAAGGCGACCAACCGCAAGTTCGTGCGCATGTCCCTCGGCGGGGTGCGCGACGAGGCGGAGGTGCGCGGCCACCGCCGCACCTACATCGGCTCGATGCCGGGCAAGATCCTGCAGAACATGAGCAAGGTGCAGGTGAAGAACCCCCTGTTCCTCCTCGACGAGGTGGACAAGATGGGCTCGGACTGGCGCGGCGATCCGTCGTCGGCGCTGCTCGAGGTGCTCGACCCGGAGCAGAACAGCACGTTCGTCGATCACTACATCGAGGTCGAATACGATCTCTCGGAAGTGATGTTCGTCGCGACCGCGAACACGCTCAACATCCCGCCGCCGCTCCTCGACCGGATGGAGGTGATCCGCCTCTCCGGCTACACCGAGGACGAGAAGGTGAACATCGCGCAGCGCTACCTGCTGCCGAAGCAGATCAAGGCCACCGGCCTGAAGGACGGCGAGCTCGCCTGCTCCGAGGCGACGTTGCGCGACATCGTGCGCTACTACACGCGCGAAGCCGGCGTGCGCGCCCTGGAGCGCGAGGTGTCGAAGATCTGCCGCAAGGCGGTGAAGCAGCTCCTCACGGAAGCCAGGGACAAGGGCGCGGACGGCGACAAGCTGCAGAAGATCACCGTCACGCCGAAGAACCTCGACAAGTACCTGGGCGTGCGCCGCTACACCTTCGGCATGGCCGAGAAGCAGAACCAGGTCGGCCAGGTCACCGGGCTCGCGTGGACCGAGGTCGGCGGCGAGCTGCTGACGATCGAGGCGGTCACGATGCCGGGCAAGGGCAAGACCATCACGACCGGCAAGCTCGGCGACGTGATGCAGGAGTCCATCCAGGCCGCGCTGTCGGTGGTGCGGGCGCGCTCGCGCAAGCTCGGCGTGAAAGAGGACTTCTACCAGAAGAACGACATCCACATTCACCTGCCCGAGGGCGCCACGCCCAAGGACGGGCCGAGCGCGGGCATCGGCATGACGACCGCGGTCGTGTCGATCCTTACCGGGATCCCGGTGCGCGCCGACGTCGCGATGACCGGCGAGATCACGCTGCGCGGCGAGGTGCTGCAGATCGGCGGCCTGAAGGAGAAGCTGCTCGCGGCGCACCGCGGCGGCATCAAGACGGTGCTGATCCCGGACGAGAACGTGAAGGACCTCGTCGACATCCCCGACAACGTCAAGAACAAGCTGGAGATCGTGCCGGTGAAGTGGATCGACAAGGTGCTCGAGATCGCGCTGGAGCGCCAGCCCACCCCGCTGCCGGAGACGGACGAAGCGGCGCCCGTGCCGCCGAAAGGCGGCGACGACCAGACGGGCGCCGTCCGGCCGCACTGAACCCAGGCGGGGATTCAATTTCCCGGGAGGAGGGAACTTGAACAAGTCGGACCTGATCGAGCAGATCGCGCAGGCGGCCGAGATCTCCAAGTCGGCCGCCGAGCGCGCCGTCGATGCGCTCGTCGTCGCGGTGAAGACCAGCCTGAAGAAGGACGAGATGGTGACGCTCGTCGGCTTCGGCACCTTCTACGCCGGCAAGCGCGCCGCGCGCACCGGGCGCAACCCGCGCACCGGCGCGGAAGTGAAGATCGCCGCCGCGCGCCTTCCCAAGTTCCGCGCTGGCAAGGCCCTCAAGGACGCGATAAACTAGCGCCCCTTCGCTGTAGGGCGCTTAGCTCAGCGGTAGAGCGCTGCCCTTACAAGGCAGATGTCGTAGGTTCGACCCCTACAGCGCCCACCAAGGAATGGAGCGGTAGTTCAGTTGGTTAGAATACCGGCCTGTCACGCCGGGGGTCGCGGGTTCGAGTCCCGTCCGCTCCGCCAATCCCTTCGAGATGTTCCGTGTTCGATCTAGTCCATAAGCACAAGCGCGTCGTTCAGGTCATCCTGATGCTGCTCGTCGTGCCGTTCGCGATCTGGGGCGTCGAGTCCTATCGCAGCGGCGGCGGGGGCTCCGACACGGTCGCCGAGGTCAATGGCCTCAAGATCTCCCAGCGCGAGCTCGAAAACGAGCTGCGCCGCCAGCAGGACCAGCTGCGCCGGATGCTCGGCCGCAACTACGACCCGGCGGTCTTCGACACGCCCGAGACGCGCCGCACGCTGCTTGAGTCGCTGATCTCCCAGAAGCTGCTCGCCTCCGCCGCGCAGCAGGCCAAGCTCACCGTGAGCGACGAGGCGATCGCCGAGCTGATCCACTCCGCGCCCACGTTCCAGGTGGACGGGCAGTTCAGCAAGGCGCGCTACGAGACCGCCCTGCGGACGCAGGACCCGCCCATGTCGCCGGCGCAGTTCGAGCAGCGCCTGCGCCACGATCTCGCGCTGCAGCAGCTCGGCCGCGCGGTGGCCGACGGCGCGTTCGCGCCGCGCTCGGTGGCGGCGCGCCTCGCGGCGCTGGAGACGCAGAAGCGGGAAATATCCGAGGTGCGGTTCTCCGCGCAGCAGTACCTCGAGAAGGTCAAGATCGACGAGGCGGCGGTCAAGGCGTACTACGACGCCAATACGGCCGAGTTCCGCACCCCGGAGCGCGTGCGCGCCGAGTACGTCCTGCTCTCCGCCGACGCCCTCGCGAAGGAGGAGCAGATCGGTGCGGACGAGGCGAAGGCGTTCTGGGACAAGCAGTACGGCGCGCGGTTCGCGGAGCGCGACAAGGCGCGCCAGAGGATCGAGGCGGTCCTCGCCGAGGTGAAGAAGGATCCGGCGAAGTTCGCCGAGGTGGCGAAGCGCGAGTCGGCCGACACGGCCTCGGCGCAGCAGGGCGGCGACCTCGGCTTCCAGCCGCGCGGCTCGTTCGTCAAGCCTTTCGAGGACGCGCTCTGGCGCATGAAGCCCGGCGAGATCTCCGGCATCGTCGAATCCGAGTTCGGCTTCCACGTCATCCGCTTCCTCGAGGCGCGCCGCCAGGACGGCAAGGACGAGCGCCGCGCCAGCCACATCCTCGTGGCGACGCCGGGCGAGGCGCGCCCGTTCGCCGAGATGCGGCCGCAGATCGAGGCCGAGCTCAGGAAGCAGCGCGCCAGCAAGCGCTTCGTCGAGGCGGCCGAAGCGTTCGGCAACATGGTCTACGAGCAGCCCGACAGCCTGAAGCCGGCTGCCGAGCGCTTCAAGCTGCCGGTGCGCGCCACGCCGTGGATCGAGAAGTCGGCGAACCAGGAGCTCGGCCCGCTCGACAACCCGAAGCTTCTCGCCGCGCTCTTCTCGGCCGACGCGATCGAGAGGAAGCGCAACACCGACGCCATCGAGGTCGCGCCCGGCACGCTGGTCGCGGCGCGCGTGCTCGAGCACCAGCCGGCCGCGCAGCGCAAGTTCGACGAAGTGAAGGCGCAGATCACCGACAAGCTGCGCCGCCGCGAGGCCGCCGAGCTCGCGCGCAAGGAAGGGGAGGCGAAGCTCGCCGAGCTGCGCAAGGGGGGCGAGGCGGGCCTGAAGTGGAGCGCCGCGAAGAGCGTGTCGCGGCGCGAGCCGCAGGGCCTGCCGGCCGAGATCCTGACGCCGATCGTGTCGGCGGACGTCGCCAAGCTGCCGGCCTACGTCGGCGTGCCCATCCAGGACGCGGGCTACCTGCTGGTGCGCATCTCCAAGGTCGTCGAGAGCGCGCCCGCCGCCGGGGCGCAGAGCGAGGCGCGCGCCGGGCAGCTCTACGGCGCGGCGCAGTACGAGGCGTTCCTAGCCAGCCTGCGCGAGCGCGCCGACATCAACATCAGGAAGGACGCTCTGGAGAAGAAGTGACGTCGATACCGGCCACCACGTGGCTGAAGCCCGAATCGACGTAAAGGATCTCTCCGGTCATCGCGGAAGACAGCTCGGACAGCAGGAACGCGGCGACGTTGCCCACCTCCTCGGTGGTGACGTTGCGCCGCAGCGGCGCGTTCTGCTCGACGAACTTGAGGATCTTCGAGAAGCCGCCGATGCCGGCCGCCGCGAGCGTCTTGATCGGCCCGGCCGAGATGCCGTTGACGCGGATCCCCTGCGGCCCGAGGCTCGCCGCCATGTAGCGCACCGCCGCCTCGAGGCTCGCCTTCGCGAGGCCCATCGTGTTGTAGTTCGGCACGACGCGCTCGGCGCCGAGATAGGTGAGCGTCAGCAGCGACGCGTTCTTGCTCAGCAGGGGAAGGGCGGCCTTGGCGAGCGCGGCGAAGCTGTACGAGGAAATGTCGTGCGCCGTCGCAAAGGCCTGGCGCGAGACGCCCGTGAGGAAGTCGCCCTCGATGGCCTCGCGCGGGGCGAACGCGATGGCGTGCACGAGCCCATCCAGGCCGCCCCAGTGCGCCTTGACCTGCTCGAAGAGGCTCGCGATTTCCGCGTCGCTCGTCACTTCGCACGGCAGCGCCAGCCCGGAACCGAGCTCCTTCGCCATGTCGGTGACGCGCTCCCTGAAGCGCTCGTTCTGGTAGGTGAGCGCGATCTCGGCGCCTTCGCGCCGCGCGGCCTTCGCGATACCGAACGCGATCGAGCGGTTGCTGATCACGCCGGTGACGAGGATCTTCTTTCCGGTGAGCATTCCCATGGGGCCGATTATACTGTCCGCTTGCGCATCCTTCTGATTCCTCTGCTGTTTCTGCTGTCGGCGTGCGGCGATGCGTGGAACGACCCGTACCCGGCGGAGGAGCGCGGCAAGAACATCCTGTATTCCGCTTTCGTGAACCGGCCGAAGCACCTCGACCCGGTGCAGTCGTACACGTCGGACGAAGCCGCGTTCACGCGCCAGATCCTCGAGCCGCCGCTGCAGTATCACTATCTCAAGCGGCCCTACGAGCTGGAGCCGCAGACCGCCGTCGCGATCCCCGAGCCGCGCGAGATCGAAGGCGGGAAGTTCACGGTATACGAGATCCGCATCCGGCCCGGCATCCGCTATCAGCCGCACCCGGGCTTCGTTGCAGAGAATCTCTCCCTCGACGAGAAGCGGATAAAGGGATTGAAGACCCCATACGAGCTTCCACTCGGGACGCGGGAGTTGACGGCGGAGGACTACGTCTACCAGATCAAGCGCCTTGCCCACCCGCGGCTGCACTCGGTGCTCTACGGCCTGATGGCCGAGTACATCGTCGGGCTGCCCGAGCTCGCCAAGGCGCTGAAGGCGGCGGATACGGATCGGGCGAAATGGCTCGACCTCCGCGAGCACCGCCTCGAAGGCGTCGAGATCGTCGATCGCTACACGTACCGGGTCCGCTTGAAAGGGCGCTATCCGCAGTTCAAGTACTGGCTCGCGATGCCGTTCTTCACGCCCATCCCGTGGGAGGCGGAGAAGTTTTTCCACCAGCCGGGCATGGCGGCGAAGAACTTCACGCTCGACTGGTGGCCTGTCGGCACCGGCGCCTACATGCTCACGCAGAACGATCCGAACGCGCGCATGGTGCTCGAGCGCAACCCGAACTACCGCGGCCAGCCGTACCCGTCCGAGGGTGAGCCGGAGGATGCCGCCGCGGGGCTCCTGCGCGACGCCGGCAGGACCATGCCGTTCATCGACAAGGTGGTGTACAGCCGCGAGAAGGAGGCGGTGCCCTACTGGAACAAATTCCTGCAGGGCTACTACGACAACGCGGGCATCAGCGCGGAGAACTTCGACCAGGCGGTGCGCGTGGCGGTGGACGGCGCGGCCGAGCCCTCCGGCGAGATGCTGGAGAAAGGCATCACCCTCAGCACCTCGGTCGCAGCGACCATCTTCTACTTCGGCTTCAACATGAAGGACCCGGTCGTCGGCGGACCCACGGAGCGCGCGCGCAAGCTGCGCCAGGCGATCTCGATGGCGGTCGACATGGAGGAATACCTCTCGATCTTCGCCAACGGGCGCGGTGTGGTGGCGCACAGCCCGCTGCCGCCGGGCATCTTCGGGCGCCGCGAAGGCGAGGCGGGCGTCAACCGGGTGACGCACCTGTGGCGCAACGGCCAGGAGGAGCGCCGCCCGCTGGAAGAGGCGCGCAAGCTACTCGCCGACGCCGGCTACCCCGACGGGCGCGACGCGAAGACCGGCCAGCCGCTCGTCCTGTACTTCGACACCACGTCGCGGGGCCCGAGCGACAAGGCGCGCACCGACTGGTGGCGCCGGCAGTTCGAGAAGCTGTCGATCCAGCTCGAGGTGCGCGAGACCGACTGGAACCGCTTCCAGGAGAAGATCCGCAAGGGCACGCAGCAGGTCTACGGCCTGGGCTGGAACGCGGACTACCCCGATCCGGAGAACTTCCTCTTCCTGCTCCATGGCCCGCAGGCGCGCGCCGACGGCGCCGGCGCCAACAGTTCCAACTACGCCAACCCCGAGTTCGACGCGCTCTTCGAGCGCATGAAGAACATGCCCGACACGCCGGAACGCCAGCGCATCATCGACCGCATGGTGGCGGTGGTGCAGCGCGACGCGCCCTGGATCTTCGGCTTCCACCCCAAGGACTACAGCCTGCGCCACGGCTGGCTCTCCAACGCCAAGCCGAACGACATGGCCGGCAACACGCTCCAGTACCTGCGCCTCGACGTCGCCGCGCGGAGCGCGAAGCGGGCGCAGTGGAACGCCCCGGTGCTCTGGCCGCTGGGAGTGATCTTCCTCGTCCTCGCCGCCACGGCGGTTCCGGCGCTGAGCAGCTACAGAAGGCGCGAGCGCATGGCGGCAAAGGCACAAGCGTAGTGCTCGCCTACATCGTCCGGCGCATCCTGTACGCGCTCCCGATCCTGGTCGGGGTGAACCTGCTCACGTTCGCGCTGTTTTTCGTCGTCAACACGCCCGACGACATGGCGCGCATGCAGCTCGGGGTGAAGCGCGTGACGCCCGAGGCGATCCAGAAATGGAAGGAGGAGCGAGGCTACGACAAGCCGCTTCTCTTCAACGCCGCATCGCCCGGCGTGCAGAAGGTCACGAACACGATCTTCTACGAGAAGTCGGTGCGGCTCTTCGCCTTCGACTTCGGCGCCGCCGAGGACAACCGTGACATCGCGCAGGAGATCCGCAACCGGATGGGGCCGAGCCTCGCGCTCGCGATCCCGGCGTTGCTGGTCGGGCTCGCGGTGAACGTCACCTTTGCCATGTTCATGGCGTTCTTCCGCGCTACCTACCTCGACCTCTGGGGGGTGGTGCTGTGCGTGGCGATGATGTCGATCTCCACCCTTTTCTACATCATCGGCGGCCAGTACCTCGTCTCGAAGCTGTGGCACCTGGTGCCGATCTCGGGCTACGACGGCGGCATCGACGCGGCGCGTTTCGTGGTTCTGCCGGTGCTGATCGGCGTGGTGAGCGGCATCGGCTCCGGAGGACGCTGGTACCGGACGCTGTTCCTCGAGGAGATGAGCCGCGACTACGTGCGCACCGCGCGGGCGAAAGGGCTCGCCGAGTCCGCAGTCCTGTTCCGCCACGTGCTGAAGAACGCGATGATCCCGATCCTCACCGGGGTCGTGGTGGTCATCCCGCTGCTCTTCATGGGGAGCCTCCTGTCGGAGTCGTTCTTCGGCATCCCCGGCCTGGGCAGCTACACCATCGACGCCATCCAGGCGCAGGATTTCGCGGTGGTGCGCTCGATGGTGTTCATCGGCTCGGTGCTCTACATCCTCGGGCTGCTGCTGACCGACATCTCCTACACGCTGGTCGACCCGCGCATCCGGCTCGTGTAAATGCCCTTCGTTCCCGTCCTGCTCGCGACCGACGTCCTGCTGTGGCTGCTTTTCGCGGCGGTGGCCGGCTATGCCTGGTACTGCCGGCGCCGGCCGCACCTCGCCGCCCCGTGGCGGCGCGTCTTCCAGTCGAAGGCCGCCGTGGCGTGCTCGGTGATCCTGCTGTTCTTCGTCTTCATTGCGTTCCTCGATACCCTGCACTACCGGCCGCGCATCGACGAAAAGGCCTATTCCCCCGAAGTCCTGTCGGTGCTCGACCTGGCGTTGTCGGGCGTCCGGTCCAGGCGCGAGCGCACCTATTCGGCGCCGCTCGCGACGCGCCTGTACGCGAAGGAGCAGATGCAGGTCGACGGAAAGACGGTGCGCGACTATCCCCGCCTGCGCCACGGCGGGGCGCACCTCAAGGACGAGGCCGACCGGCTGCGCGACGTCTACGCGCGCATCGGCCTGGGCCTCTTCCTCGCCTCCGTGGCGGCGATCTTCATCGGCCTCGCGGTGAAGCGCCTGAGGCGCCGGCGCCCGGGCGTGCCGTGGAAGGCGGGCGGATGGGCGCTCCTCGTCCTGCTCGCGGTGGCGTTCCCGGTGGCGCTCCTCGCGCAGCACTACCACGTGCTCGGCACGGACAAGGTCGGGCAGGACGTCCTCTACCAGGCGCTCAAGTCCATCCGCATCAGCCTGGTGATCGGCACGCTCACCACCCTGGTGCTGCTGCCGATCGGCATCGCGCTCGGCCTGATGGCGGGCTACTTCCGCGGCTGGATCGACGACGTCGTCCAGTACCTCTACACCACCATCAACTCCATCCCCGGCGTGCTGCTGATCGCCGCCTCGGTCCTCATGATGCAGGTGGTGATGGAAAGGAACGCCGAGCTCTTCCCCACCGCCGCCCAGCGCGGCGACGTGCGGCTCCTCGTCCTGTGCATGATCCTCGGGCTGGTGGGATGGACGGGCGTGGCCCGGCTCCTGCGCGGCGAGGCGCTCAAGCTCTCGCAGCTCGAGTTCGTGCAGGCGGCCCACGCCTTCGGCGTGCCGCACCTCACGGTGCTGGCGCGGCACCTCGCGCCCAACGTGGCCCACATCATCATCATCACCCTGGTGATGGATTTCTCCGGCTTCGTGCTGGCGGAGGCGGTCCTCTCGTACATCGGCGTCGGCGTGGACCCGGCGACCACCAGCTTCGGAACCATGATCAACGCGGCGCGGCTCGAGATGGGGCGCGAGCCGATGGTGTGGTGGTCGCTCGCGGCGGCCTTCACGTTCATGTTCGTCCTGGTGCTCGCCGCGAACCTGTTCGCCGACGCGGTGCGCGACGGCTTCGACCCGAGGGTGCGCGTCTGAAGATCGAGAACCTGCGCGCGGTGCTCGACACGCCGGCCGGGGAGGTGCGGGCGGTCGACGGCCTCGATTTCGAGCTGCGCGCGGGGGAGTGCTTCGCGCTCGTCGGCGAGTCGGGCTGCGGGAAGTCGATGACCGCGCTTTCGCTGACGCGCCTGCTGCCGGAGGCGGGGCGCATCGTCGACGGCAGGGTCGAGCTCGACGGCGTCGACCTCCTCGCGCTGCCGGAGGCGGCGATGCGCGCCGTGCGCGGCAAGCGCGTCGCGATGATCTTCCAGGAGCCGGCCACCGCCCTCAATCCGGTCCTGACCGTGGGGCGCCAGATTGCCGAAGTGATCGAGCGCCATGCGCCGGCCCAGGGGAATGTCAGGGGAAAGGTCGTCGAGCTGCTCACGGCGGTCGGGCTTCCGGATCCCGAGCGGCGCTTCGATGCCTACCCGTTCCAGCTCTCGGGCGGCCAGAAGCAGCGCGTGATGATCGCCGCGGCGCTCGCCGTGGATCCCGAGGTCCTGGTGGCGGACGAGCCGACCACGGCGCTCGACGTGACGATCCAGGCGCAGATCCTCGAGCTGCTGCGCGGCCTGCAGAAGGCGCGCGGCATGGCGTTGCTCCTCATCACGCACGACCTCGGCATCGTGGCGCAGATGGCCGACCGGGTGGCGGTGATGTACGCGGGGCAGATCGTCGAGCTCGCGCCGCGGGCCGATTTCCTGCGCGCGCCGCAGCATCCCTATTCGCAGAAGCTCTTCGACGCGCTGCCTTCGCCCGAGCGCCGCGCGGGCGAGCTCGCCGTCATCCGCGGCCAGGTGCCGCCCCTCACGCGGCGCTTCGACCATTGCCGCTTCGCCGAGCGCTGCGACCTTGCCTTCGACCGCTGCCGGGTCGAGGCGCCGGCGCTCGCGCAGCCGACCGGCGTGCTCGCCCGCTGCCACCTTCGGGAAGCGGAGCTCGCCCCGGCGCGCTCCCTCGAGCCCTTCGTTTCATCCGTTCAGCATCGGCAGGCTGGAGGAGAAATACTCCTGCAGGTGGAAGATCTGAAGGTTCACTTTCCGATCCGGCACGGGATCTTCCGGCGCACGGTCGGCTACGTGAAGGCGGTCGACGGCGTGTCGTTCGAGCTGCGCCGCGGCCGCACCCTGGCGCTGGTGGGCGAGTCCGGCTGCGGGAAGACGACCACCGGAAAGGCGCTGCTGCAGCTCATCCCGCCGACGCACGGGCGGGTCGCCTTCCAGGGCCGCAACCTGGTCGGCATGCCGCGCCGCGAGCTGCGGCCGCTGCGCTCGGCGCTGCAGATCGTCTTCCAGGATCCGTATGCATCCCTCAACCCGCGCATGCGCGTCGTGGACATCCTGCTGGAAGGCATGCGGAGTCTCGGCGTCGGCTCGTCGGACTCTCAAAGAGTTTCCCGTCTCGAGAAAATTCTCGAGGACGTCGGATTGCCGGTGGATGCCCTGGGCCGCTATCCGCACGAGTTTTCCGGCGGGCAGCGCCAGCGCATCGCCATCGCGCGCGCGCTGGCGGTCGAGCCGTCCCTCATCGTCTGCGACGAGCCGACGAGCGCCCTCGACGTCTCGGTCCAGGCGCAGATCCTCAACCTGCTGCGCGCGCTGCAGCGCGAGCACGGCATCGCCTACCTCTTCATCACGCACAACATCGCGGTGGTCGACTACCTCGCCGACGAGGTGGCGGTCATGCAGCAGGGCCGCATCGTGGAGCGGGGAGGCGTGGACGAGGTGCTGCGCAACCCGCAGCATCCGTACACGAAGACGCTGCTCGCGGCGGTGCCGCGCGTCGCCTAGCGCCCGGCCTTCTTGTAGACGCGGCCCTTGGCCTTCGGCTTCGGCTTGCCCTTGGCCGGCTTCGCGCGGGTCGCCACGGGGATCGGCGGCGCGTACATGATGGGCAGGCGCGTCATGCTGCCCGCGGCGGCGCTGCTGATCGGCACCACCAGGAGGCCCGGGACGCCGCGCGAGCGCGAGCCGATGCCGTTCACCTCCTTCAGCTGGGCGAGGGACATGCCGTGCTTCTTCGCGATGGAGGCGAGCGTGTCGCCCTTCTTCGGCTGATAGCTCTTCCACGAGACGAGCGACTTCTCGTGCTTCTCGAGGTTGGCGTGGAACACGTCGACCTTGTCCGCCGGCAGCACGATGCGCGGCGTCACCGACGCGCGGATGATCGGCCGGCTGAAGCCCGGGTTGAGCGCGACGAACTCCTCGACCGGCATCTCGGCGAGCCGGGCCGCGAGCTGCACGTCGATGTCGCGCCGCTTCTCGTAGGTGGCGAAGTAGGGCTGGTTCGGGATGGGGTCCAGGTCGATGCCGAAGGGCCGCGGGTCGCGGATGATGTTCTTCAGCGCCTGCAGCTTCGGGATGTAGTGGCGCGTCTCGGCGGGCATGCGCAGGCTGTCGTAGTCCGTGGGCAGCCCCGCGGCGCGGTTCTTCGCGATCGCGCGACCGACCGCCCCTTCGCCCCAGTTGTACGAGGCGAGCGCGAGCTGCCAGTCGCCGTGCATCTCGTAGAGCCGGGTGAGGTACTCGAGTGCCGCCTGCGTGGAAGCGACGATGTCGCGCCGGCCGTCGTACCACCAGTTCTGCGCGAGGTCGTAGCGCCGTCCCGTGCCGGGGATGAACTGCCACAGGCCGGAGGCGTGGGCGCGCGAATACGCCATCGGGTTGAACGCGCTCTCCACCATCGGCAGCAGCGCGAGCTCGGTCGGCAGGCCGCGCTTCTCCACTTCCTCGACGATGTGGTACAGGTAGAGGCGGCTGCGGTCGAAGATGCGTTGCAGGTAGTCCGGGCGCGACGCGTAGTACGTAGTCTTCTCGGCCACGAGCGCGTTGTCCAGGTCCTGGACCGCGAAGCCGCGCCGCACGCGCTCCCACAGGTCGTCGACGGGCGTGGTGCGGTCGACCGTGGCGAGGCCGCGCAGCGGCTCCGAGATCTCGCGCCGCTCGCCTTCGAAGGGCGGCAGTCGCGTCGCGTCGAGAGAGGCGACGCCCGGCGCGGGCGCGCTGCGCGCCGGCGGCGGCGCAAGGACGGCGGCCCGCGCCGCTGGCGCCTCGGTTTCGGGCGGGGTTCCTGTGGACGCGCAACCCCCGGCGAGGAGAAAGAGCGAGACGAGCGCGACCCGCAGCACGGCTAGCGGATCCGAAGCTGCTGGCCGATGCGCAGGAAGTCCTTCCCGCCGTTGAACTGGCGCAGGGCGCGCAGGCTCACGCCGTAGCGATCGGCGATCGAGCTGAGCGTGTCGCCGCGGCGCACCGTGTGCACCTTGCCTTCGGGGGGCGCGTACTGGATCGGCAGCCGGGCGGCCGCGGCGCCCTCCTTGTCGAGCGGGACCACCATGACCTTGGGCACGCGCGAGGAATACGACGGGATGCCGTTCACGCGCTTGAGCTCGGCGATGCCGATGCCGTGCTTCTTCGCGATGGCGTCCAGGCGCTCCCGCGCGCGCGGGTGGTAGATCTGCCAGGACACCAGCGACTCCTCGCCGCGCTTGGCGAGGTTGGCGCGGAAGGTCGCGACCTTGTCCGACGGCAGGACGATGCGCGCGGCGCCCGAGGCGCGGATCAGGGGCCGGCTGAAGCCCGGGTTGAGGGCGACGAAGTCCTCCACCGGCATCTCGGCGAGCTGCGCCGCGAGGCGCACGTCGATGTCCGGCGTGTCGTCGACGACCTCGAAGTAGGGCTGGTTCGGGATCGGGTCGAGGTCGATTTTGAACGGCGCCGGGTCGGCGATGATGTTCTTGATCGCCTGCAGCTTCGGCACGTAGTGCTGGGTCTCGCGCGGCATGCGCAGGCTGGCGTAGTCGGTGGGCTTCTTCGCCTTGCGGTTGCGGGCGATGGCGCGCTTCACCGCGCCTTCGCCCCAGTTGTAGGAAGCGAGGGCGAGGTGCCAGTCGCCGTGCATCTCGTAGAGCTTGGTCAGGTAGTCGAGCGCGGCGCTGGTCGACTGCACCACGTCGCGGCGCTCGTCGTACCACCAGCTCTGCTCGAG
>DASZQH010000023.1:0-3954 GCA_035549805.1 Burkholderiales bacterium
GTTCGGCGTGCAGAGATAGTTGTCGAACCCGGCGTGGATCCACGCCTGGAAGTTGCGCCAGCCCCATTCCGTGTGGATGTGCGGCGCCCAGGTGACGGTGAGCGGGTGCATGCCGTACTTGTGCTTGAGGACGTGCGCCGCATAGAAGCTGTCCTTGCCGCCGGAGCCGGGCACCAGGCAGTCGTAGTGGCCGTCGTCGCGCCGGTGCTGGTCGCACAGCGCCATGAGCTGCGCCTCGCGTGCCTTCCAGTCGATGGTGCGGTGCTTCTCCTCGGCGGCACGGCACGCGTCGCACACGCCCTCGGCGTCGAAGGCGATCGTCTGCTTCTTGCTCTCCTTCGTGTGCGCATACTCCACCGCGGAGTTGGGCCGCTGGTTGGAGATGACGCAGCGCTTGCAGAACGCGACGGTGGGCGGCAGCCCGTACTTGGCTTCCAGCATCAGGAGTTCCTTTGCAGCATGAGGTCGACGAGTTGGAGGTCCTGCTCGGTGTCGATGTCGACGGAGCGCTCGTGCGGCATGGGATAGCCGACGGTCGCGTCCGCGAGGAAGGTCTTCGATCGCGACAGCCAGCCCGTGCGCGCGGCGTAGACCGCCCCGTTCAGCACGTACACCGGCGGCGCGTCCTGGCGCCGGTCGGGCAGTGCGGCAGACGGGAGCAGGCGCTCGAGCCGCTCGCTGCTCCCCAGGGTGTACATCCAGTACGGCGTCTCGCGCGCCGGGCTCACGCTGACGCACGCATCGGCGCCGCGGTCCAGGCAGCGCCGCAACGTGCCGTCGATGTCCTCGGTGGAGCGCAGCGGCGAAGTCGGCTGGAGCAGCACCACCCAGTCGAAGCCGGGGAGCGCGGAAAGCGCGTGCAGCACTGGATCGATGCCCGGGGTGTCGTCGCGCGCGAGCTCGGCCGGGCGCTCCAGCGCCTCGGCGCCGAGCGCCTTCGCGGCGGCGCGGATCTCCGCGTCGTCGGAGGACACGACCACCCGGTCGAGGTAGCGCGAACGCGCGGCCGCCTCGATGGTCCAGGCGAGCAGCGGCTTCCCGCCCACGCTGCGCAGGTTCTTCCGCGGCACGCCCTTCGAGCCGCCGCGCGCCGGGATGACGCCCAGCACCGACTGTCCGGCGATCATCCGGCGTCGAGCTCCACGACCACCCACGTCCACGGCAGCAGGATCATCCCGGAGACCTGCATGCCACTGCTCGCGACCTCGGTCTTGTCCCATGCGTTCGCCAGCAGCCGCCCGCTGTCGCTCACCTTGTTCGCGTCGAAGTCCGTGTCGGGCTCGAAGGAGAGGGCGCGCACCCGGCCGGTCGAGCGGAACAGGCGCTCGAGGTACTTCCGGCTGTAGATGCTGAGGAAGTGGAAGGCCTTCGGCTCGCCGTTGTCGTCGAACTCGTCGCCTTCCGGATGCGGGGCGACGTCGCGGATCACGTACGACTTGTCCGCGACCAGGGTGCGCACGAGCACCCGCCGGGCGGAAACGCGCGCCAGCTCGCGCACTGGCTGCGCCACCGACGGCAGGTGCAGCAGGACGTTGTTGCACATCACGAGGTCCGCGTGCCGGTCCGGCAGCGGCAACCTGAAGATGTCGCCCTCCTGGAACGACGCCTCCTTGACGCCCTTGAACGCCTCGCGCGCGAGCTCCACGTAGCGCGGCGTGGCGTCCACGCCCACATACTGGAACGGGCGCGTCACCGCGCTGCGCAGGCTGCGCAGGTAATGCCCGGCGCCGCAGCCGATATCGGCGATGCGCGCCCCATCCCTGTCGAGCAGGCGGCTGGCGCGCCGCGCGGCTGCCTTGCTGCTTTCCATCTCCGGCAGCTCGCCGGTGGCGCGCTGGTAGAAGAGCTTGCCGTAGGCTTCGCCCTCGGTGCTGGAAAGCCACTCCTTCTTCCACGTTTCCATGCTCGAGCCCTCGTTCTTCATCGGATTGCCGCCTGGATGTCGGTCATCGCGCGCTCGAGGTCGGAGAGCTGCCCGATGTCGAGCCAGTATTCGCGGATGGGGAAGGCGACTGTTTCCCGGCCGGTTCGGATCAGCTTCTCGAACAGCGCCGGCATGTCGAAGAACTCGTCGCGCGGGATGAGCTCGAGCGTGGCCGGCTCGAGCGCGTAGATGCCGGCGTTGACGAAGAACTTCTGCACCGGCTTCTCGGCGATGTCGCTGATGCGGTGCTCGGCCATGCGCACCACGCCGTAGGGCACCTGGAGCTCGTACTCGCGCACGCCCATCGTCGCCGCCGCCTTGTGGCTGCGGTGGAACTCCAGGAAGTGGCTGAGGCTCACCTTGGTCAGGAGGTCCGCGTTCATCACCATCAGCGTGCTCTGCGGTTTCTCCGGCAGCAGGGTGAGCGCGCCCGCGGTGCCCATCCGCTTCTTCTCCTCGAGGTAGCGGACCTCCACGCCGAAGCGCGAGCCGTCGCCGAAGTGCGCCTTGAACATCTCGGCCTTGTAGTTCACCGAGAGGTAGAAGCGGCGGAAGCCGTGCTCGATGAAGTTCTCCAGGATGTTCTCGAGGATCGGCTTCTGGCCGAGCTTCAGCAGCGGCTTGGGGGTGTCCTCGGTGAGCGGCCGCAGCCGGCTGCCGAGCCCGCCGGCCATGAGGACCACCCAGTTGTCGCGCGCCGGCGCGAGCAGCTCGTCGAGGACCTCGAGCCCGACCACGCAGCCCTGCTCGTCCACGAGCGGCACGTGGTGCAGCTGCGTGCTCTTCATCAGCGCGAGGATGACCTCCCGTCCTTGGCCGGGCTTCGCCACGGTGGGGCGAGAGTTCATCACGGCGGAGGCCGGATCCGCCAGGGCGACGCCGCGCAGCAGCCCGCGCCGCACGTCGCCGTCGGTGACGGTGCCGAGCAGGCGCCGCGATGCGTCGACGACCAGCGCGATCTGCAGCGAGCCTTCGTCGATCGCGCGGATCGTGTCCTTGAGCGTCGCATCCGGGGATACGAGGCTTCTCTGCCAGTCAGCCATTGCGGGAGACCTCCTTTGCCGGGACGCCGGCGACGGTGATGCCGGGCGCGACGTCCCGGATCACGACGGCACCGGCGGCGACGGTGGCGCCGGCGCCGATGCGGATGCCCTGGATGACCACGGCGCCGGCGCCGACGTGCACGTCGTCCGCCACCTCGACGCCGCCGCAGAGGATCGCTCCGGTGGCGACGTGCACGTGCGCGCCGACGCGGCAGTCGTGCTCGACGATGCTGCCCGAGTTGAGCAGGCCGTTGTCGCCCACCGACGCGCCGGTTTGGACCACCGCGCGCGCGCACACCTGGACGCCTTCGCCAAGAAGGACGCCGGGCTCGACGACCGCGGTCGGATGCGCGAGCGTGAGGAAGCCGTAGCCGCGCGCCTTCAGGCGCTCGTAGGCGCGGCGGCGCCCCTGCAGGTCGCCGACCGAGCCGACGGCGTTCACCAGCACCACCGTTCCCGGGGCATAGCGCAGCACCGCTTCGTCGTCGCCGAGGATCGGAAAGCCGCCCCGCTGCGTGCCGTGCAGGGCGCGCTCCGGCGTGACCAGCCCTTCGACGGGGTACGAACGCGCCGCGAGCATGGCGAGGAGGACGCCGGCATGGCCGCCGGCGCCGATCAGGATCGCCTTGGGGGGAGTCATGAGACGAGCTCTCCGGGCGCGAAATCGCGCGCGGCGGGCCGGCCGATCCAGTCCCAGTACTCCGCGGCCGAGACGCCGGTGGCCGGCCGTGCCGCGCCGAGGTTGGCGGGAGTGAAGGTCTCGCCGCGCTTGATCGGCGCGACGGCCACGAGGCTGCGGCGCGCCACGCGCGCGGTGTCGCGCTCGGCGGCCTGCGGGACCTTGCGGCCGTCGCCGAGCGCGGCGCCTGTCGCGCGGATCCAGCGCACCATCTCGGCGAACTCCGCCGGCTCGAGCGACGCGGCCTGGTCGGGCCCGGGCAGCGTGCGATCGAGCGTGAGGTGCTTCTCGATCATGACCGCGCCGCG
>DASZQH010000024.1:0-5949 GCA_035549805.1 Burkholderiales bacterium
CGTCTTCTCGAGCAGGCACAGGTTGTACATGGCCGGCACCATGAGCGTGTAGGTCATGCGCTCGCGCTCCGCGAGGTCGAGGAAGTCCTTCACCTTGAACGCGGGCAGGACGAGCAGCGTCCCCGCGCAGCGCACCGTCGCGGCCATCAGCGCGATCACCCCCGTCACGTGGCTGAGCGGCACCGCCGCGAGGGTACGCGTCGACGCATCGAGCTTCATGCACGCCTCGAACACCATCGAGGAGTGCACGATGCCGAGGTTCGTCAGCATCGCCCCCTTAGGCCGCCCGGTCGTGCCGGAGGTGTAGAGGACGGCTGCCGTGTCTTCTTCCTCGCTTTCCCCGGAAGGAATTTCCCTTCCGGAAAGATCGGAAGGCACCATCTTCTTCACTTCCTCGGGCAGAAGGTGAGCGAGGTCGGGCTCATGCACCACGACCTTCGCCGCGCAATGCCCGAGGATGTAGGCGAGGCCGGGCTTCTGCTCGCGGATGCTGACCGGCACCGCGATCGCGCCGAGCCAGGCGGCGCCGAGGAACGCGATCGGGAACTCGGCACGGTTGCCGAGGAGGAGCGCCACCCGGTCGCCGGGCCCGACGCCGCGCGCGGCGTAGGCGCCCGCCGCCGCCGCGACGCGCTCGCCGAGCCCCGCCCAGGTGAGGCGCGTCTCGCCGCACACCAGCGCCTCGCCGCGCGGATTGCGCGCGATCGCCTCCCGCAGCATCTGCACCAGGCTCGCGGGGCGCTCGGCGAAGCAACGCATCGGCCGGCCGAAGTGCTTTTCGTCCCGCAATGCGGAAGCACGTTGCTCCCAAGTCTTCATTCCAGTAAATACTGCCACATGAAGATCACCTCCATCGATACCTGCATCCTCACCGTCCCCTGCTCGAAGCAGATGGCGCTCGAGTTCCCGCACCACCGCCTGGTCGTGGCGGAGATCGCCACCGACGAGGGCCTCGCCGGCATGGGCTACAGCCTCGTCTTCGGCGGCGGCGGCGCGCGCTCGGTGCTCGCCTACCTGGACGAGCGCCTGAAGCCGCTGCTCCTCGGCGAGGATCCGCTCGCCATCGAGAAGCTCTGGGAGAAGATGTACCGCGGCGACCGCGGCGTGCGCCGCGTCGGCATCGCCGGCATGGCGCTCTCGGCGCTCGACATCGCGCTGTGGGACCTCGCGGGCAAGGCGGCGAAGCTGCCGCTCTACCGGATGTGGGGCGCCGTCACCGACCGCGTCGCCTGCTACGGCAGCGGCGGCTGGGGCAAGTACGCCGAGAAAGACCTCGTCGCCGAGGCCGAGCGCTATGCCGGCCAGGGCTGCCGCTACTACAAGATGAAGATCCACGACCCCGACCCGGCGGTGAACCGGCGCCGCGTCGAGACGGTGAAGAAGGCGCTCGGGCCCGGCGTCGCCATGATGGTCGACGTGAACCAGAAGCTCGACGTCGGCGGCAACCTCCGCCAGGCGCGCCTGCTCGAGGACTTCGACCTCGTCTGGTACGAGGAGCCGGTGAGCTCCGATGACAACTACTCCTGCGCGGAAGTCGCGCAAAGGATCCGCATTCCGGTGGCGACGGGCGAGAACCACTACACCCGCTACGAGTTCCGCGACCTCATCGAGAAGAAAGCCGCCACCTACCTCATGCCCGACGTGTGCCGCGCCAACGGCTTCTCCGAGACGCTGAAGATCGGCCACCTCGCCGCCGCGCACGGCCTGAAGGTTTCGCCGCACGTCGCGTACGAGATCTCCATCCAGGTCGCCGGCGCGCTCTCCAACGCCTTCCTCGTCGAGCTGATGGACTGGCTGCCCGCCGACCTCTTCGACGACGTGCCCGTGTGCCGCGACGGCCACGTGCAGATCCCCGACCGCCCCGGCCACGGCATGACCCTTGCGAAGGGCGCGAAGGAGAAATATCGCGGATGACGCTCAAAATCGGGGTCAGAGCCCGATTCTTCCTGGTTCTGTCTTACTGGGCTCTGACCCCGATTTTCGCTTTTGGCCAGGACGCCTCGGTCAGGGTCGAAGGCCTGCGCGACCCGGTCGACAAGTCCTACCGGCGCATGGTCGCAGGCGCGAAGCTCTTCGAGGAGCGCCGGGCGCACGCGCCGCAGGCGCCGCTGCGCTTCAAGCTGCTGCCGCGCAACCGCGCGACGAAGATGGACGGCGTCGAGCTCGACCTCGTCGGCGACAGCTTCCAGGAGCCGATCGAGCTCGCGCCGGACAACACCTTCGTCCTGCCGCGCGACGCGCGCGCGCTGAAGGAGAACGCCTCGGTGCGGCCGAACCGGCGCTCCGGCACGATGACCTGGCGCGCCGAGATCCGCAGCCCCGGCGTGCCGCCCGGCGCGCGGCGCCTGGGCGACCTGCGTCTCGAGTGCTACGTCGGCATGGAGTCGGGGCTCATCTCCAACCGGCCGCCGAGCCTCCTCGGCTGGATGCTCGACGTCTTCGCCGAGGGCCCCGCGTACTGCGACCGACCCGAGCCGAACTACCTCTTCTTCGCCGAGCGCCCGGTGTGGAACGTCACCCTCGTCGCCGGCGCGCGCCGCGAGGTGCTTTCGGTCGATCGCCTCTACGCCGCCGCGAGCCGCGACCGCAACCTGCGCGAGGTGCTGCCGTACTGCGACTGCGAAGTGCTCCTCGACCGCACCTACTTCGTGCCGCTCGGCGACCGGAGCTGGCCCGACGACACGCTGGTGCACTTCGAGTACATGGACGACCGATGAGGCTTCTTCTCCTCCTCGTCGTGCTCGCCGGCTGCGCCTCGTCGCCGCGAGTTCCGCCTCCCGGTCCGGGTGAAATCGTTTCCGCCTCTGACGCTCAAACGGGCCTTCTCATCGGAAGAAGTACGAAGGCCGACGTTCGCGCGGCGCTCGGCAAGGCGACCGAGATCCCGTTCGACAGCGGCTACGAGGTGTGGGTGTACCGGCAGCAACTACGGGAAAAGGAGAAGCCGCCTCGGAAGGAGCTGGTGCTCCTCTTCACGCCCTCCGGAATCCTCTCGAAGAGCCGCCTGCGCTGAGCGGTATCATTCCCTGCATGTCGATCCTCATCACCTACTGCGCCGCCTGAGGCTATAAGCCCGAGGCCCTCCGTGTGAAGGCCTGGCTCGAAGCCCGCGGCCGCGGCCCCGTCGAACTGCAGACGGGCAAGTCCGGCCAGTTCGACGTCGCCATCGACGGCCGGATCGCGTACTCGCGCTACCAGACCGGCCGCTTCCCAGCGGAAGCGGATCTCGAGAAGGTGTTGCCCGCCTGACAAGCTCCGGGCTCCCGCCGCCCCCCTGTTAAGGGGGGAAGCGAGCTTGCGAGCGGGGGGTTTGGTTCTAAAAAATCAAAATCAAAACCCCCGGCTCGCTGCGCTTCGCCACCCCCTTGTCAGGGGGTCGGCAAGAACCGCCTACGCCGGCATCGGCGCGGCGCCGGCGGGGGCGCGCTCGCGAGGCGGGCGCTCGTCCATCAGCCACTGCAGCGTGAAGGCGGTGAGGCCGACGGCGATGAGCGCGCCCCACGCGACGTCGTAGCTGCCGAAGCGGTCGAACACCAGGCCGCCCATCCAGGCGCCGAGGAACGAGCCGACCTGGTGGCTGAAGAACACCACGCCGTACAGCGTGTTGAAGTGCGTCAGGCCGAAGACACGGCCGATGATGCCGCTCACGAGCGGCGCCACGCCGAGCCACAGGAAGCCCATCGCCGAGGCGAAGACGAGCGTCGAGGTCGCGCTCACCGGCACGAGCAGGAACGCCACGATGAAGAGCGTGCGCAGGAGATAGATGAGCGCGAGCAGGTGCTTCTGGCTGTAGCGCGCGCCGAGCCAACCGAACATGTAGGTGCCGATGGTGTTGAAGAGGCCGATCAGCCCGAGCGCGCTCGCGCCGACGCCCGGCGCCACGCCGCACAGCGCCAGGTACGCCGGCAGGTGCGTGGTGAGGAACACGAGCTGGAAGCCGCAGGCGAAGAACGCGAGCGTCATGAAGAGGTAGCCGCGGTGCGCGCACGCCTCGGCGAGCGCCGCGCGCAGCGTCTGGTCGGTCTTCTTCTCGACGAGCGCCTTGCCCGCCGGCTCGACGATCGGCAGCGCGAGCAGCGCGATCGACGCGGCGATGAGCGCGAAGCCGAAGAGCGCCCCCTGCCAGCCCACGGCGCCGATCAGCCACTGCCCGAACGGCGCGATCACCATCGTGCCGAGCGATCCCGCGGCCGCCACCAGGCCGACGCGCTGGCTGCGCTGCTCGGGGGGCGTGGCGCGCGAGATGACGCCGATCAGGATGCCGTGCCCCGTCCCCGCGGTGCCGACGCCGGCGAGGAAGCCCGCCACGTGCAGCGCGCCGGGGAGCGTGCCGGCGAAGGTCATGAGCGCGAGGCCCGCGGCGTAGAGGAGCGCGGTGAGGATCAGGATCGGCCGCGCGCCGAAGCGGTCCGCCAGCGCGCCGACCACGGGCTGCGAGGCGCCCCAGACGATGTTCTGCAGCGCGATGGAGAAGCCGAAGGTCGCCGCCGACAGGCCGAAGTCCGCCGCCATCGGCGCCATGAAGAGGCCGAGGCTCTGGCGCAGCCCCATGCAGAGGGAAATGATGATCCCGGAGAGGACGATGAGGACGATCATGGCGCGGCGCGAGGTCATCGGAGAGATCGGAAGCTGTCCCCGATCTTGGATCGGGGACAGCTACCGAACTCCGGAGGATAGCGCGAGCTCCGTGGCGCAGGGCGTGCCGATGGCCCGCATCGCGGCGAGGTGCCGCTCGCGCAGGGCGGCATCGCCCTTGAGCCCGGCATGCCACGCCGTGCCGAAGTGCAGGGCGCAGGCGACGTGGCGCAGCGGCTGCGCGGCGATCGCGCGCTCGAGGGACTCGCGCGACGCGTTGCCGAGCAGGTACTCGGCGAAGGCCGCGTAGTCGTTCGCCCGCCTGCGGGCCGCCGCGGCGTGCAGCAGCTCGCGCCGGTCCTCGCCGCGCTTCAGGCGCATCAGGTACTCGTAGGTCTCGTGCTTCGCCCGCTCGCACGGGTTGTCGTCCTTGTCGCGCGCGGCGAGCTCGTCGAGGAGCTGGTAGCCGCGGCGCATCCACTCGAACTCGTCCACCGTCACCCCGGTGAGGAGGCCCGTGTGCACGATCTGCGCGATCGCGAACGCCGAGAGCGCCCCGGCGCACTGGAAGTCGGTGCCGGTGTCGTACACGCGCCGGTTGAGCTCGACCGCCTGGTCGAGGTCGACCGCGATGCCGCCGAGCCCGGTGAGCCGCGCCGTCGCCATCGTGTTCAGGCAGCCGGCGTGGCCGGCCCCGGCGCAGGTCTCCCAGTAGCCGAAGGCGCGCTTCGGGTCGTCTAGGTAGTTGTAGGCCACGAGGCCCGCCATGTACTGCGTGTTGGCTCGCGAGAGCTGCCACGCCGGCACGTCGCCCCCGGCGATCGCGAGGTCGAAGTCGGCGAGCGCCTTGCGCGCGAGCGCGGGATCGGCGCCCTCGCCCTTGCGCATCCGCACCCAGTTGATCGACGCGTAGGCCCGGGCGCGCCAGTAGTGCGCCACCGCCATCCCGATCGGGTTCAGCCCGCCCGAGGCGAGCATCCGGTCGAGCGCGCGGATCTCCGGGTCGAGGTTGATGGCGGGGGCGTCGCTGCGGCTGTAGGCGTCGGTCGCGCGCAGGATGCTGCGCGAGACTTCGCGCATCTCCTCGGAGAGCTTGTCCTGCGCGAGCCCCAGCGCGGGAAGCGCGAGCGCGAGCGCGGCGAGCCACTTCCTCATCGTCACCTCCCTGGTCGTCCCCGGATTGTAGGGGCTGTCCGGAAAGTGCAGCAGACACGCGGCGGAAACGCTTCGCAACACAACGGAAAGATTCCGCGGCGGCGCGGCCCGGATACTCCTGCGCCTTCCAACCCCCATCGCAAGGAGTAGAACATGCGTCACCCCACCCGGGCCTTCCTGGCCGCCGTGCTGTCCGCGGCCCCCGCCCTCGCCCACGCG
>DASZQH010000025.1:0-7542 GCA_035549805.1 Burkholderiales bacterium
CCGAGCGCCTGCGGCGCCTCTTCTCCCGCGTGCCGGACATGACGCGCGAGGAGGCGAACATCCTGCGCGGCCTGCTGAAGGCCCTGCTGAAGAAGTGGAATAGTTGATCGATTTACTCGGAAAACGCTACACTGCGAGCCCCTATGTTCAGCCGCCTGAAAAGCGACATCGCCTGCATCCTGGACCGCGATCCCGCGGCCCGGTCCTGGTTCGAAGTGCTGACCTGCTATCCCGGGCTGCACGCGATCTACGTGCATCGCCTCGCGCACTGGTTCTGGACGCACGGCTTCCGCTGGGCGGGCCGCTTCACCTCCAACGTCGGGCGCTGGCTCACCGGGATCGAGATCCATCCGGGCGCGAAGATCGGCAGCTGCGTCTTCATCGACCACGGCGTCGGCGTCGTCATCGGCGAGACCGCCGAGGTCGGCAGCGGCTGCACGATCTACCAGGGCGTCACGCTCGGCGGCACGTCCCTCTATCCGGGCACCAAGCGCCATCCGACGCTCGGCGCCGGCGTGATCGTCGCGGCGGGGGCCAAGGTGCTGGGCGGATTCACCGTCGGCGACGGCGCGCGCATCGGCGCGAATGCCGTCGTCCTGAAGGAGGTGCCTGCGGGCGCCACGGTCGTCGGGATCCCGGGGCGGATCGTCAAAGGCGACGGCGCCGAGCGGGACGCGCGCTTCGCCGCGTATGCCGTGGGCACCGAGCTCGAAGATCCGCACGCCAAGGCCATCCAGGCCCTCGTCGAGTACACGCAGGAGCTCGAGCAGCGCCTTGCGCGGATGGAGCGCGGCGGCGATAAGAACCTCAGGGCGATCAAATAGTTAAAACTTGACCGGATCAGTCGGCTTTCGGTATACTTGAGCATCCTTCTCAGGTATTCGCAGGAATCGAAAGGCACGACATGAGACTGACGACCAAGGGACGCTTCGCGGTGACCGCCATGGTGGACCTCGCCATGCGCTACAACCGCGGCCCGGTGACCCTCGCGGCGATCAGCGAGCGCCAGCACATCTCGCTCTCCTATCTCGAGCAGCTCTTCGGCAAGCTGCGCCGGCACAGGCTCGTGACCAGCGTGCGCGGCCCCGGCGGCGGCTACAACCTCGCGCGCGCCGCGAGCGAAGTGACGGTCGCCGAGATCGTCAGCGCCGTCGACGAGCCGCTCGATGCGACGCAGTGCGGCGGCAAGGAGAACTGCCTGGACGACCGCCGCTGCATGACGCACGACCTCTGGGCGACTCTGAACGAGAAGATGCACGAGTACCTCTCTTCGGTGACGCTGGGCGACCTCGTCGCCCACCAGGCGGGCAAGCCGGTCTCGGTGATCAAGGATTTCCGTCCGAAGGAAGAGAAAGTCGCGGCATGAACACCAGCCTGCAGCTCCCCATCTACCTGGACTACTCGGCGACCACGCCGGTGGATCCGCGCGTCGCCCAGAAGATGATCCCCTACCTCACCGAGTTCTTCGGCAACCCGGCGAGCCGCTCGCATGCGTTCGGCTGGAAGGCGGAGGAGGCGGTGGAAGAGGCGCGCGCGCACGTCGCGGCGCTCATCGGCGCGGACGCGAAGGAGATCGTCTGGACCTCGGGCGCGACCGAGGGCAACAACCTCGCCATCAAGGGCGCGGCGCAGTTCTACAAGACCAAGGGCAAGCACCTCATCACGCAGAAGACCGAGCACAAGGCCGTGCTCGACACCTTCCGCGAGCTCGAGCGCCAGGGCTTCGAGGCCACGTACCTCGACGTCCAGCCGAACGGCATCGTTTCCATCGAGGATCTGAAGAAGGCCATCCGGCCCGACACCATCCTCGTCTCGATCATGATGGTGAACAACGAGATCGGCGTCATCCAGCCGGTGTGGGAGATCGCCGAGCTCTGCAAGCAGAAAGGCATCATCTTCCACTGCGACGCGGTGCAGGGCGCCGGGCGCGTGGAGATCGACATGGCCACCTTCAAGGCCGACCTGCTGACGATCACCGCGCACAAGATGTACGGCCCGAAGGGCATCGGCGCGCTCTACGTGAGGCGAAAGCCCCGCGTGCGCATCGAGGCGCAGATCCACGGCGGCGGCCACGAGCGGGGCTTCCGCTCCGGCACGCTCGCCACGCACCAGATCGTGGGCTTCGGCGAGGCGGCGCGCCTGGCGAAGCTCGAGATGGCGCAGGACAACGAGCGCGTGCGCATGCTGCGCGACCGCCTCTGGGCGCAGGTCAAGGACGTCGAGGAGGTCTACCTCAACGGCGACATGGAAAAGCGCATCCCGCACAACCTCAACGTGAGCTTCAACTTCGTCGAGGGCGAATCGCTGATCATGGCCGTCAAGGACCTGGCGGTGTCGTCGGGCTCGGCGTGCACTTCGGCTTCGCTCGAGCCGTCGTACGTGCTGCGCGCGCTCGGACGCTCCGACGAGCTGGCGCACAGCTCGGTGCGCATCACGATCGGCCGCTTCACCACCGAGGAGCAGGTGGACTACGCTGCCGACCTGCTCAAACGCAAGGTGGCGAAACTGAGAGAATTGTCGCCGCTCTGGGAGATGTACAAGGACGGCGTGGACTTGAATTCAGTTCAATGGGCTGCTCACTAAGGAAACCATCATGGCCTATAGCGAAAAAGTCATCGATCACTACGAGAACCCGCGCAACGTCGGCTCCTTCGAGAAGGGCGACGAGACGGTCGGCACCGGCATGGTCGGCGCCCCGGCGTGCGGCGACGTCCTGAAGCTGCAGATCAAGGTCGGCGCCGACGGCCGCATCGAGGACGCGCGCTTCAAGACCTACGGCTGCGGCTCGGCGATCGCGTCGAGCTCGCTCGTCACCGAGTGGGTGAAGGGCAAGACGCTCGACGAGGCGGCGGGCATCAAGAACACGCAGATCGCCGAGGAGCTGTCGCTCCCGCCGGTGAAGATCCACTGCTCGATCCTCGCCGAGGACGCCATCAAGGCGGCGGTCGCGGACTACAAGAGGAAGAAGAAATAATGGCGGTCACGCTCACCGAGAAGGCGGCCGGCCACGTCCAGGCCTTCATGGCCAAGCGCGGCAAGGGCGTCGGGTTGCGCCTCGGCGTGCGCACGTCGGGCTGCTCGGGCATGGCGTACAAGCTGGAGTTCGCCGACGCCGTGAATCCCGACGACGTCCAGTTCGAGAGCCACGGCGTGAAGGTGCTGGTGGATCCCAAGAGCCTTCCCTACATCGAGGGCACCGAGCTCGACTACACCCGCGAAGGTCTGAATGAAGGCTTCAAGTTCCGGAACCCCAACGTCAAGGACGAGTGCGGGTGCGGCGAGAGCTTCAACGTCTGATCCCTTCGAGCTGTTCGGCCTCGCGCCGGCGTACGCGCTAGACCGCGGCGCGCTCGAGCAGGCGTACAAGGACCTCCAGGCCCTCATCCACCCCGACCGCTTCGCAAGCGCCGGCGACGCCGAGCGCCGCGCTTCCATGCAGCTCACCACGCGAGTCAACGAGGCCTATCGCACCCTGCGCGACCCCGTGCAGCGGGCGAAGCACCTGCTCGAGCGCAACGGCATCGACGTTGCCTTCGAGACCGACACGCAGATGCCGACCGACTTCCTCCTGCAGCAGCTCGAGACGCGCGAAGAGCTGGAGGGCGCCGTGGCGAAGAAGGATTTCTCCTTCCTTGACTCCCTGAAGAAGAGGCTCGAAGGCCAGCGGACGAACCTCGAGGCGCTGATCGGCGAGAGCATCGACGCAAGAAAGGAATATGCGGGCGCCAAGGACCTGGTGCGAAAGCTCATGTTCCTGCAGAGAATCGAAGAAGAGATCGACGCGGCGTACGAAGAGATCGAATAGCGTGGCACCGAAGATTCCCGGTTAAAGGCATGGCCCTCCTGCAAATCTCCGAGCCGGGCGAGTCGCCGGCGCCGCACGAGCATCGCCTCGCGGTGGGCATCGACCTGGGGACCACGAACTCGCTCGTCGCCACCGTGCGCAGCGGCGTCGCGGCGGTGCTGCCGGACGCCTTCGGGCGCCCGCTGCTGCCGTCCATCGTGCGTTACTTGCCGGAGGGCAAGGTCGAGGTCGGCTACAAGGCGCAGGCGAAGCAGTCCGAGGACCCGAGGAACACCATCGTGTCGGTCAAGCGCTTCATGGGCCGCGGCCTGAAGGACGTGGCGCACATCGAGAACGCGCCTTACGACTTCGTCGACGCGCCCGGCATGGTGCAGATCCGCACGAGCTCGGGAGTGAAGAGCCCGGTGGAGGTTTCTTCCGAGATCCTCCGCGTCCTCCGGGAGCGTGCGGAGCAGTCCTTGCAAGGCTCTCTCACCGGGGCCGTGATCACCGTCCCGGCTTACTTCGACGAAGCCCAGCGCCAGGCGACGAAGGACGCGGGCAAGCTCGCCGGGCTGAACGTGCTGCGCCTGCTGAACGAGCCCACCGCGGCGGCGATCGCCTACGGCCTGGACAACGCGGCCGAGGGGGTTTACGCGGTCTACGATCTCGGCGGCGGCACGTTCGACCTTTCCATCCTCAAGCTGTCGAAGGGCGTGTTCGAGGTGGTCGCGACGAGCGGCGACTCGATGCTCGGCGGCGACGATTTCGACCAGCGCCTGTTCTGCTGGGCGGTGGAGCAAGCGAAGCTCCCGCCCCTCGGGCCGCGCGACATGCGCAGCCTCCTCGTGAAGTCGAGGGAGGCGAAGGAGTACCTCACCTTCCACGGCGAGGCGCCGATCACGGCGCGCCTCTCGACCGGAGAGGTGGTCGACCTGAAGATCGACACCGAGACGTTCTGCAGCATCACCCATACGCTCGTGCAGAAGACCCTGGTCCCCGTGCGCAAGGCGCTGCGCGACGCGGGCCTCGCCGTCGAGGACGTGAAGGGCGTGGTGATGGTCGGCGGCGCGACGCGCATGCCGCAGGTGCAGCGCGCGGTCGGCGAGTTCTTCCGCCGCGATCCGCTCAACAACCTCGACCCGGACAAGGTGGTGGCGCTGGGCGCGGCGATGCAGGCGAACGTGCTGGCGGGCAACAAGGCGCCGGGCGAGGACTGGCTGCTGCTCGACGTGATCCCGCTTTCGCTCGGCGTCGAGACGATGGGCGGCCTGGTGGAGAAGATCCTGCCGCGCAACACCACCATCCCGGCGGCTCGCGCGCAGGAATTCACCACCTTCAAGGACGGACAGACCGGCATGAGCTTCCATGTGGTGCAGGGCGAGCGCGAGCTGGTGTCGGACTGCCGCTCGCTCGCGCGCTTCGAGCTGAAGGGCATCCCGCCGATGGTGGCGGGCGCCGCGCGCATCCGCGTCACCTATCAGGTGGACGCCGACGGCCTGCTGCAGGTTTCCGCCAGGGAAACCTCCTCGGGGGCGGAGGCGTCGGTGGCCGTCAAGCCTTCCTACGGCCTCGCCGACGGCGACATCGAGCGCATGCTGCGCGAGTCGGTCGACCACGCGCGCGAGGACGTGCACGCCCGCGCGCTCGCCGAGAACCGCGTCGAAGGCCAACGTCTCATCGAGGCCACGCTCTCCGCGATCAAGGCGGATGCATCCCTCCTGGATGCCGACGAGAGAGCTTCCATAGACAAGGCGATGCGCGACCTGGAATCGAGCCTCGCGGGCAAGGATCACAGGGCGATCAAGAAGGGCATGGACGCGCTGAACAAGGCCACCGAGGCCTTCGCGGCGCGGCGCATGGACGCGGGCGTGCGCAAGGCGCTGGCGGGCCGCAAGATCGGAAGTCTCTAGATGCCGAAGATCAAGGTCCTTCCCCACGCGACGCTGTGCCCGCAGGGCGCCGAGATCGAGGCGCGCCCCGGCGCGTCCATCTGCGACACGCTGCTGGAGAACCATATCGACATCGAGCACGCGTGCGAGAAGTCCTGCGCCTGCACGACCTGCCACGTGGTCCTGCGCGAGGGATTCGGCTCGCTCGAGCCCGCGGAGGAGAAGGAGGAGGATCTGCTCGACAAGGCCTGGGGCCTCGAGGCGACGTCGCGTCTCTCCTGCCAGGCGAAGGTGGCGGACGCCGACCTGACGATCGAGATCCCGAAGTACACCATCAACTACGAGCGGGAAGGAGGCGCGAAGAAGCCATGAAGTGGACCGATACGCTCGACATCGCCATCGCCCTGTCCGAGAAGCACCCCGACACCGACCCGACGCAGGTGCGCTTCACCGACCTCTACCAGTGGGTGCTCGCCCTGGAAGGGTTCGACGACGATCCGAAACGCTGCGGCGAGAAGATCCTCGAAGCCATCCAGGCGGCCTGGATCGACGAGGCCGGCTGAGCCGGGAATCCCGGTGCTATTCTTCGCCCCATTCAGGAGGAGCGAAGATGAAAAGACTACTGGTTGCGCTCGCGGCGGTCCTCGCCGCCGTGTCCCTGCCCGCTGCGGCACAGAAGGAGCTGACGATCGGCCTGTCGACGCCGAACTCGACGCTCGATCCGCACTTCCACAACCTCGGCCCGAACAACAGCCTCTCCAAGCACGTCTTCGAGACGCTGACGAAGATGGACGACCAGCAGCGCATCCAGCCGGGGCTCGCCGAGTCCTGGAAGGCGCTCGACAGCACGACCTGGGAGTTCAAGCTGCGCCGCAACGTGAAGTGGCACGACGGCAGCGACTTCACCGCCGACGACGTCATCGCGACGCTGAAGCGCGTGCCCAACGTCCCGAACAGCCCGGCCTCCTTCGCGATCTACTCGCGGCCGATCAAGCAGGCCACCGCGGTGGACAAGCACACGCTGCGCTTCGTCACGGACAAGGCGCATCCGCTGCTGCCCAACGACATCGTCTCCATCCACATCGTGCCGAAGGCGGTAGCCGAGACGGCGAAGACCGAGGACTTCAACTCCGGCAAGGCGATGATCGGCACCGGCCCGTACCGCTTCGCCGAGTACGTGGCGGGCGACCGCGTGGTGTTCGTCCAGAACGACAAGTACTGGGGCCCGAAGCCGGCGTTCCCCAAGGTGCGCTACCGGATGATCACCAACTCGGCGGCGCGCGTCGCGGCGCTCCTCGCCGGCGACGTGCAGATGATCGAGGCCGTGCCGACCGCGGACATCCCGCGCCTGTCGAAGGACGCGCGCGTCTCGCTCGCCTCGGCCGTGTCGAACCGCGTGATCTACCTGCACCTCGACTCGAACCGCGAGAAGAACTCGCCCTTCGTGACCGACACCGCGGGCAAGCCGCTCGAGGCGAACCCGCTGCGCGACCCGCGCGTGCGCAAGGCCATGTCGAAGATGATCGACCGCAGCGCCATCGCCTCGCGCATCATGGAGGACCAGGCGCAGCCCGCGGGCCAGCTCCTGCCGGAGACCTTCTTCGGCACGAGCAAGCGTCTCAAGGCGGAGAAGTACGACCCCGACGGCGCGAAGAAGCTCCTCGCCGAGGCGGGCTACCCGAACGGGTTCGGCCTCACGCTGCACACGCCCAACAACCGCTACATCAACGACGAGAAGATCGCCCAGGCGGTGGCGCAGTTCCTGACGCGCGGCGGCATCCCGACTAAGGTCGAGGCGATGCCTTCGGCGGTGTTCTTCTCGCGCGGCTCCAAGCTCGAGTTCTCGTTCCTGCTCGCCGGCTGGGG
>DASZQH010000026.1:0-10048 GCA_035549805.1 Burkholderiales bacterium
GCGCTCTACCCGACGCAGGCCGCGGCGGTGCTCGGCGTGGTGAGCCTGTTCAAGAACGCGATCCTAAAATTCCCGCCGCCCAGCGAAGGTCGACGTTCCCCCCGGAAAGCAGCACGCCGACGCGCTTCCCCGGCGCGGAAACCTTCCGCTCGAAAAGCGCGCAAGCGGCCAGCGCGCCGGTCGGCTCCACGACGGTCCGCAGCTTCTCCCAGAGGTAGAACATCGCGCGCAAAAGCTCGTCGTCGCTGACGGCGAGCATGTCGTCGACGTTCTTCCGGATGATCGGGAACGTGACCTCGCCGAGCGACTGGGTCTTTGCGCCGTCGGCGATGGTGTCCGGTACCGGTATCTTCACCAGCGTCCCGGTGCGGAAAGAGCGGCCGCCGTCGTCGCCCGCCGCCGGCTCGACGCCGATCACCTTGCAGCCGGGCGAGAGCCTGCGCGCCGCCAGCGCGCTGCCGGAGAGCAGCCCGCCGCCGCCGCAGGGCACGAGCAGGTAGTCGAGCGGCCCGGTCTCCTCGAAGAGCTCCTTCGCCGCCGTCCCCTGGCCCGCGACGATGTGCGGGTGGTCGAAGGGGGGGATGAGGGCGAGATTCCTTTCCTTCGAAAGTCGGGATGCAAGTTCTTCCCGATCCTGTCCCTTCGAGTACAGCACGATCTCCGCCCCGTGGCTGCGCGTGCCCTCGAGCTTCACCTTCGGCGCGTCTTCCGGCATGACGATGGTGGCGCGGATACCGAGGACCTTGCCCGCGAGCGCGACTGCCTGCGCATGGTTGCCGGAAGAGAAGGCGAGGACGCCGCGCCTCTTCTCCTCGGCGCTCAATTGCGAAAGCGCGTTGAATGCGCCGCGGCTCTTGAAGGCGCCCATGTTCTGCAGGTTCTCGCACTTGAAGAACACCCGGGCGCCGGCCTGCGCGTCGATCGCCGCCGAGGACAGCACCGGCGTCCTTACCACGTGCGCGCGCACGCGCTCGTGCGCCGCGGCCACATCCTCGAAAGTCACCGTCATGCGCCGATTGTAAAATGCCCGGATGGACTACGACCGGTACAGTGACCTCAAGGTTCGCCTGCTCGAGCCCGGCATCGCGGAGATCGCCATGGGCGAGGAAGGCAAGTTGCCCACCGCCACGGCGCGCGCGCATGCCGAGATGGCGAGCATCTGGCTCGACATCGACCGCGACCCGGAGATCCGCGTCGCCATCCTGCGCGGCACGGCGAAGGGCTTTTCCGCCGGCGGCGACATGGCAATGGTCGAGCAGATGACGCAGGACTCCGAGGTGCGCGCGCGGGTGTGGCGCGAGGCGCGCGACCTGGTCTACAACATGCTGAACTGCTCCAAGGTCATCATCTCGGCGATCAACGGGCCGGCAGTCGGCGCCGGCCTCGCCGCCGCGCTGATGGCGGACATCCCCATCGCGGCGAGGAACGCGCGCCTCATCGACGGCCACACGCGACTCGGCGTCGCGGCGGGCGACCACGCGGCGATCATCTGGCCGCTCCTCTGCGGCATGGCGAAGGCGAAGTACTACCTGCTGACGAGCGACGAGCTTTCCGGTGAAGAGGCCGAGCGCCTCGGGCTTGTCGCTCTGGTCGCGGACCAGGAAAAACTCATGGAGACGGCGCTGGGCGTGGCGCGCAAGCTCGCGGCGGGCCCGCAGACCGCGATCCGCTGGACGAAGTATTCGCTGAACAACTGGCTGCGCCTGGCCGGGCCGTCGTTCGACGCCTCGCTCGCGCTGGAGATGCTGGGCTTCAGCGGCCCGGAGGCGAAGGAGGGCCTCGGCGCGATCAAGGAGAAGCGCAAGCCTTCGTTCCCGAAGGAACCGAAGGACTTCTAGGGTCCGCTCGGCGCGCTGAAGTCGAGGTTGCCCGGCGCCGTCACGGCGTCCGCGCTGTTGCCGCCGCCGTTACCGCAAAGCCGCTCGAGATCCTTCGCCACCACCGTCGGGTCGGGGCCGACGCGGCCCATCGATGCGAGCAGCAGGCGCACGGGAAGGTCGACGAGGGTAGGCAGGGGGTGATCGCGAAGGTGGGCGACGTTCTGCACCGCGGGAACGACGCGGCCGCTCTTCACGCCGGCCATCTCGCTCTCGAGTCCCTGGACCACGGCGGCCTGCGCGCGGGCGATTCCGGTGAGCAGTTCGGCGAGCTGCTGCGCTGAGATCTGGAGCATGGGAATCCCCGATAGGACGGTGGCGCGATGGTAGCATCCGCGCCATGCTCGCTGGCCGTCGACCGGACTACCTCGGGGTCACCGACGGCAAGCTCGCGCGCCCCAAGCGCACGCCGAACTGCGTGTCCTCGCAAGCCGATCCTGCCGACGCCGAGCACTACATCGCGCCCATCGCGTTCAAGGGCACGCCGGTCGAGGCGATGGCGGCGGCGAAGCGCGCCGTCGCGTCGATGGAGCGCGCCACGCTCGTGCGCGAAGCGCCGGGCTACCTCTACGCCGAGTTCAGGAGCAAGCTGCTCGGATTCGTGGACGACGTCGAGCTTTACTTCGACGAGCGCGCGGGCGTGTTCCACGTGCGCTCGGCCTCGCGCCTCGGCCGGCGCGACTTCGGGGTGAACCGCCGGCGCGTCGAGGCGCTGCGAGGCCGGCTGCAGCGCGGCTAGGTAAAGGCGAGCAGGTCTTTCGGATAGGGCTCGGCGTCCGCCGCCAGCGTGTGCGGCGGCTGGCGCCGCAGCCCTTCCCCGATGCTGGGCAGCTGCACCACGCGCTGCGCGTGGTCGATGTTCTTCCGCATCTCGCTCAGGTAGGGGTTCTCTCCGCCGAAGTGCGCCCGCGCGTATTCGTAGGCGCGCGCGAGCTGCAGCTCCAGGCGGCGCGATGCCCCCTGGTAGAAGACCGGCGTGCGCTGCACGAGGTCGTCGCCCGACTGGAAGAGCGGCAGCGTGCGCTTGCCCGCGAGGCGCCGCCCGGCGAGCCCGCCGAGCACGAACTCCGGGTAGAGCCGGTCGCGGCATTTCTCCAGGTAGCAGCGGTCCGACATCTGGGCAATGATGTCCGCGGTGCCGAGCATGTGGCCGAGCCGGCGCTGCAGCGTGTCCGAGAGGCGGATCGTCTCGGTCGGCCGCTCGTAGCCGGTGTAATGCACCAGCGTGCCGGCGACCGCCGCATACGCAGGCAGGCCGAGATCGCGCACGTAGCGGCGCAGGAAGGCCGCGCCGCGCGAGACGTGCGTCAGGGTGTACTCCGCGCCGAAGCGATGGCGCCGGTCGTGGCGCGAGCGCAGGTAGCCGAAGTCGTGGAACAGCGCGGCGAGCGCGCCGACGATGAAGAGCTCGCGCCCGAGGGGCGCCTCGTCGCCGCGCCGCGCCCGCTGGTAGCCGTCCATCAGCCGGGCCATCGCGAGCGTGACGTCGAGAACGTGCTGCAGGTCGTGGTACTCGGTGTCGCAGGCGTGGTACGCGGGGTGGCGGCCGTCGTAGAGCGCCGAGGCGTCGGCGAACGCGCGCTCCAGTTCCGGGGCAGGAATCTGGTACAGGTCGTTGAAAATGCGCGTGACTTCCGCAGCCACCGCGGCGACGTCGGTGGTCTGGATGGAATCGGACACGTCGTAGTCGTTGCGACGGTGAGTCATCGTCTGCGCGGGGGCTTTCCTGCCGGATGGGATCGGGAGTAGGATGGTCTCAACGGTGCGACGCAGCGATGAAGTTTTTCACGACAGGTGATCGTTCGGGTCGGGGTCCGCAAGATTCTGTCAGGGGCCTGCACAGCATGACGGATTTTCCGCCGCTCGACGAGGAGAAGCAGCAGATTCGCGTGCGCCTGCACGAGCTCGAGATCGAGCACCACGACCTCGACGACATCATCAACCGCCTCTCGCTCGACCCCGCGCAGGACCAGCTCCAGCTGCGCCGCCTCAAGAAGCGCAAGCTCGTCCTCAAGGACCAGATCGCCCGCCTGCGCGCACAGCTTATCCCCGACATCATCGCGTGATCGCGCTGGTCCAGCGCGTCACCGCGGCCAGCGTCGCCGTGGGCGGGGAAAGCGTGGGCGCGATCGGCCCCGGCATCCTCGCGCTCATCGGCGTCGAGCGCGGCGACGGCGAGGCCGAAGCGCAGCGTCTCGCGGAGCGCGTGGCCGGCTACCGGATCTTCAGCGACGCCGCCGGCAAGATGAACCTCTCGCTGAAGGACGTCGGCGGCGGCTTGCTCGCGGTCCCGCAGTTCACGCTCGTGGCCGACACGAACAGCGGCACGCGGCCGAGCTTTTCCACGGGCGCTTCTCCTGCCGAAGGCGAGAAGATGTTCCGCCTCTTCCTCGAGAAGTCGCAAGCGCTGCTCGGAAGCGTCCAGGCCGGCCGCTTCGGCGCGGACATGAAGGTCAGCCTCGTGAACGACGGGCCGGTGACTTTCTGGCTGCGGGTGGCGCCTCGCGCGTCCTGAAGTCCGCCGGGGCGACGACTTCCAGCATCTCGACGTTCTTGGAGTGCCGGATCTCGCGGTGGCGGATGCCGGGCGGCTGGTAGAAGCAGGTGCCGGCCTTCATCATGACGCGGCCGACGCCCTCGTACTCGAACTCGATCCAGCCCTTCAGCACGTAGACGAACTGCACCTCGCAGTCGTGCAGGTGCCACTCGCCGTGCGGCGCCTTGCCGGGCCGCGCGCGGATCACGTGCGCCACGACCTTGCCGCGCGTGGCGCGCCGGATGCCGAGGTCGCGGTACTCGAAGTAGGCGCGCAGGCCGCGCGGCACGAACGGCGATTTCCTCGCATGCGAGACGTGAAAGCGGCGGGGCATGGCCCGGAGATTCTAGGTTAAGCTTCGGCGCCATGTTCGAGCAGTTCACCGGAACGAAGCCCGTCGAGGAACGGCATCGCATCGACGCGGCGTCGCTGGAGAAATTCCTCGGCTTCCGCCTCGCCCAGGTCGAGCAGTTCAAGGGCGGCCAGTCGAACCCGACCTACCGGCTGACCGCCGCCGACGGGAAGAAATACGCGCTGCGCAGGAAGCCGCCCGGCAAGCTGCTGCCGTCGGCGCACGCGGTGGACCGCGAGTTCAAGGTCATCTCGGCCCTCCACAAGGCAGGCTTCCCGGTCGCGCGGCCGCACGCACTCTGCGAGGACGACTCGGTCATCGGCACGATGTTCTATGTCATGGACTGCGTCGAAGGCCGCGTGCTGTGGGACCAGGCGCTGCCGGGCATGACGAAGGCCGAGCGTGGCGCGATCTGGGATGAGCTGAACCGCGTCATTTCGCTCCTGCATACGCTCGACTACCGCAAGCTGGGCCTCGAGGATTTCGGCAAGCCCGGCGCCTACATCGAGCGCCAGGTCGGCCGCTGGTCGAAGCAGTACCAGGCGTCCGAGACGCAGAAGATCGAGGCGATGGACAACCTCATCGCCTGGCTGCCGAAGAACATTCCGCCGGAGACCGGGACCACCGTGGTGCATGGCGACTACCGCCTCGACAACACCATCTTCCATCCGACCGAGCCGAGGATCCTCGCCGTGCTCGACTGGGAACTCTCGACGCTCGGCGATCCGCTTGCCGATTTCGCCTATCACTGCATGAGCTGGCACATCCCGCCCGGCCAGTTCCGCGGCATCGGCGGGCTTGACCTGGATCAGCTTGGCATTCCCTCCGAGGCGCAGTATCTGCGCAAGTATCTGGAAAGGACCGGCAAGCCCGCGGTCGATCCCTCGCACTGGGATTTCTATATGGCCTACAACCTGTTCCGCATCGCCGCCATCCTGCAGGGCATCGCGAAGCGCGTCGTGGAAGGCACCGCCGCGTCCGCGCACGCGCGCGAAGCGGGCTCGCGCGCGCCGCTCATGGCCGAGCTCGGCTGGCAGCAGGTGGAAAAGATCATGAGGAGAGCCGCTTGAACTTCGACTACACGCCCAAGGTCCAGGAGCTTCGCAAACGCCTCATGGCGTTCATGGACGAGCACATCTATCCGAACGAGCCGGCGTACTACGCGCACGTGCGCGGCGACAAGCGCTGGACGCCGGTGCCGATCATCGAGGAGCTCAAGCCGAAGGCGCGCAAGGCGGGCCTGTGGAACCTCTTCCTGCCGCACTCGAAGCGCGCGCCGGAGGGCCTGTCCAACCTGGAGTACGCGCCGCTCTGCGAGATCATGGGTCGCGTCACCTGGGCGCCGGAGGTCTTCAACTGCTCCGCCCCGGACACCGGCAACATGGAGACGATCGAGCGCTACGGCACCGAGGAGCAGAAGAAGGAGTGGCTCGAGCCGCTGCTGCGCGGCGAGATCCGCTCCGCGTTCCTCATGACCGAGCCGGCGGTGGCCTCCTCCGACGCGACCAACATCCAGCTGCGCATCGAGAAGAAGGGCGACCAGTACGTCATCAACGGCACGAAATGGTGGTCGAGCGGCGCCGGCGATCCGCGCTGCAAGGTCTACATCGTCATGGGCAAGACGGACCCGGACAACGCCTCGCGCCACAGCCAGCAGTCGATGATCCTCGTTCCCGCCGGCCTTCCGGGCATCCACATCAAGCGCTTCATCCCGGTGTTCGGCTACGACGACGCGCCGCACGGCCACATGGAGATCGAGATGAAGGACGTGAAGGTTCCCGCGTCCAGCATTCTCCTCGGCGAGGGCCGCGGCTTCGAGATCGCGCAGGGCCGCCTCGGGCCGGGGCGCATCCACCATTGCATGCGCCTCATCGGCCAGGCCGAGCGCGCGCTGGAGAAGATGTGCAAGCGGGCGACGCAGCGCGTCGCCTTCGGCCGTCCGGTCGCCGACCAGGGCGTGACGCGCGAGCGCATCGCCGAGGCGCGCATCATGATCGACTCGGCGCGCTTCATGGTGCTGAACGCGGCGTGGAAGATGGACACGGTCGGCAACAAGATCGCGCGCAAGGAGATCGCGATGATCAAGGTGCTCGCGCCGAACATGGCCTGCCAGGTGATCGACTGGGCGATGCAGGTGCACGGCGGCGGCGGCGTCTCGGACGACTTCGGCCTGGCCAACATGTATGCGCACGCGCGCACGCTGCGCTTCGCCGACGGCCCCGACGAGGTGCACCGCAACGCCATCGCCAAGATGGAGCTCGGCGAGCAGACGACGATCGCCGAAGCCACCCGGCCGCGGAAGTAGTGGACCTCAAGGGCAAGGTTGCCGTCATTACCGGCGCCGCCAGCGGCATCGGGAAGGCGGCCGCGCTGCGCTTCGCGAAGGAAGGCGCGGCGGGCCTGGTGCTCGGCGACCTGAATCCTTTCCAGCCCGAAAGTGGAATCGCAGTCCGGTGCGATGTCGCCAAGGAAGGCGATGTCCAGAACCTGGTGCGCGAAGCCGAGAAGCGCTACGGGCGCGTCGACGTGTTCTTCTCCAATGCCGGCATCTTCCAGGCGGGCGACATCCACGCGCCGGACGCGGATTGGGAGCGCAACTGGAAGATCCACGTCATGGCGCACGTCTACGCGGCGCGCGCGGTGGTGGACGGCATGGTCGCGCGCGGCGGCGGCTACTTCATCGTGACCGCCTCGGCGGCCGGGCTCCTGAACATCGTCGAGTCCGCGACCTACGGCGTGACGAAGCATGGCGCGGTGGCCTTCGCCGAGTGGCTGGCGATCGCCTATGGACGCAAGGGCCTCAAGGTCTCCTGCCTGTGCCCGCAGGCGGTCCTCACCAACATGTTCACCGGCGACGGCGGCTCCGCGGGCGTGGATGGCGCGCTGACGGTCGAGCAGGCGATGGACGAGCTCGTGAAGACGATGCGCGAAGAGAAGTTCCTCGTCCTGCCGCACCCGAAGGTGCTCGACTACATGCGCATGAAGACCGGCGACTACGATCGCTGGCTAGGCGGGATGCAGAAGCTCTTCCTGAAGCACGGCGGCCGCGAGGCGTAGCTCCGCTTCGGAGTTCAGCAGGTCGGGGCAGAGGCGCAGGTGCTCGCCGCGCGCGTCGGCCTTCACGCCGCGCACCTTCAGCCTTTCGCACAAGGAGCCTGCATCGGGCCGCGCGAGCGTCACGAATGCGCCGTGATCCTCGCCCGCGCCCTGGACGGGTAGCAGGCTCGCGAGGAGCGCCTTCTGCGCCAGGTTGTGCGCGCGGATGCGCTCCACGCCCATCTCCAGCGTGAACTCGAGCCCGGCGAGCGCCTGCGCAGGTGAAAGCACCGGCGGCGTCGACTCGAGCCAGGCGTCGCCGCCCGGCCCGAACTGCGGCGGCTCCGGCCGCTCGTAGGCGAAGACGTCCTTCTTCGCGAACCAGCCGGTGTCCGTGGTGATCCGCTTGTGATGCCGCGGGTGCACGTACAGCCAGCACGCGCCCGGCCCGCCGCGCAGGTACTTGTACGAGCCGCCCACGGCGAAGTCCGCCTCGCCGACGTGCAGTGGAAGCACGCCTGCGTGGTGATACACGTCCAGGAGCACCAAAGCGCGCCCCGCGTGCGCTTGCCTGGTCAACGCTTCTGCCTCCTCGAGGATCCTTCCCGTGCGAAAAGCGACAGTGGAAACCACCACCAGGTCGCAGGGCTCGAAACGGAACCGATCGAAAGGGAGGATCTTCAGGTCGATGCGGCCTTGCTGGCGGTAGACGCGCAGGATGAAGTCGAGCGAATCGAACTCGGCGTCGCTGGTCAGCACGCGGGGCTTCGTCGTGAAGCTGTTCAGTACGGCGCGCAGTCCCTGCCCGGCAGCGGTCTTCGGGACGATGCAGTCGGCGCTGGGCGCGCCGACGAGCTGCGCGGTGAGGCGGCGGTGGCGGTCGCGGGCCGCGAGCCACGCGTCCCAGGCCTCGTCCATGCCGCCGTACCACGCATCGAGGGCGGCGCGCACGTCGTCCGCGACGCGGTCGGGCGGGCGGCCGAGCGAGTGGTTGGCGAGGTAGATCTCCTTGCGCTGCAGGACCCGGGAGAAGCGCGGCCGGACCTCGCGCGCCAGGAACGCCTCGTCAAAGCTCGGTGCGGACATCGATCAGCTCGGGGAAGAGCGAGTGCTCGAGGGTCTTGCGCAGGAAGGCCACGCCCGCCGAGCCGCCGGTGCCGCGCTTGAAGCCGATGACGCGCTCGACGGTCTTGACGTGGCGGAAGCGCCAGAGCTGGAAGTTCTCCTCCACGTCCACCAGCTTTTCGCACATGTCGTACTCGGCCCACCAGCTCTCGGGGTCGCGGTAGATCGTCTTCAGGCAGGCGGTCACGCCGGCATGGCGTTCGTAGGGCGCGGAGAAGTCGCGCTCGACGCGCTCCGCGGGCACGGGCAGGCCGCGCCGCGCGAGATAGCGCAGGAACTCGTCGTAGAGGCTCGGGGACACGAGGAGGTCGTTCAGGTATTTCTCGGTGGCCGCGTCGTGGTGATGCAGCGTGACCCGGGCGGCGTTCTTGTTGCCCAGCAGGAACTCGATGGCGCGGAACTGGAACGACTGCAGCCCGGACGCCGGCCCCAGCACGTGGCGGAACTCCACGTACTCGCTCGGCGTGAGGGTCTCGAGCACCGCCCACTGCTCGAAGAGCTGGCGCTGGATCTGCTTCACGCGCGCGAGGATCTTGAAGCACGGCTCGAGCTCGCCGGCGCGCACGTGCGCGATGGCCGCGGTGAGCTCGTGCACGAGCAGCTTCATCCAGAGCTCCGAGGTCTGGTGCTGGATGATGAACAGCATCTCGTCGTGGTGCGACGAGCGCGGCTTCTGCGCGGAGAGGAGCTGCCCGAGCTGCAGGTAGCCGCCGTACGAGCTCTCCGAGCCGAGCTGCGTGATGATGCCGGGATCGTCGGCTTGTTTCGTCATGCTCCTATAATGCCACTGCGAACGAGGAGGAGTCCTGCATGCTGAAGCTCTGCGGCGTCCACATCAGCAACTACCACAACAAGGTGCGCATCGCGCTGCTCGAGAAGGGCGTGCCGTTCGAGGAGGACGCGACCTGCGCGCCGTCGCAGAAGGAAGCCACCCTCGCGCGCTCGCCGCTGGGCAAGGTGCCGTGGATCGAGCTCGACGACGGCCGGCGCCTCAGCGAGTCGCAGGCGATCGTCGAGTACCTCGAGGAAGCGTATCCGCAGAAGCCGCTCCTGCCGAAGGACCCGTTCGAGCGCGCCAAGGTCCGCGAGCTCATCACCTACGTCGAGTGGTACGGCGAGATG
>DASZQH010000027.1:0-5323 GCA_035549805.1 Burkholderiales bacterium
GTGGCGGCCCGCCTGCCAAGCGTCTTCCTCTCCCACGGCTCGCCGATGCACGCGCTGCATCCGGGCGCGGCCGGCGAGGCGTGGAAGGGGCTCGGCCGCGGGCTGCCGAAGCCGAAGGCGCTGCTGGTCGCGTCGGCACACTGGGAAACCAACGTGCCGATGCTGACCGGCGCCGCGAAGCCGGAGACGATCCACGATTTCTTCGGCTTCCCGGATCCGCTCTACAAGCTGGACTACCCGGCGCCCGGCTCCGCCCAACTCGCGCAGCGGGCGCAGGCGCTCCTGAGCGACGCCGGCTTCACCGCCGCGATCGACGGCACGCGCGGCATCGACCACGGCGTCTGGGCGCCGCTCCTCTACATGTACCCGGACGCGGACATCCCGGTGGTGCAGCTTTCGGTACAGCCGGAGCTCGGCCCTCGCCATCACTTCAACCTGGGCAAGGCGCTGCGGCCACTGTCCGACGAAGGCGTGCTCGTCATCGGCTCCGGCCATCTCACCCATAACCTGCGCGACTGGGACCGCAGCGGCCGGGCCGCGCCCATGCCTTACGCGATCGATTTCCAGAAGTGGGTCTTCGGCCGCATCTCTGGAGGAGCGATCGGCGAGCTGATCGATTACCGCTCAAGGTCGGAAAGCGGAGTACGCGCTCACCCTACGGAAGAGCACTTCCTTCCCTTGTTCGTCGCGCTCGGCGCCTCCCGCGAAGGGGGCACGGCGGAGCGCTTCTTCGACGCCATCGAAAGCGGCGCCCTCGCCATGGACGCGTACGTCTTTCACTGAGCCGGTAAGCTTTCTTCGTGAGGAAGTGCATAGCGATCGCCAGCCTGATTCCCTCCGTGTGCTGCGCGCAGGGGAGCCTTCACGAAAGTCCGCTCGGCACACAGGTTGAGAGCTCGTTCGTGCTGGCCGGAAAGGTTGTGCCGTTGCCACCGGGTCCGTTTACGCTGGTGCACGTGGCCGGCCGCACGGCGGCGCGAACCGGCGTGCTGAACCCCTTTCGCAGCGGGCCCGCGCCGCTGGATGCCCCGGCGACCGACCTGATCGAGGTGCTCTTGGTGCAAGCCGACGGCGCACGCCTCCGGATGACCGTTTCCGCTCGAGTCAACGCCGGCGCGGGTGAGCGATGGGGGGGCAGCCGCTGCGGTGGCCGCGACCTGCTGTTCCGCCTCGATCGCGCTCCTGGAGCCCTCGAGCGAGGCGACTGCGTAACCATGTGGTCTCTCCATCGCTACTTGTACAACCCTGCTGGCGACAGGGAACAGCGTGTCGCGGAAAGACTGGCGGGGCGCGGGGTCGCTCTGCCGGTGCGCACTTTGATCCAAGGGGCATTGACGCGCATCGAGGGCGACCAGTTCTTGCAGGTGAGCTACGGCGTCAATCCGGAGGCGTTCGGCCTCCCGGAAGACCCGCATCCTGGCAGGCAGCCCAGCCTGTGGCACCCCCAGCGCATCCATCTCGATCCGAAGCGCGCGGCCTTTGCCCAGGCCCTCCAGCAGTGGATGGTCAGCCTTCGCTACGTCGCCGAGCAGGGCCTACGCGGCGACCCGATCCATCCGGCCGCAATTCCGACGCTCCAGCTTCCCGCCGGCTCCTGAAATCGGGGTCTGGCCCCGATTTTTAGCCGCCGAGGGCGCGGAAGAGGTCGGCGACGGCGGCGCGGTACTGGCGCAGCGCCTCGATGCGCGCGCTGCGCGCGGCGAGCAGGCCGCGCTCGGCGTCGATGACGTCGAGCTGGCTGGCGATGCCGTTGGTGTAGCGAAGGCGTGCGAGGCGCGCCGTCTCGGTGAGGGCGTCCGCGCGCGCCGTCTCCGCGTCGTAGCTCTCCCGCGCGCGCGCCTGCGCGGAAATCGCGGCGCGCGTCTCGCTGAACGCGGCCTGGATCGCCTTGCGGTAGGCGGCGACGAGCTGGCGCTCGCGCGCCTCGGCCGCCTCGGTGCGCGCCTCGAGGCGCCCGCCGGCGAAGATCGGCTGCGTGAGCGCGAGGCCGAGGCTCCAGATGCCGGCGCCGGAGCTGAAGAGGTTGGAAAGCGACGCGCTTTCCCCGCCGAGCGCCGCGGTGAGGGCGATGGAGGGGAACATCTCCGCCCGCGCGGCCGCGATGCGCGCGTTGCCCGCGGCGAGGCGGCGCTCCGCCTCGACCAGATCGGGGCGGCGCAGCAGCAGCTCCGAGGGCATGCCGGAGGGCACGACCAGCGGGCCGGGCTGCTCCGCCGAGGCGGCTTTCCTCGCCACGCTCGCTTCGAAGACTTCCCTGGGCGTACGCCCGAGCAGGACCGAGAGCGCGGCCTCTTCGGCCTCGCGCTGGCGCTCGAGCGGCGGCAGCTGGGTGCGCAGCGCCGCCGCCTCGGCCTCGAGCTGGCGGAACTCGAACTCCGACGTGATGCCGGCCTCGCGGCGCTTCCTCTGCAGGTTGAGCGCGTCCTCGCGCAGGCCGATGCTCTCGCGCGTGAGCTGGACCTGCTCGTCGAGCGCCCGCAGGGTGAAGTAGGACTTCGCGACTTCGGCGGCGAGCGCGGTACGCACGCCTTCCCGCGCCGCCTCGCTCGCCTCGAACTCCGCCTGCGCGGCCCGGGCGCCCGCGCGCACGCGGCCGAAGAGATCCAGCTCGTAGGAGACGTTGAGCGTGCCGCGATAGCTGCTGAACTCGCGCGGCGCGCCCGGCGGGACGGTCGCGGTGCGGGTCGAGATCTGCTGGCGCGAGGCGCCGCCGCGCGCGTCGATCGTCGGCAGGTAGCCCGACTCGGCCTCGCGGATGAGGGCGCGCGCCTCGTCGACGCGGGCGACCGCGATCGCGAGGTCGGCGTTCTTCGCGAACGCCTCCTCGACCAGGCCGTCGAGCTGCGCGTCTCCATAGATGCGCCACCACTTGCCGTCCTGCGCGTAGCGCGGCCCGCTCTCCTTCCACGCCGCCGGCAGTTCCACGCTGGGCCGTTCGTAGTCCGTGGTTGTCGCACAACCAGCGAGGAACAACAAAGCCACCCACCACCCCTTATTCATCCTCCCTCCTATGGGGGGCGTGATGAGGCGTGGGGACGCTCTTGTGCGTGGTGACGCGCGCCTGCTCGGCCTCGCGCTTGATGTCGGCGGTCGAGCGCTTCTCGGTGAGGTGCCGGTCCGTGAAGAGCTTGAAGAACATCGGCACGAAGAAGATGGCGAGGAAGGTCGCCGCGATCATCCCGCCCATGACGCCCGTGCCGACCGAATGGCGCGCGCCCGCGCCGGCACCCGAGGAAAGGACGAGCGGCACCACGCCGAGGATGAAGGCGAGCGAGGTCATCAGGATCGGGCGGAAGCGCAGGCGCGCCGCCTCGACCGCCGCGGCCGAGGCGGACAGCCCCTCCTCGCGCTTCAGCACCGCGTACTCGACGATCAGGATCGCGTTCTTCGCCGCGAGGCCGAGCAGCGTGACCAGGCCGATCTGGAAGTAGACGTCGTTGGTGAGCGGCGTCTTGCCGAGCAGCGGCGTGAAGACGAGGTTGTTGATCCAGATCGCCGCCAGCGCGCCGAACGTCCCGAACGGCAGCGCGAGCAGCACCGAGAGCGGCAGGGACCACTTCTCGTACTGGGCGGCGAGGATCAGGAACACCATGATCGCGGCGAGCGCCAGCGCGAGACCGGAGGTGCCGGCGGACTTCTTCTCCTGGAACGAGGCGCCGCCCCAGTCGAAGCCGAACTCCGGCGGCAGCGTCTGCGCGGCGATCTGCTCGACGCGCTGGATCGCCTGGCCGGAGGACACGCCGGGCGCGCCCTGGCCGAAGATCTTCACCGACGGCAGGTTGTTGAAGCGGTCGAGCGAGTCCGGGCCCGCGCTGTAGCGCACGCGCGCCAATGACGCAAGCGGCACCATCTCGTTGCTCGCGCTCCGGACGAAAATCTTACCGATGTCGTCGGGGCGATCCCGATACGCCGGATCGGCGGACATCAGCACCTGCCAGGTGCGGCCGTACTTGTTGAAGTCGTTCACGTAGTAGCTGCCGAGCGTCGCGGCGAGCGTGCCGTAGAGCTCGTCGAGGGAGACGCCGAGCGCCTTCGCCTTCTCGCGGTCCACGTCCACCGAGAGCTGCGGCACCGAGGCGCGCCACAGGGACTGCGCGCCGCCCAGCATCGGGTCGGAATTGGCCGCGCCGAGGAACGCCATCAGCGCCGCCTGCGTCGCCTGCGGGCCGCCGTTGCCGCGGTTCTGGATGTAGAACTCGTAGCCGCCCGCGGTGCCCAGGCCGAAGATCGGCGGCGGGCCGAAGGCGAGCGCGAGGCCTTCCTTGAGGTGGCCGGTCTTCATGAAGAAGTCGCCCACGAGCTGGGGGGTGGTGGTCTTGCGCTCGTCCCAGTGCTTCTGCGTGACGAAGATGGTGGCCGCGTTGTTGCGGAAGCCGCCGCCGAGGAAGTCGAAGCCGGTGAAGGCCACCACGTCCTCGTTGTCCGGGTTGGACTGGATCGCCTTCACCACCTCGCCCACCATGCGGTCGGTGCGCTCGAGGGTCGCGCCGTCGGGCAGGATCACCGCGGCGATGTAGAAGCCCTGGTCCTCGTTGGGAACGAGGCTGCCCGGCGTGAAGCGCCACAGCCCGATCGCCGCCGCCACCATGATGGCGAAGAGCACGAGCGCGATCCCGCCGCGCCGGACCAGGAACGCGACGCCGTTCTCGTAGCGGTCCGTGACCTTGCCGAAGCTGCGGTTGAACCAGTTGAAGAACCCGCTCGTCCGCTTCTTCTGGTTCTTCAGGACCACGACGCACAGAGAAGGCGTGAGCGTCAGCGCCACGATGCCCGAGATCACCACCGCGATCGAGATCGTCACCGCGAACTGCCGGTAGAGCTCGCCCGTCAGGCCGCCGAGGAACATGATCGGCACGAACACCGCGCACAGCACGAGCACGATGGCGATGATCGGGCTGGTCACCTCCTTCATCGCCTTGATCGCCGCCTCGCGCGGGGCGAGGCCCTCCTCGTCCATGATGCGCTCGATGTTCTCCAGCACCACGATCGCGTCGTCGACCACGATGCCGATGGCGAGCACCATGCCGAAGAGCGTCAGCGTGTTGATCGAGTAGCCGAGCATCAGCAGCCCGGCGAAGGTGCCGATCAGCGACACCGGCACCGCGGCGAACGGGATCAGCGTCGCGCGCCAGCTCTGCAGGAAGAGGTAGACCACCAGGAACACCAGCACCATCGCCTCGGCGAGCGTGATCACCACCTCGCGGATCGACACCTCGACGAAGCGCGTCGTGTCGTACGCGATGTGGTGCGTCATCCCGTCCGGGAAGCGCTTGCCGAGCTCGGCGACGGTCTTCTTCACCTCGTCGCCCACCGCGAGCGCGTT
>DASZQH010000028.1:0-14915 GCA_035549805.1 Burkholderiales bacterium
CACGATCAGCTACCCGCTGGTGGGCTCGGTGCGCATCGGCGGCCTCACCATCCCGGCCGCCGAGCGGGAGATCGCGCGCGCCCTGACGGCCGGCAAGTTCATCGAGAACGCGCAGGTCAACATCGTGCTCCTGCAGAACCGTGGCAACCAGGTCTCGGTCCTCGGCGCGGTGAACCGCGCCGGGCGCTTCCCCCTGGATACGTTCAACACGCGGCTGTCCGAGATGATTGCGATCGCGGGCGGCATCGCGGCGACCGGCGCGGACCTCGCCATCGTGACCGGCACCCGCGACGGCAAGCCGCTGCGGCGCGTCATCGACGTGGCCGAGATGTTCCTCGCCGACCGGCTGGACCAGGACATGGTCGTTGCCGGGGGCGACGTGATCTATGTCCACCGCCAGCCGATGTTCTTCATTTACGGCGAAGTGCAGCGCGCGGGATCGTACCGGGTGGAGCGCGCCATGACGGTCCGCCAGGCGCTCGCGCAGGCCGGCGGGCCGACGGCGCGCGGCACGGAACGCGGCCTGCGCATCCATCGGCGCGGCGGCGACGGCAAGGTCGAGGTGCTGCGCCCCGAACTCGACGCGCCCGTCATGCCCGACGACGTGCTGATCGTCCAGGAGAGCCTGCTCTAGGCCGGCGCCCGCCATGGACCCGCTCAAGCTCCTCCTCATCCTGCGCGCGCGGTATCTCGCCGCGATTGCCGTCGCCGTGCTCGCGCTCGGCGCCGGCCTGCTCGTCAACGAGAAACTGCCGGCGCGCTATGTCGCCGAGACCATCGTCATGGTGGACGTGCGCGCGCCCGACCCGGTCTCCGCGCTCTTCAGCTCCGGCAATCTCTCGCCGGGCAGCATCGGCACCCAGCTCGACATCATCCGCAGCGACCGGGTGGGCCGCAAAGTGGTGCGCATGCTCAAGCTCGACCAGGACGAAGGCGTCCGGGCCGCCTGGCAGGAAGCGACGGGCGGCAAGGGGCGCATCGAGGACTGGATGGCGAGGCTGCTGCTGCGAGGCATGAAAGTGGCGCCGTCCCGCGAAAGCAACATGATCTCGATCGCCTACCAGGGCGGCGACCCGGTGTTCGTGACCGCGGTGACCAACGCCATCGCCCAGGCCTACATCGAGGCCTCGGTCGAGCTGAAGGTGGAGCCGGCCCGGCAATACAGCGAGTGGTTCGCGGAGCAAGCGAAGACCCTGCGCGAGAACGTCGAGAAGGCGCAGGCGAAGTTGTCCGACTTCCAGCGCCAGCGCGGCATCCCGGAGGAGGCGTTCGAGAGCGAGCAGGTGAAGCTGCGCGAGCTGACGACGCGCCTCGGCGCCGTGCAGGCGGAGATCCGCGACGCGCAGAGCAAGCAGCGCATGAGCGGCGGGGACACGCTCCCCGAAGTCATGCAGAGCACCGCGGTGCAGAGCCTGCGCGCGAACATCAATCAGCTCGAGGTGAAGCTGAAGGAGAGCGCGGGCAACCTCGGCGAGCGCCACCCGCAGTACCTGCGCATGCAGGCCGAGCTGGCCGAGCTGAAGAACCGCCTCGCGGCGGAGACCAGCCATGCCGCAACGGCGGCGTCCTCGAGCTCCGTGGCGCGCACCCGGGAAGCGGAGCTGCGCGCGGCCATCGACGCGCAGACGAAGCGCGTGCTGGGAGTCAAGAAAGACCGGGACGAGATCGCGGTCCTCATGCGCGACGTCGAGGTGGCGAAGCGCGCCTACGAGGCCGTCACCACCCGCCTCACGCAGACCAACCTCGAGAGCCAGGCGACGCGCACCAACGTGACGGTCCTGACGCCGGCCATCGAGCCCCTCCAGCCTTCGTTCCCGATGCCGCTGTCGAAGGCGCTGCCGATCTGCCTCGTGGCGGCGCTGGTACTGGGAATCCTGGCCGCGTTCGGCCTCGAGTTCCTCGACCGGCGCGTGCGCACCGCGGAGGACCTCGCCCAGATGCTCGAGCTGCCGGTGCTCGCGGTGGTCGAGCCGTGCCGCCTGCCGCGCAAGGCGGCCGCCGCGCTGCCGCCTCCCGCGCCGGCATTGCCACAGGGTTAACGCTCCGCCATGGCAGAAAGCAACGTCATCCTGACCGCCGCCCTGCGCTCGCCGGTCCTGCGCGACCAGCGCTCGATCGGCGCCGTGCTGGTCGACGCGGGGAGGCTGAAGATCCAGGACGCCGAAGCGATCCTGCGCCTGCAGCGCGAGAAGAACCTGCGCTTCGGCGACGCGGCGATCCAGCTCGGCCTGCTCACGCAGGCCGACATCGACTACGCGCTTTCGCTGCAGTTCCAGTACCCCTTCCTGTCCCCGGGGCAGAGCGCGGTGAGCGAGGAAATCATGGCTGCCTATGCGCCGTCGCACCCGCGCATCGAGGCCCTCCGGACGCTGCGCAGCCAGCTGATCCTGCGCTGGTTCGACACCGGACCGGAGAACCGCGCCCTCGCCATCGTGAGCGCGGAGCGGGGCGAGGGCCGCAGCTTCATCGCCGCCAACCTCGCCGTGGTGTTCGCGCAGCTCGGCGAGCGCACGCTTCTCGTCGATGCGGACCTGCGCAACCCGCGCCAGCACACCTTGTTCGGCGTGGACGGGAGAACCGGCCTGTCGACGGTGCTCGCCGAGCGGGCCGGCCTGGAGGCGGTCCAGTCCGTGCCGGCGCTGCCGAACCTGTCCATCTTTCCCGCCGGCCCGGTGGCGCCGAACCCCGTCGAGCTGCTCGCGCGGCCGCTCCTGCCGCAGCTCCTGCAGCAACTCGCGCAGAAGTTCGACGTGATCCTGCTCGATTCCTCCGCGTCCACCGGAACCTCGGACGCCCAGATCGTCGCGGTGCGCGCCGGGGCGGCGCTCATCGTGGTGCGCCGGAACGCGGCGCGCTCCTGGCGCGTGCACGGCGTCTCGACGCAGGTCGCGGAGGCGCGCGCGACCATCGTCGGCGCAGTGCTGAACAGCTACTGACGCCATGGCCGCGGTCCTGCAGGAGCCGCCTGGCGAGACCCTGATCAGGCGCGACTGGCTGCCGGTCGGCGCCGGGCTGCTGCTGCTCTACGTGCCGGCGTTCTACGACCTCGCGCTCTTCCACTGGCGCACCGACGAGGGCGGGCACGGCCCGATCATCCTCGCCGTGGCGGCCTGGCTGGTGTGGCGCCGGCAGGAAGCGCTCTTTTCCGTGCCGGCGCGACCCGCGCCGGCCGCCGGCTTCGCGCTCCTCGCGCTGGGTCTGCTCGCGTACATTCCCGGCCGGGCGATCAACATCCCGTTCCTCGACATCGGCGCGCTGCTGCCGATCCTCGCCGGCGTCCTCCTCGTCATGCGAGGCTGGGGCGCCTTGCGCGCGCTGTGGTTCCCAATCCTGTTCCTCGCGTTCATGGTGCCGCTGCCCGGCATCTTCATGGACGCGCTGACCGGCCCGCTCAAGCAGCATGTCTCCGCGATCGCGGAGCAGGTGCTGTACACGGCGGGCTACCCGGTCGCCCGCACCGGGGTGCTGATCCACGTCGGCCGCTACCAGCTCCTGGTGGCCGATGCGTGCGCCGGGCTGCACTCGATGTTCAGCCTCTCCGCGCTCGGCCTGCTCTTCATCTACCTCACCGGGCGCACGAGCGCGCTGCACAACGCGATCATGGTGGCGAGCATCCTGCCGATCGCCTTCGCCGCGAACGTCGTGCGCGTGCTGATGCTGATGCTGATCACCTACCACTTCGGCGACGAGGCCGGGCAGGGCTTCCTGCACGGTGCGACCGGCGTCCTGCTGCTGGTGGTGGCGCTGGCGGGCCTGATCGTGCTCGACGGAATCCTCGTGCGGCTCCTGCCGCGCCGCTGAGCCGCGATGCCCGCGTACCTCAAGGCACTGGGCTTCATTCTCGTGCTGGCGGTCCTGGTGTTCGTCTTCGCGAAGGGCCCGATGTGCGCCGGCGCGATGCAGCCGCGCGATTTCGCGCGGCGGCGCAACCTGTGGTTCGCGCTCACCCTCGTCGCCTTCCTCGCGCACAATTTCTGGCTCTACATCGTCGTCATCTCCGGCTTGCTGTACGTGGCGCAGCGCTGGGAGGGAACGGGCGAGCGGCGCCTCGCGCTGTTCTTCTTCCTCGCCCTCGCGCTGCCGGCGATCTCGGGGCAGATCTCCGGGCTCGGCGTCGTCAACGCGCTGTTCGAGATCCACTACGTGCGGGTGCTCGAGATCGTGGTGCTGTTCCCGGCATTCCTCTACCTGCGCAAGCAGCCGGGCACGCTGCCGTTCGGCCGCACCCTCCCGGACAAGCTGATCGGCGCCTACCTCGTGCTCGACCTGCTGCTCATGTTCGAGCACCGCACCTTCACGAGCATCCTGCGCGAGGGCCTGTTCTACGCCTTCATCGACGTCTTCCTTCCGTACTACGTGGCGAGCCGGGCGCTCACGCGCCTCGAGCATTTCCGCGAAGCGCTCGCGTCCTTCGCGATCGCCGCCATGGTGCTGAGCGCGATCCTGTTCCTCGAGCTCCTCGGGCGCTGGCTGCTCTACTCGTCCCTCGAGCACGCGCTCGGCGTGCAGTGGGGCTGGTCGCCCTACGTGATCCGCAGCGGGCTGGTGCGCGCCTCCGGGCCGATGGGCCATGCGCTGGCCGCCGGCTTCACCATGTCGGTCGCGTTCGCCTGCTATCTCTATCTGCGCAAGGTCCTGCCGCCCCGCGGCTGGCTGCTCGGCCTCGGCCTCATCCTCCTCGGCCTGCTCGGCCCGGTGTCGCGCGGGCCGTGGGTCGGCGCGGTGCTGATCCTGTTCGTCTTCATCGCCACCGGCCCGGCGCCGGCGGTGGCGTTCGGGCGCCTCGCGGCGCTCGGCGTGCTCGGGCTGCCGGTGCTCTTCACGCCGCTAGGCTCGGTGATCATCGACCACCTGCCGTTCATCGGCTCGGTCGACGAGAGCAACGTGACCGGGCGCCAGGCGCTCGCCGCCGCCGCCTACAAGGTCTTCTGGGAGCACCCGCTGCTCGGCACCTACGACTTCGTCGAGACGCCGGTCATGCAGGCGCTGAAAGGCGGTGACGGGCAGGTGGATCTGGTGAACACCTACGTGGTGGTCGCCCTCGGGCGCGGGGCGATCGGCCTCGTCCTCTTCGCCGGCTTCTTCCTCGCCACGATCGCCGCCACGTACAAGGCCATGCGCCGGGTGACAGACCGCAGCCGGGAAGAGCACGTCCTCGGCCAGGCGCTGTTCGCCGCGCTGCTCGGCATCCTGCTGATGATCGCGACGATGAGCCCGGTGCTGCTGATCCCCACGATCTACTGGGCGGTGGCCGGCCTCGCGGTCGCCTACGTGCGGATGGTGACGGCAGCCGCGCCGGCGAGCGCGGCCAGTCGCGTGGCACCGACCCGTCCCGCGGCCGCCCGCGCCGGGTGGCGAGACGCGCGGGCGGGCTCGTGAGCGAGCGCGCGCACCCGATCCCTTCGCTCGACGGGCTGCGCTGCCTCGCCATCCTGCCGGTGTTCCTCTCCCACGTGCTGATGGCCGGGCTCGGGCAGAGCTTCATCCCGGGCAACTTCGGCGTGACGCTGTTCTTCTTCCTCTCCGGGTACCTCATCACGACGCTGCTGCGCCTGGAGATCGAGAAGACCGGCGCGGTGGACTTCCGGCTCTTCTACCTGCGCCGGGCGCTGCGCATCTTCCCGACCTGCTACGTCGTGCTGGCGGCAGCCGCGCTCTACGGATGGGTCAAGGGCACGGTCGACCCCTGGTGGCTGCTGGGCCAGGTCCTGCACCTCACCAACTACCAGATCATCCGCGGCGGCTGGCTCGCGCCGATCGCGCCGAACACCGACGTGTTCTGGTCCCTGGCGGTGGAAGAGCATTTCTACCTGGTATTCCCGGCGCTGTTCGTCCTGCTCGCCCGCCTGCGCTCGAGCGGCGCGCGGGTAGCGCTCCTGCTCGCCGCCTGCGCGCTGGTGTTTCTCTGGCGCCTCACCCTGACCTTCGTCCTGGACGCGCATCCGAACCGCACCTACCTCGCGACCGACACGCGCATCGACTCCATCCTCTTCGGCTGCGTGCTCGCCCTGTGGGGCAATCCGGCGCTCGACCGCTCGCGCTATGCGGAACATCTGTGGAAGCGCGTTTTCCTGCCGCTCGCCGTGCTCGGCCTGCTCGCGAGCTTCGTGGTCGGCGGGCGCGCGTTCCGCGAGACCTTCGGCTACACCCTCCAGGGCCTGTGCCTGTTTCCGATCTTCATCGTCGCAGTGCGCTACTCCACCTGGGGACCGATGCGCTTGCTCAACTGGCCGCCGGTGATGTGGATCGGCACACTCAGCTACGCGATCTACCTCGTGCACCCGTCGGCGATCCACTTCGCGCAGAAGCTGGCGGGAGGCTCGCTGCTGGTGCTCTTGGTCGTCGCCACGGCGCTGACGCTGGCGGCGTCCGCGCTCCTGTACCGGGGGATCGAGGTCCCGGCGGCGCGGCTGCGCAGGAAGTTCAGCGTCCTGCACCGCGCGGAGCAGCCGAGGGGCGCGACCGGAAGCATCGAGGCGCCGGCGGTGGCGAGATGAGCGGCGCCGGCCTGCCGGATCCAGCAACCATTTCGGGAGGGTTATGCGTTTCGCCGGTCAATGCGTGATCGTGACGGGGGCCGGCTCGGGAATCGGCCGCGCGCTGGCGCTGGGGTTCTGCCGCGACGGCGCCACGGTCGTCGGCATCGGACGGACCGCGGCCGACCTGGAGGCCACCGCGCGCGAGTGCGCGCCGGGCGCCATGCACTTCGTCGCCGGCGACGTCGGCCGCAAGGAGGACGTCGACCGCCTGTTCGCCGAGGCCGAGCGGCGCGCCGGCAAGGTCGACATCCTCGTCAACAACGCCGCGGCCTACCCGAAGGTCGCTTTCCTCGATTCGTCGCACGAGGACTGGACGCGCGCGATCGAGACCAACCTCATCGGCCTCGCTTATTGCTGCCGGCGCGCGCTGCCCGGCATGCTCGAGCGGGGCTACGGACGGATCATCAACGTCGGCACGCTCGCCTGGCGCTCGCCGATTCCCGCGAGCTCGGCGTACGCCGCCTCGAAGGCGGCCGTGCGCGTGCTGACGGTTGCGCTCGCGGGAGAGATCGACCGCGCCCGCTATCCCGACGTGCTGGTGAACGAGCTCCTGCCCGGCATCATCCGCACGCGCATGAGCGACGACGGCCAGGATCCCGCGTCGGTCTACGCCTATGCGCGCAATCTCGCCAGCCTGCCGCGCAACGGCCCCACGGGCACGACCTTCCTGCAGGGCGACGTCTACGTGGAGAACCAGGGCCTGCGCGCGAAGCTCGGCCGCCTGCTGCGGAGAATGACCGGGCGATGAGCGGCGGGCACGTGCCGCCGGATCCCGGCGCGACGCAATGGGATGCGATCGTCATCGGCACCGGCATGGGGGGCGGCACCGCGGGCTACGAGCTGGCGCGGCTCGGACGCCGCGTCCTTTTCGTCGAGAAGGGCTGGTCGGCGCCGGGAGGCAAGTCGTTCGGCGGCGAGGCCGCCGCGGGCGCCCCGGACGGCGGGGAGGACGAGGACTCCCCTCGGGCGCGCCTGCGCGCGGGGCGCTGGCCGTTGCGCCTGCAGGAGGGCAGCGGGGCCCGCAAGACGGAGTTCTTCGCGCCGCTCGGCTGCGGCATCGGCGGCAGCACCGCGCTGTACGCCGCCGCGCTGGAACGGTTCCAGCCTTCGGACTTCGCGCCGCGCGCGAATTTTCCCGATGTCCCGGACGCGACGCTGCCCGAGCGGTGGCCGATCACCTACGAGGAGCTGCGGCCGTTCTACGAACAGGCGGAACGGATGTTCGGCGTCGCGGGGACGCCGGACCCGCTCGACCGCGGCTCGCCGTCGATCCTGCGCGAGCCGCCCCCGCTCAGCCCGCGCGACGGGCACCTGGAGTCGTCCTTCCGCGAGCTCGGGTTGCATCCCTACCGGGTGCACGTCGCGTGCGACTTCGTGGCGGGCTGCACGGGCTGCGGAGCGGGTCCCTGCGCGCGCGGCTGCAAGCGCGATGCGGCGACGGTCTGCGTCCTGCCGGCGCTGGAGCAGTTCGGCGCCAGGCTCCTGCCCGGGTGCGAGGTGCTCTCGATCGAAGCGGATGCCTCCTCGGTGCGCGAGGTGCGCTGCCGCTGGCGCGGCAGGGACCTCGCGCTGCGCGCGAAGGTCGTGGTCCTCGCGGCGGGCGCATACATGACCCCGGCGCTGCTCCTCAAGTCGCGCTCCGCGCACTGGCCCGACGGGCTGGCAAATCGCTCCGGGCAGGTCGGGCGCAACCTGATGATGCACGTGAGCGACTTCTTCGCCGTTGCGCCCCGCGAGCGGCTCGCGGCCCAGCCGGGTCCCTACAAGAGCCTCGCGCTCAACGATTTCTACGCCGCCGGAGGAGAGAAGCTCGGCACGTTCCAGACTGCCGGCGTGGCGGTCGACCTCGGGCAGATCATGCAGTACATGCGCGACGTGGCGGAGCGGGACCCGACCTGGTGGAAGAAGCTGGCGAGCCCGCGTCCGGTGTGGTGGCGCAAGCTCTCCAGTCCGGCGGTGCGCCTCGCCGCGCTGCTGGTCTACCACCTCTTCGGCTTCCGGCACGCGGGCCTCTGGGCGAGCTCGATCGAGGACCTGCCGTACCCGCACAACCGCATCGTGGCCGACCCCGCGGCGAACAACGGCATGCGCATCGAATACCGCTACCCGGAAGAGCTCGCGCGCCGCGTCGCCTCGTTCCGCTCGCGCCTCGTCGAGGCGCTGCGCCCGCATCGCGTGCTCCTGCTCTCCTCGGGCAACAACCTCAACTACGGCCACGTCTGCGGCACCTGCCGCTTCGGCGACGATCCCGCCGCGAGCGTGCTCGATCGCGACAACCGTGCGCACGACCTTTCGAACCTCTACGTCGTCGACGCGTCGTTCTTTCCCTCGAGCGGCGGCACCAACCCGAGCCTCACGATCGCCGCGAACGCGCTGCGCGCGGCGCGCGCGATCCACGCGCGGCTCGGCTAGTGGCCGGGCGCGCGCAGCAGGCGGGAGCGCAGGATCAGGTCCGCCGCGGCGGCGGCGGCGAGCGCCTGGCCGGCCGCGTTCCAGTGGTCATCGCCGCCCTGCAGGTAGACCTCGGCGGCACCGCGCGCCCGGAAGAGGTCGTACAGGCTGACGTGCGGCACGCCCAGGTCGCGGGCGGCGGCTTCCAGGGGCGCGGTCTGGTTGCGCCCGTCGTAGCGGGGGAAGCGCGCGGCATCGACGTGCGGGTGCCACTGCTGGCCCGGCGTCACGTCGCTCGGATGGGGGATGAAGACGAAGGCGAGCGGAATGCCCGCCTTGGCGGCGACGTCGCGGATGCGCCGCAGGACCGCCTGCATGAACGCGATCTTGTAGCGCGCCGAAGCGCTGTCGGGCGCGGCGCTGACGTCGGCGCTGTAGAAATCGACGTGCGTATTCGTCACGACGTTGTTGCGCTCGACGACGTAGCTGCGGTATTCCCGCTCCGCTTCGGCGAGGAGGAAATCGAGCTTGCCGACGTCCGAGGCGCGCTGCGTCGCGCCCGGCGCGGCGCCGCGGGCGCTGCGGATTGCGCGCAGCAGGATCGACTCGCGCTGGCTGCGCTCGAGCCAGATGCGTACGTTCGGGTCGAGCGTCCAGGCGTTCGGCACGAGGGTGCCGTCCCCCGCGAGGCGGAAGAGCTTGTTGCGCAGCAGGTCGCCGTAGTCGTTGCCGGCGAAAACGGCCACCACGACGAGATCCGGCCGCAGCCGGCCCAGCTCTTCCTCCATCTTGAGGCTGACCTGGTCCGGCCCGTACGAGCTCACGCCGGCATTCACGGCCTCGACGGGACGGCCGAGCCCGGCCGCCAGGCGGGCGCCGAGCTGCGCCACGAACGTCTGCTCCTCGGGCGTGTAGTAGGCATGGATGAACGAGTCGCCGTAGACCATGACGCGCGGGCCTTCGCGCGTCGAGCGCAGCTCCTCGCCGCGGAAGCCCTGCGAATTGATCCGGTGCGCGACGCTCTGCCCGCCGTTCACCGGCGCATGCGTCATGACGCTGCGCCGGCCCGGGATGAACTTGAAGATGACGCGCTCGTCGGACTGGTAGATCGGCCGGTGGCGCGGGCCGAGGAGCATTTCCGCCGCGAGCTCGGTGACGCCGAGCATCACGAGGCTCGTCACGCCGAGCAGGAGGACCGGCCCGCCGATGCGCACCGGCAGGAACGCTGCCACGGCGAGCGTCGCCGCCGCGCAGGAAATCGCGATCTCGCTCCAGCCGAAGCCGGGCGCGCCGCCGTAGAGCGGATGATCGAGCAGCGCGTAGCCGAAGAGGAGCGCCGCGAGCGCGAGCAGCGCGACGCGCACGGTGCTGCGAAACTGCGGCGAATCTCCCGACGCCGGCACGCCGTCTCCCTCTGCAAAGGCGGCAACCTAGCACAAATTTCCCAGTACACTGCCGCACGTCGAGGGACCAGAACGTCAAGTAACGTGAGGACGAAACCGGCAATCATCCGCATCGGCGCAGCGCTCGCGATGCTCTGCGCCGCCGCCGCCGCGCAGGCGCGCGAGAACGCGGTCTGCCCCGCGCCCGACGCGAAGGCGGCGGAGCCGTACCGCTGGTATCCGCGCCTGGACCTCGCGCGCATTCCGTTCCATTCGGCGGCCGGCGCGTGGGGCCCGCGCGCCGCCATCGTGGCGCCCGAGCCGCCGGTGACGACCCGGAGCGTGCGGGTGACCAGCGCCGCGCAGCTCGCCGCCGAGGCGCGCCGGCCCGGCACGCTGATCACGGTGGCGGCGCAGTTCATCGGGCCAGTGACGATCCTCGACGACGTGCGCGACGTCGACATCGTCGTGCCGCCGGGCCATCGCGTGGCGCAGCTCACCGTCGGCCGCTACGCGCCGCCGTCGCGCACCGAGCGCGTGCGCATCCGCGGCACGACGCCGGGCGCGCACTCGGGGGGCGTGGTCGGCGTCATCCGCTTCGCGTCGACCCTCCAGGTGAGCGACGTGATCGTCGACGGCCTGGACCTGAACGGGGACGACGGCCGGGGCGGTCACTATCTCTGGCAGTTCGCGCGCGGCGCCCAGCGGGTGGCCATCGTCAACAACCGCGGCCACTCCGCCACGGCGGGGAGCCTCGACCAGCGCGGCGGGTCCGACATCGTGATCGCCGGCAATCTCCTCCTCACCGGGGGCCGCAGCCGCGAGGAAGCCGCGGTGCCCGAGGGCTGGGGGATTCGCGCCGGCGGCAGGATCGTGATCTACGGCAACCGCATCGAGGGCCCGCGCTACCATCGCGTGCGCCTGCATCCGCAGGAGGGCGTCTCGCCCCTCTATGCGTGGGTCGCGGACAACGTCTTCGTCGACCGCCACGAGGCGCGCATCCTGTGGGTGCAGAACACCCCCGGCCACACGGCGCGCTACAACGGCGTCTGGGCGAGCTGCAACCAGGTCTATGCGCACTCGACCTGCATCACCCCGAGCTTCGAGGCGGCGCACGCGGACTACGCGAGGCTCACCTCGAACCGCTTCTTCGGCTCGATCACGGAGGCGCTGCAGCGCGGCCAGCAGGCGGCGCACGGCGCGGGCCACGACTATCTCAGCGGCAACACCTTCTCCGCGTGGCAATCCCCGCCGCCCTGGCCGGCGCCGGGAGATCCGGCGAACGTGGCGCTGCCGGCCGGCGATGCCGGCCCTCGCAGCGCGGCGCCGTCATCGATGCCTCCTTGCCCGCCGCCCGGATGACGACGGTCTCCCTCGACGCATTGCTGCCGCGCCTGCGCTGCCCGCGCTCGCACCAGCCGTTGCGGCGGGAGGACGGAGCGCTCGTCAGCGCGGATGGGACGCACCGGTACCCGATCCGCGACGGCGTCGTCGACCTGCGCGTGGCCCCGGAGCGCCTGGAGCTGCGTCTTCCGTGGCAGGAGGTCTGGGAGGAGCTCGACGCGATGCGCTTCGATCCGCCGCGCAAGATTGATGCGAGCGACCTTCCTTACCACCTGGATGCGCGCCTCGCGTCGGTGCCCGGGGAGCAGGGGAACGGGCGCTGGATCGTCGAGATCGGCTGCGGCGAGCGCCAATGCGAGGCGTACTTCGCGAGGCGCGGCTTCCATTACGTCGGCACCGACGTCGACGTCCGCGGCCGCGGTCCGCATGTCCTCGCGGACGCGCACAACCTGCCGTTCGCCGACGGCAGCTTCGACCTCTACACCTCGATGGCGGTCTACGAGCACCTCGCCTCGCCGCTGCTCGCCTCGCTGGAGGCGTTCCGCGTCCTGCGTCCCGGCGGCACCTTCTTCGGCACGTCGGCCTTCGTCTACGGCTTCCACGACCGCGCGAGCTTCAACCACATGACGCATGCCGCGCTGCTCTGGACCTTCCGCATGGCGGGCTTCCGGGACCTGCGCGTGTGGCCGGACTGGTATTACTGGCAGTCGATCCCGGAGATGGGCTTCCCCGGCCGGGAGGGGTGGCCCTGGCGCGCGAGCGCCAGGGCGGTGCTGCAGTTCCTGGAGTGGAGCTACACGCGCAGCTCGAACCTGATGCGCCGCGTCGTCGGCAAGCGCCGCCTCGACCTCGCGGCGCGCGACGTGCACAAGGCCGGCTCGCTTTCCTTTTCGGCCGCCAGGCCGGCGGCCTGAGCGGCGCTACTTCGCGAGGCTGTCGCGCAGCGCGCGCCGGTCGATCTTGCCGTTCGCGTTGAGCGGCCATTCCTTCACGACGCGGATCTCGCTCGGCTGCATGTAGGGCGGCAGGCGCAGGATCACCCGCTCGCGCAGCTCGCGCGTGTCCTCCGGATGGCCGGCGACGAAGGCGACGATCCCGTCCGCGCCGCTGGCGTTGAGCGGCCAGCCGATGGCCACCGCGAGCTCCACGCCCGCTTCCTCGCGCAGCACCGACTCGATCTCGCCGAGCTCCACGCGGTAGCCCTGGATCTTCACCTGGTTGTCGATGCGCCCGAGGTAGACGAGCGGGCGGCCTTCGGCGGGCCGCCGCACGCGATCGCCGGTGCGGTAGAACACCTCCGGCCGGCCCGGCGGCGTGACGAATGCCGCGGCCGTGCGCTGCGGATCCTTGTAATAGCCGAGGGAGAGCTGCGGTCCCGTCATCAGCAGCTCGCCGACCTCGCCGACCGGCACTTCCTTCTGCGCCTCGTCCGCCACCAGCACGCGCATGCCGGGGTAGGGCTCGCCGATCGGCACGATTCCCTGCTCGCATTCGGCGGGCGAGCGCCCGGCATCCCAGCGATAGAGGGTGCAGGCGATCGTGAGCTCGGTCGGCCCGTACAGGTTCTCGAGGACGGACCCCGGCGCCGCCGCGGCCCACGCCCGCATCAGGTCGGCCGGCAGCGCTTCGCCGCAGAACAGGCTCCAGCGTAGGCGCGGGTACTTGCCCGGCCCGAGCATGCGCAGGCGGCTCATCAGCGCGACGGTCGAGGGGACCGAGAACCACACCGTGAGCTCGCAATCGGAGATGTACTTGCCCGGGAACATCTTCTGCGCCTGCGTCGGGCAGCACAGGCACGCGCCGCGCTCCCAGGCGACGAACATGTCGAAGGCCGACAGGTCGAACGTGAGGTCGAAGGTCTGCGAGAAGCGATCGTGCTCCGTGATGCCGTAGCGCTCGACCATCACGTCGACGAAGCGGGTGACGTTGCGGTGCGCGACCATCACGCCCTTCGGCTGCCCGGTGCTGCCCGAGGTATAGAGCAGGTAGGCGATCGCGTCCGGATCCGCCGCCGGCACCGGGGCCGCCGCGCCGCCGAGCTCGCGCGCGCCGAGGAAGCGGTGGACGGGCCAGCGGGCCGCGAACGCGGAGACGTCGTCGTGCTCGGGGAGGACGAACGTGAGGCCGGGCGCCACGCCGGCGAGGACCTGGTCGAGCTCGCGCGCGCCGCTCGCGTCGACGATGACGCCGCGGCACCCCGAGTGCACGAGCATCGTCCTCGTCCGGTCGGCGGGGAACGCCGGGTTGAGCGGCACGTAGCCGTGGCCGCGCAGCAGCGCGGCGAGGACGCCGGCGTACGCCGTGACCGAGCGATGGCCGAACACCGCGGTGAGCGGCGGCTCGTTCCCGGGCACGGCGCGCAGCAGGGTTCCGGCGAGCACGCCGGCGCGCTCGTGGAGCTGCCGGTAGTTGAGCACCTGGTCGGCGAGCTGCAGCGCAGGGCGCTCGGGGAAGCGGGCCAGGGAGCGCAGGAAGCCGCCCGGCAGGGTCGAGCTCGCGGGCCGCGTCACGGCGCGCTCAGCGGCCGGCGAAGAAGGCGGCGTAGATCGTGTCGACGCTCGCGAAGGCGCTCGCCTCGATGCGATCCGGGTCGAGCTCTTCGCCGCGCAGGCTCTCGATGTAGAGCACGAACTCGACGATGTCGAGCGAGGACAGGATGCCCAGCTCGAGCACCGGGGTCTGGTCGTTGAAGTCGCGCGTCACGCCCTTCTTGGCGCGGCCCGCCATCCAGGCGCGCAGCTTCGCCCGGACCTCGCGCTCCTGGACTGCGGTCGCTTCCATCAGAGCTGCGGCGCTTCGGCGAGAAGCCCGTGCTTGACGAAGTAGTTGACCAGCTTCGCCGAGACGCGCGCGCGATGCGCGGCGCACGCCGGATGGGCGAGCGCCGCCTGCCGCACCTCGTAGGCGTCGGCGAGGCCCGCGTCGCGGTACATCGTCGGGTTGTAGTAGTCGGCCCAGGACGCGCGCAGGTAGTCCGCGAGCCAGGCGCGGAACCCGGCGAGCGCCTCGGGGGACCATTGCGGCGAATGCTGCGCGAACAGCTCGGCGAGGTGGACCCGGCCGAACGCGAGGTGGCGCGCCTCGTCGATGTGGTGCACGCGGTTGAGCAGGCGCACGAAGGGCTCGACGCGCTCGTCGCGCTCGATGGTGACGTTGTAGTAGTCGCCGAGTTCCTCGACGACCATCACCTTGCAGTAGAACGCGACCTCTTCCTCGCCCTTGCTGTACTCGCGGGCGAGGGCGATCTTCTTCTCCGGAT
>DASZQH010000029.1:0-10662 GCA_035549805.1 Burkholderiales bacterium
TTCATTTTTCCATCCTCCAAAATGCGAAGGCGAAGCCCGCGTCTGCAGCCTCGCCTTCCATCCGCGCCTTGCGGCGCACACAGCGCTTTTCGATTGCGCTCAACTCGTTCAAAACCTCCTAAACGGCGTTCGTTTTGCCGCGGGCATCGATCAAGTCCTTGACAACGGAATCGATCAACCTGCGAGCGATCGAGATTTTGCTTGGAAGTCTCGGCAATTGCAATACTTCGAACCAGTTTGCCGCTTCGATTTCTCCCTCTTGCGGACGGATCTCGCCGCTCACCCAGTCGCAGACGAACGCGATCATGAGCGAGTGCGGGAACGGCCACGACTGGCTGGCGAAGTAGCGGATGTTGCTTACGCGCACGCCGACTTCCTCGGCGACCTCCCGCGCGACGCACTGCTCGAGCGACTCGCCGGGCTCGACGAAGCCCGCCAGCGCGCTGTACATGCCGGGCGGGAAGTGCGGGCTGCGGCCGAGCAGCAGCTCGCTGCCGCGCTTCACCAGCATCATCGTCGCCGGCGCGACGCGCGGGTAGGCGGAGAGCCTGCAGGAGGGGCAGACGCGCGCGCGCTCCTCGCGCTTCGCCTCGGTGCGGGCCCCGCAGCGGCCGCAGAACTGGTGCGTCCGGTCCCAGTCGACGAGCTGCAGCGCGCGCCCGGCGAGCGCGAAATGGGCGTCGTCGAGCACCGTGAAGAGCGCGCGCAGCCCTTCCCAGGAATGCCCCTCGGCGGGCGCGGGCGCGTCCTTCGGCAGCTCGGCCGCCCAGCAGTCCACGCCCCCCAGGCGCCCTAGATATAGGGTTCTGGTCGGGGCATCCCCCAACCAATTGTGGTTTTTTCGCAACGGCAGCTTTGCCCATGACGGCCGGCTCTTCACCCGCGGATCGTCCGACGGGCGCGAATCGGGCGGCCCCATCTCCACCAGAAGCTGGTCGCCGCGGAAGACGAACCAGTGGCCCTCGCCGGGCGAATCACAGAAGCAAAGGTGCTCGTACTGCGCCGGTGCCGAGAAGGGAAGTTCGTGCATGCGCTGAGTATAATTTGCGCCCTCCGATGGATTCCCCTCCGCTGAAGGCTTCCGACGCCGAGCTCGCCAATTCCATCCGCGCGCTGGCGATGGACGCGGTGGAGCAGGCGAAGTCGGGCCATCCGGGCATGCCGATGGGCATGGCCGAGATCGCGGTGGCGCTCTGGACGCGCCACCTCAAGCACAACCCCGCCAACCCCGCCTGGCCCGATCGCGACCGCTTCGTGCTGTCGAACGGCCACGGCTCGATGCTGCTCTACGCGCTGCTGCATCTCACCGGCTACGCGCTGCCGATGGAGGAGCTGAAGCGCTTCCGCCAGCTCGGCTCCAGGACCGCCGGCCACCCCGAGCACGGCTACGCCCCGGGCGTGGAGACGACCACCGGGCCGCTCGGCCAGGGCTTCGCCAACGCGGTCGGCATGGCGCTCGCCGAGAAGCTCCTCGCCGCCCAGTTCAACAAGCCGGACCTGGCGCTCGTCGACCACTACACCTACGTCTTCATGGGCGACGGCTGCATGATGGAAGGGATCTCCCACGAGGCCGGCTCGATCGCCGGGACGCTCGGCCTGGGCAAGCTGATCGCCTTCTACGACGACAACGGCATCTCGATCGACTCGGAGAAGGGCCACATCGCCCACTGGTACACCGACGACGTCCCCAAGCGCTTCGCCGCCTACGGCTGGCAGGTCATCCCGAGCGTCGACGGCCATGACGTCGAGGCGGTGGACAAGGCGATCCGCAAGGCGAAGCGGGAGAAAGCCCGGCCGACGCTGATCTGCTGCAAGACCGTCATCGCCAAGGGCGCGCCGAAGAAGGCCAACACCGGCGCCGCCCACGGCGCGCCGCTCGGCGCCGAGGAAATCGCCGCCACCCGCGCCGCCATCGGCTGGAACCACCCTGCCTTCGAGATCCCCGACCCGGTCAGGAACGCGTGGGATGCGAGGGAGGCCGGGAAGCGGGCGGAACGCAGGTGGAAGAAGATCTTCGCTTCCTACGAGAAGCAGCACCCGGGCGAAGCAGCCGAGTTCACCCGGCGGATGCAAGGGGAGCTGCCGGCCGGCTGGCTGGGGTCCCTGGTCGAGGAGACGGCGCAAAAGGCGGAGACCATCGCGACCCGGAAGGCTTCCCAGAACGTCCTGGAGGCCATCAAGCCCAGGCTGCCGGAGCTGCTCGGCGGCTCCGCGGACCTGACCGGCTCGAACCTCACCATGGTGAAGGCCTCCCGCGCGGTCGCGCCCGGGCCGATCCTCTCCGGCAACCACATCTTCTACGGCGTCCGGGAATTCGGCATGTGCGCGATGATGAACGGCATCGCGCTGCACGGCGGCTTCATTCCCTACGGCGGCACGTTCCTCGTGTTCTCCGACTACGCGCGCAATGCCATCCGCATGGCCGCGCTCATGAAGATCCGCACGATCTACGTCTTTACCCACGACTCGATCGGCCTGGGCGAGGACGGGCCGACGCACCAGCCGATCGAGCACGCCGCGACGCTGCGCCTGATCCCGAACCTGGACGTCTGGCGGCCCTGCGACACGAACGAGACGGCGGTCGCCTGGGGCGCCGCGGTCGAGCGCAAGGGGCCCACGGCGCTCCTCCTGTCGCGCCAGAACCTGCCGTTCGCCTCCCGGGCGGCGGCCGATGCGGTGGCGAAGGGCGGCTACGTGCTGTCCGACGCCGAAAGCCCGCGGGCGGTGCTGATCGCCACCGGCTCCGAGGTGCAGCTCGCCCTCGGCGCACAGAAATTGCTGGCCTCCGAGGGCATCCCGGTCCGTGTCGTGTCCATGCCCTCGACCAGCGTTTTCGACCGCCAACCGGACGATTACCGGAAATCGGTCCTGCTGGAACAATTGCCCCGCATCGCCGTCGAGGCGGGCGTGACCGACTACTGGCGCAAGTACGTCGGCCTGGAGGGCGCAGTGGTGGGCATCGACCGCTTCGGCGAGTCGGCGCCCGCCGGGGATCTTTTCAAGCACTTCGGCTTCACGGCCGAAAAAGTCGCGGAAGCGGTGAGGAGCACACTCGGATGATCAAGGTAGCCATCAACGGATTCGGCCGGATCGGGCGCAACGTCCTGCGCGCCCACTACGAGAGCGGCAAGAAGCACGGCCTGCAGTTCGTCGCCATCAACGACCTGGGCGACGCCGCCACCAACGCACACCTGCTGAAATACGACACGGTCCACGGGCCGTTCCAGCAGAAAGTGCAGGTCAAGGACAAGTCGATCCAGGTGGGCGACGACGCGATCCAGGTCGTCGCGGAGCGCGATCCGGCGAAGCTGCCGTGGAAGGCCCTGGGCGTGGACGTGGTCATGGAATGCACCGGCCTCTTTACGAGCAAGGCGAAAGCCGGTGCCCACATTACGGCCGGCGCCCGGAAGGTGATCATCTCCGCTCCGGGCGAGAAGGACGTGGACCGCACCATCGTCATGGGCGTGAACCACAAGGACCTGAAGGCGTCCGACACGGTGATCTCGAACGCTTCCTGCACCACCAACTGCCTCGCGCCGCTCGTCAAGGCGCTCGACGACCGCATCGGCGTGGTGAGCGGCCTGATGAACACCGTGCACTCCTATACGAACGACCAGGTGCTGACCGACGTGTTCCACAAGGACTTGCGCCGCGCCCGCTCGGCGACGCACAACATGATCCCGACCAAGACCGGCGCCGCGGCCGCGGTGGGCCTCGTGCTCCCGCATCTCAACGGCAAGCTGGACGGCTTCTCGATCCGCGTGCCGACCATCAACGTCTCGATCGTCGATCTTTCGTTCGTGGCGAAGAAGGCCACCAGCGTGGACGAGGTGAACAAGGCGGTGAAGCAGGCCTCGGAGACCGACCTGAAGGGCATCCTCGAGTACGTCAACGAGCCCCTCGTGTCTTCCGACTTCAACCACAATCCCGCGAGCTCGGTGTTCGATGCCTCGCTCACCAAGGTTTCCGAGGGCACGCTGGTGAAGGTCTGCGCCTGGTACGACAACGAGTGGGGCTTCTCGAACCGCATGCTGGACTGCGCGGTCGCGCTGATGAACGCGAAGTAGGGCCGTGCTGAAGTTCAAGCTGCCGTCATGAAGTTTCGTCGCATGTCGGATGTCGACCTTGCCGGCAAGCGGGTCTTCATCCGCGCCGACCTCAACGTGCCGATCGAGGAAGGCCGCATCACCGACGACACGCGCATCCAGGCCTCCGTGCCCGCGATCAAGGCGGCGCTCGACCGGGGCGCCGCCGTGATGGTCACCTCGCACCTCGGCCGTCCCAAGGAAGGCGAGCCGCTGCAGCCGCAAGACTCTCTGGCGCCTGTGGCAGAAAGACTTTCTTCGCTTCTGGGCAGGAAGGTTCCCCTGATCAAGGACTGGGTCAACGGCGTCACCGTCCAGCCGGGCGAAGTCGTCGTGCTCGAGAACGCCCGGGGCAACAAGGGCGAGAAGAAGGACGACGAGGGCCTCGCGCGCAGGATCGCGGCGCTCTGCGACGTCTATGTGAACGACGCTTTCGGCACCGCGCACCGCGCCGAAGCGACGACGCACGGCGCGGCGCGCTTCGCGAAGGTCGCGGTCGCGGGCCCGCTGATGGCGGCGGAGCTCGAGGCGCTCGGCAAGGCGCTCGCCAGCCCCCAACGCCCGCTGATCGCGATCGTCGCCGGCTCCAAGGTGTCCACCAAGCTCACCGTCCTCGCCGAGCTGGCAAAGAAGGTGGATCGCCTCATCGTCGGCGGCGGCATCGCGAACACGTTCCTGCTCGCCGCCGGAAAGCCGATCGGCAAGTCCCTCGCCGAGCCGGACCTGGTCGCCGAGGCGAAGGAGCTGCTCCGGACCGGCAAGGTGCCCCTGCCGGTCGACGTGGTGGTCTCCGACAGCCTCGATGGGACGGGAACGGTCGTGTCGGTGGAAGGCGTCAAGGCCGACCAGATGATCCTCGACATCGGGCCGGAAACGGCCCGGCAGTACGCGGAGGAGATCCGCAAGGCCGGGACGGTGGTGTGGAACGGGCCGGTCGGCGTATTCGAGAAAGAGGCTTTTTCCTCAGGAACAAGAAAATTGGGCGAAGCGATCGCCGCGTCCAGCGCGTTCTCGATCGCCGGCGGCGGCGACACGGTCGCGGCGATCAACAAGTTCGGGCTCGCCGGCGGCGTGGACTACATCTCGACGGCCGGGGGCGCGTTCCTGGAATTTCTCGAAGGCAAGACCCTGCCTGCGGTCGCCGCGCTGGAGGCGCGCGCTTCCACCTGAACATCCCCGCCGCCATCGTCGGCACGCAGGCCGGCCCGTCGGAGCACGACATCGACGCGCGCTGGCTGATGGCCTACAGCGCCGCGCTGGGCGAGTCCGATCCGCGCTACTTCGATACCGCCGCGCCGGGCGGCGTGCCGGCCCATCCCCTCTTTCCGGTCTGCTACGAGTGGCCGGTCTCCGGGCCGATCCGCCGCATCCCGGAGCTGCGCGAGTTCTTCCCGCGCCTGGTGCACGCCGAGCACGACCTCGTGCTGCACCGGCCCGTGCGGCAGGGCGACCGGCTTGCCACCGTCGTGCACATCGCTTCGGTCGAGGCGCGCAAGCCCGGGGCGTTCGTGGTGTTCCGCTTCGAGACGCGCGACGCGGCGGGCGAGCCGGTCTCCACCACCGACTTCGGCGTGCTCTACCGCGGCGTCGGTGTAGAGGGAGAGGGCAGGGGACCTCGCATCGAGCTTCCCCCACCGGACGGCAAGCTGGAAAGCGTCGACCCGATCGATATCGCCGCAAACGCGGCGCACGTCTACACCGAGTGCGCGCGCATCTGGAACCCGATCCACACCGACATCGCGCACGCTCGCGCCGCCGGGCTGCCGGGCATCATCCTCCACGGTACCGCCACGCTGGCGCTCTCCGTCTCGAAAGCGCTCGCGGGTATCGATCCGCGACGCGTCCGGCGCGTGCGCTGCCGCTTCAGCGGCATGGTCCTCATGCCATCGACGCTCGCGGTCCTTTCTCATTCGAACGGCAGGAGCATCCGCTTCGAAACGCGGAAGAGCGACGGAGAGGTGGTCGTGTCGAGAGGCGGAATCGAGCTCGATGGTTGAGCAATTCACCGTGGCGACGCCGGGCCGCGGGCTGCACGAGATCACGGCGAAGGTGCAGGCCGCGGTCGACAAGGCCGGCATCGAGGAGGGGCTGTGCACGGTCTTCGTGCGCCATACGTCGGCGAGCCTCGTCATTCAGGAGAATGCCGATCCGTCGGCGAAGCACGACCTCGAGCGCTGGCTCGACCGCCTCGTGCCCGACGGCGACCCGTTCTACCGTCACGACGCGGAAGGTCCCGACGACATGCCCGGGCACATCAAGGCCGCGCTCACCGCGGTTTCCCTTTCGATACCGGTAAGCCGGGGCAAGCTCGCCCTCGGCACCTGGCAGGGCGTCTACCTGTGGGAGCACCGCACGCGCGGGTCGCGGCGCGAAGTGGTCCTGCATATCGGTCCCTAGTCGAACCTGGCCGGCTCCGAGAACGGCTTGGTCGCGTCGACGACGAACATGATGAGGGCCGTGAGGTCGGTGGTGCCGCTGTTGAACACTTCCATCGGCATGCCGCCGGGATGGCCGTTCATGGTCTGTCCCGCCTCGACGTGGGTGACACCGTGCGGCGTGCGCTGGCCGAGGCGACCGGCGACGACGTAGAACGCCTCCGAGCCCGGATGCGTGTGGACCGGCGTTCTCGCGCCGGGCGGTCCGTAGCCGTGGTTGACGCGCAGCAGATACTCGGGTGCCTGCACGGGTGGCACCGGGCCCACTTCCGCGATCCTGGTTGCTCCGGGTGTCGCGCCGCCCTTCTCGCCGAGCGTGAACAGCCACGCCTTGCCGGCGACGTCGGCAACGAGCGACGCTGGGGACCGGTAGCTCACGCTGTCCGGGTCCCATCCTGCGGCAGCCCGGGCGTCTTCGATGCGCGGGAACGTCTCGACGCGCCAGTAGAGGGCGCCGGGCGGCAAGGCCTTGACCTTCCTTTCGGCGACCGGCTTCACGACGTACTGGGCCTGCGCGGACGCTTCGGAAACCGCGGCGCAGGAGAAAGCGACAAGCGCGACGGCGAAACCGGCGCGCCGCAGCAGGGAAGAAAGTCGGTGCATTCTCTCGCTCCTCGTCGTGCGACGTCGAAAAGGAGGAGACTCCCACCGGCGCCTTCGGGCCGCTATGCGCTTTCCGTCGCGGTTATGCAGTTCGCGCCGCCGGTGCTACGCTCCTCAAGGCTCGAGGCGAGCGCATGGGCAGAACCAAAGGCGACGAGAAGCGCGATCCGCAATGGAGCGCGGGCGGCGAGCCTGCATCGGCCTTGCCGCCGGGATTGACGCGGGCGCTGTCCTGGCTGCGCGGTCGCTTCGCCGATCCCATCGACTTGCAGCTGCTGGCCGCCGTCGCCGGCGTGCGCCCGCGCACGCTGGAGACCCAATTCCGCACCTACCTGGGCGCTACGCCGCTCGGCTGGGTGCGACGCATGCGCTTGGTGCACGCGCGCCGGGCGCTGCAGCGCCCGGGGGAGGATACGACGGTGACCGGCGTCGCCCTGACGAGCGGCTTCGCACAGCTCGGCCGTTTCGCGGCCACGTACCGCGCGGCTTACGGAGAGCCGCCTTCCGCGACGCTGCGTCGTCATCGCAGCGCCGCGATGCTGCACGAGGATTCGCCCGATGCCGACGCCGTGCGCCTCACCTGGGAAGCCTTGTCCGATGCTTTCGCGGTCGCGCCGCGCGAATGCGCGAGGGCGCTGGAATGCCTGGAGGGGGCGCAAAGCGCGGCGCCGGAGTACGGCTTACCGGTCGCGCTTGCCGCGTGGTGCTGGGGCCAGCGCGCCGCGCACGGATTCAGCGCCGCGCCGAGCCTGGACCGACAGCGCAGCGTCGATGCGGTGAAGCGTGCCTGTGCGCTGGCGCGGAACGATGCACTGGCGCTGACGCTCGCGAGCGGCGCGCTGACCCTCGCGCATCGCCTGGAGGAGGCCGATCGCCTCCTCGAGCGCGCGCTCGGGCTCGATCCCTGGCTTCCCTATGGCTGGATCCGCCGCGGCTGGGCATCGGTCTACATGGGTGACCCGCAGGGCGGCTTGCGCGAGCTCGCGCTCGCGATGCACCTCAATCCGCTTGGCCCCATGCGCAACATCGCCTTCATCGGGATCGGCTCGGCGCATTTCGCGCTCGGCCGGTACGCCCAGGCGGCACGCTGGGTGCGCAGCGGGACCGCCGGGTTCCCCGGCGCCGTGTGGGCGGACCGCCTTGCCGTGGCCGCGGCTTACCATGCCGGTGCCGGCGACGAAGCGCGCCGCATGGCGCGTCGCCTGTTGCGCAAGGACGGCGACCTGACCGTGGAGCGCGCGAGGACCGCCTGGCCGTTCCGTGCGCCATTCATGGCGCGGCTCGGCGACGGGCTGCAGGCCGCGGGCGTGCCGCTGCACTGAGCGGCGCCGCGCTTCGCAGCGTGGGCGCGAGCGCTCTTTGCTAAACTTCCGGCAGGTCACCTCATCTCATGTTGCGTTCCACGAAGATCGTCGCCACGCTCGGCCCTGCATCGAGCGACCCTGCCGTGCTCGAGCGGGTCGTTCGCGCCGGCGTCGACGTGGTGCGCCTGAACTTCTCCCACGGCACCGCCGAGGACCACCTCAAGCGCGCGGAGCTGGTGCGCGAGGTGGCGCGCAAGGCCGGCCGCACCGTGGCGATCATGTGCGACCTGCAGGGACCGAAGATCCGCGTCGGCAAGTTCAAGGACGGCAAGGTCACGCTGGAGAAGGGCGCGAGCTTCATCCTCGACGCGAACTGCGAGCTGGGGGAGCAGGCGCGCGCGGGGCTCGACTACAAGGAGCTGCCGCGCGACGTGGAGCCCGGCGCGGTGCTGCTGCTCGACGACGGCAAGATCGTGCTCGACGTCACCGCGGTGCGCGGCGAGGAGGTGCATACCAAGGTGCGCCATGGCGGCGTGCTCTCGAACAACAAGGGCATCAACCGGCAGGGCGGCGGCCTCACGGCGCCGGCGCTCACGGCGAAGGACATGGAGGACATCCGCACCGCGGCGAAGATCCAGTGCGACTACCTCGCGGTGTCCTTCCCGAAATCCGGCGCCGACATGTACATGGCGCGCGAGCTGATGCGCGCGGCCGGCGGCAAGGCGTTCCTGATCGCCAAGATCGAGCGCGCCGAGGCGGTGGGCGAGGCGGCGCTGGTGGACATCATGCGCGGCTCCGACGGCATCATGGTGGCGCGCGGCGACCTCGCGGTGGAGGTGGGCGACGCCTCGGTGCCGGCCCTGCAGAAGAAGATGATCCGCCTCGCGCGCGAGCACAACAAGCTCACCATCACCGCGACGCAGATGATGGAGTCCATGATCTCGAGCCCGGTGCCGACGCGCGCCGAGGTCTCCGACGTCGCGAACGCGGTGCTCGACGGCACCGACGCCGTCATGCTCTCGGCCGAGTCGGCGAGCGGCCGCTACCCGGTCGAGGCCATCGAGGCGATGGACCGCATCTGCATCGAGGCCGAGCAGACGCAGCCGCTCAACCTCGAGCAGGACTTCCTGAATCGCGTGTTCACCCGCGTCGACCAGTCGATCGCGATGGCGGCGCTCTTCACCGCCTACCACCTGAAGGTGAAGTGCATCGCCGCCCTCACCGAGTCGGGCTCGACCGCGCTGTGGATGAGCCGCCTCAACTGCGGCGTGCCGATCTACGCCCTCACCTCGCAGACCGGCACGCGCTATAAGTGCGCCCTCTTCCGCGACGTCTCGCCGCTCATGGTCAAGTACGTCGGCCACGACCGGGAGGAGCTGCTGCGCGAAGCCGAGAAGGTGCTGGTCGACAACAAGGTGGTGAAGGAGGGCGACCTCATCGTCCTCACCATCGGCGAGCCGATCGGCAAGTCGGGCGGTACCAACACCATGAAGATCGTCAAGGTCGGGGAGCAGCTGAAGCCATGAGTGGATCCACGCCGAACGCCAGGTCGCACGCCCACCTCCCGCCGCTCGCCTCGCGGTTCGTCGACGTCGACGCGCTCCCCTGGGAGAAGACCAGCTTCCCCGGCGTGGAAGGCAAGACGCTGGTGGTGGACCGCACCACCGGCATGGCGACCATGCTGATGCGCTTCGCCCCCGGCGCGCGGCTGCCGCACCACCAGCACATGAAGATCGAGCAGACCTTCGTCCTCGAGGGCAGCCTGGTGTGCGGCGAGGGCGAGTGCAAGGCGGGCCAGTTCGTCTGGCGCCCGGCCGGCAGCCAGCACGAGGCCTGGGGCGGGCCGCAGGGCGGCATCATGCTCGCCATCTTCCAGGTGCCGAACAAGTTCTTCCAGCCCGACGGCCGCGAGACCGACCAGCTCGGCAACGACTACGAGGCGACGTGGGGAGCCGCCTTGCGGCGGTAAGGGCAGGGGCGCCGCGCTGCGCCGCTAGGTTGACGCCGGAGGGGTAAAGCGGCTAGGTTAACTACCTAGTTACTTAAGCCCCCTTGAAAGCCAACGGTTCCTCGCGCGATCCCGACCGCACGCGCCGCCGCATCCTCGATGCGGCGACGGTGGAATTCGCGCGCTTCGGCCTCGGCGGCGCGCGGGTCGACCGCATCGCCGAGCGCGCGCGCGCCAACAAGCGCATGCGGTACTACTACTTCGGCTCGAAGGAGGATCTGTTCCTC
>DASZQH010000030.1:0-8546 GCA_035549805.1 Burkholderiales bacterium
AGTCCCCGGCGATCGGCCGCGACAGGCCGATGCCGAACAGGCCGTCGACGACGAGCGCCCAGCGCCGGTCCGCCGGGATCTCGTCGGGGCGCGTCGCCAGGACGACGCGGAAGAAGCGCTCGCGCAGCAGGGCGGCGACGATGCGCGCGTCGCCGCCGTTGTCGCCGGGGCCGGCGAGGACCAGGACGTCCTTCGCCCGTTCGCCGGCGATGCGCGCGGCGAGCGCCGCGGCCGCCGCGCCGGCGCGCTCCATGAGCGGCGGCGTGGCGTTCGCGGCCGACTCCTCCATCCGGCGCAGTTCGGCAGTGAGATAGAGCGGGACCGACATGGGCACCATTCTAGGCCTGGCGGGAATATGCCCATGAAATCCTTGCTTCGCGCGCCCCTGGCGGCCGCCTACTACCTCGGCGTCGCGGGCGCCGGCGAGCGCAACGACGGGCGCGCGCGGATCCTGATGTTCCATGGCACGCCCCGGGCGCGCGCGGCGGCGCTCGAGCGCATGCTGCGCTACGTGCGCCGGCACTTCGACGTCGTGCCGCTCGCCCGCATCGCGCGCGACGCGGCCGCGGGCGACATCCGCTTCCGCCGCCAGGTGGCGCTCACCTTCGACGACGGCCTGCGCAACAACGTCGAGGTCGCCTATCCGATCCTGCGCCGGCTCGGCCTGCCGGCCACGTTCTTCGTCTGCCCGGGACTCATCGACACCGGACGCTGGCTATGGAACCACGAGGCGCGCCAGCGCCTCGGCCGGCTCTCGCGCAGGGCGTCCGAGGTCGAGCCCATCGTGGGGCGCATGAAGACGCTCCCCGCGGAGCGCCGCGCGGTGCTCGAGCGCAGCATCCGCGAGGCCACGCCGGACTTCGAGCCGACGCCGCAGGAGCGGCGCGACCTCGACGTGGCCGGGTGGGACGCGCTGCGCACCCTGGACCCGGCGCTCGTCACCATCGGCTCGCATACGCTCCACCACCCGATCCTGACCTCGCTCGACGCGCGCTCCCTCGAGCGCGAGCTCGCCGAGAGCCGGCGCGTCCTCGAGTCGAAGCTTGGCCGGCCGGTGGAGGAGTTCGCCTACCCGAACGGCAACCTCGACGCTGCCGTGGCCGAGGCGGCGCGCCGCCACTACGCCGTGGCGGTGACCGTCGAGGAGGGCTTCGTCGCGCCGGGTGCCGATCCGCTGCGCCTGCCGCGCGTCGCCGTGTCGTGGAGCGCGCTGCGCCTCGCGGTGGCGCTGCACCGCCCGAAGAAGGGCTACCGCTTGGTCGCGCCGATGACCGCGTCGGGCAACCAGGTCGCGAGCTGGGGAAACGCGACCACCGCGATGAGCGCGAGCACCATCATGCAGAAGAACGGGATGGACGCGAGCGCGACGTAGTTGCTGTCGCGTCCGCTCATCGTCTGCAGCACGAACAGGTTGAAGCCCAGCGGCGGCGTGAGCTCGGCGATCTCCACCAGCAGGACGATGAAGATGCCGAACCAGATGAGGTCGAACCCGGCGGCCTCGATCATCGGCAGCACGATCGAGGTGGTGAGCACGATCATCGAGATGCCGTCGAGCGCCGTGCCGAGGATGAGGTAGATCACCGCCAGCACCGCGATCAGCGCGATCGGGCTCGCGTTCAGCGACGCGACCCACTCGGCGAGCGCGCGGGGGATGCCGGTGAACGCCATGCACGAGCTGAGGAACGCGGCGCCGGCGAGGATGAAGAGGATCATGCACGAGAGGCGCGTCGCGCCCATCAGGCTCGCCCACAGGTTCTCGCGGGTGAGGGAGCGGCTCCAGGCGGCGATCACGAGCGCGCCGAGCACCCCGAAGGAGGCGGCCTCGGTGGCCGTCGCGTAGCCGGTGAACATCGAGGCCATGACGAAGACGATGAGCGCGATGCAGGGGATCAGGTGGCGCGCGCGCCGCAGCTTCTCGGCGAACGGCAGGGCGGGCTCCGGCGGCGGCGTCTTCGCCGGGTTGAGCAGCGCCCAGGCGACGATGTACCCCGAGAAGAGCGTGATGAGCAGGATCCCGGGCAGCACGCCCGCCACGAACATCTTGAGGATCGAGACCTCGGCGGCGACCGCGTACACGATCATGATGATCGAGGGCGGGATGAGCAGGCCGAGGGTTCCCGCGCCGCACAGCGAGCCGAGGCAGGTCTTCTCGTCGTAGCCGCGCCGGATGAGCTCCGGCAGCGCGACCTTGGCGATGGTCGCGCAGGTCGCCGAGGACGACCCGGACACCGCGGCGAAGATGCCGCAGCCGAAGATGTTGACGTGCATCAGGCGGCCCGGCAGCCAGCCGAGCCAGGGCGAGAGGCCCTCGAACATCTCGTCGGAGAGCCTGGTGCGGAACAGGATCTCGCCCATCCAGACGAAGAGGGGAAGGGCCGCGAGCGACCATGACGCGTTCGAGCCCCAGAACGACTGGAACAGGTTGACCTCGGCGGGGCTCGAGGTGAAGAAGTGCAGCCCGACCCAGGCGACCGCGCCCATCGCGATCGCGATCCAAACGCCGCCGGCGAGCAGCACCAGCAGCAGGGCGAAGAGGACGAGGGAGACGGCGACCGCGCTCATCGGGTCACAGGGATTCGCTGAAGTCCTTGCGCGCGCGGCGGTCTTCCTCCGCCGCCTCGTAGGCCGGCTTGCCGCCGCGCACCAGCACGACGAACTCGTCCAGTACGGCGACGAAGAAGATGGCCGCGCCGACGGCGAAGCTCGTCTGCGGGATCCAGATCGGGATCTGGATCAGGCCCTGGGCGACCTCCTTGAACTTCCAGCTCTCGTAGACGAAGCGCAGCACCGCGTAGAGCATGTAGCCGACGAAGGCGAGCGCGAGCGCGAGGGCGGCGATGGCCACCGCGCGGCGCACGCGCGGCGGGAGGAGGTCGATCACCAGGCCGACGCGCACCAGCTCGCCGCGGCGGAAGGTATGGCCGAGCGCGAGGAAGGCGGTGGCGGCGCACAGCCAGGCGACGATGTCGTCGGCGCCGCGCACGAGGTAGCCGAGCTCGCGGCCGGCGGCCTGCGCGAGCATCACGACCGCGATGCCCGCGAGGCACAGGGCGGCGAGCGCGCCGCTCGCCGCGTAGAGGCGGTCCAGGAACCGCCTCAAGGACTTACTTGCTCTTGTAGGCTTTGAGGATCGACTGGCCGTCGGCGCCGGCGCTCTTCTCCCACTCCGCCGCCATCTGCTCGCCGATCTTCGACAGCGCGGCCTTCAGCTCGGCGGAGGGCTCCTGCACCGTCACGCCGTTCTTCGCGAGGAGCGCGTCGGCGTCGCTCTCGCGCTGCTTCGACATGTCCCAGCCGCGCGGCTCGGCGGCCGCGGCGGCCTTGAGGATGCCGTCCTGCTGGTCCTTCGGCAGGCGGCCGAAGGCGCGCGCGTTCACCGCGACGATGTTCTTCGGGTTCCAGGCGTTCGTCTTGTAGTAGTTCTTGACGAACTCCCACGCCTTGGTGGACGTGCCGGTCGCCGAGGAGGTCACCATCGCGTGCATCGCGCCGGTGGCGAACATCTGCGGGATTTCCGGCACCTGCACGACCGTCGGCGCGGAGCCGAGCAGCTCGGCGAGGCGCGCGGTGAGCGGGCTGTAGGTGCGCATCTTGAGGCCCTTGAAGTCGGCGACCGTCTTCACGGGATCCTTGGTGTAGATGCCCTGGCCGGGCCAGGCCACGGAATAGAGGAGCTTCATGCCGCGGCCCTCGAGCTTCTTCTCGAGCACCGGCTTCTGCGCCTGGTAGAACTTGAACGCGTTGTCGTAGCCCGGCGCGACGAACGGGACGTTGTCGGCGGCGAACACCGGGTCCTCGTTGCCGAACTGGCCGAGCAGGAACTCGCCGATGTTCACCTGGCCGGTGCTGACCGCGCGCAGGATGTCCGGGTGCTTGATGAGCGAGCCGGCCGAGTGCACCGTGATGTCGATGGCGCCGTTGGTGTTCTTCTTCACGTCCTCGGCGAACGCCTTGACGTTGCGGGTGTGGAACTCGCCGTCCGCGTAAGGCGTCGGCATGTCCCACTTGGTCTGGGCGTGCGCGGTGCCGAACGCCGCGAGAATGGAGAGGAAAAGGATTCGCTTGAAGTGCATGGATGGTTCTCCCTGTGTCCCGGAATCTTAGCTTAGTTCGTTCAGAACCGTATCGGCGAGGGCGAGCGAGGCAGTGAGGCCGGGCGACTCGATGCCGAAGAGGTGCACCAGCCCGGGGAGCCCGTGCTCGCGCGCGCCCTGGACGTGGAAGTCGGGCGCGGGCTCGCCGGGGCCGGCGGTCTTCGGCCGGATGCCGGCGTAGCCCGGCAGCAGCGCATCGTCCGGCAGCCCCGGCCAGTAGCGGCGGATCGCGGCGTAGAAGCGCTGCGCGCGTCCCGGATCGACGGCGTACTCGATCCGGTCCACCCATTCCACGTCGGGACCGAAGCGCGCCTGCCCGCCGAGGTCGAGCGTGACATGCACGCCGAGCCCGCCCGGCTCCGGCACGGGGTAGATCAGGCGCGAGAACGGATTCTTTCGTGCCAGGGAATAGTAGTTTCCCTTGGCGTAGTACTCCTTGGGCGCGAATTTCTCTTCGTACCCGAGGATCTTCCTTGCCACGGTCGGCGCGCGAAGGCCCGCGCTGTTGACGAGCAAGGAGCTCTTCAGCGTCGTGCCGTCGACGTGCAGGACGAAGCCGTCGGAAACCGCTTCGCCGCCGAGGAGGCGGCTCTTCAGGGCGAGCATCGCGCCGTGCGCCTCGGCGTCGCCGAGGTAGGCGAGCATCAGGGCGTGGCTGTCGATGATGCCGGTCGAGGGCGAATGCAGCGCCGCCACGCAGCGCAGCTCCGGCTCCCAGCGCCGGGCTTGCTCCACCGGGATGAACTCGACGTCCGTGACGCCGTTCTGGTGCGCCTTGCTCCTGATCGCCTCGAGCTCGCCGACCTGGGAATCGTCGGTGGCGACGATGAGCTTTCCGCAACGGCGGTGCGGCACGCCATGGGACGCGACGTAGTCGTAGAGAAGCTCCTTGCCGCGCACGCACGACGTGGCTTTCAAGGATCCCTTCGGATAATAGATCCCGGCGTGGATGACCTCGGAGTTGCGCGAGCTGGTGTGGGTGCCGATCGCGTCCTCGGCTTCCAGGATGACGACTTCGCGGCCCGAGATCGCGAGCGCCCGCGCGACGGCGAGGCCGACGACACCCGCGCCCACGACGACGCAGTCAACGCGATCCACGCAGGAGCCTTTCGAAGACGAACGCGCCCAGGCCTGCGAGCAGGGCCACGGTCGCGAGCGGCCGCGCGCTGCCGTCGAACAGCCCGGCGAGCGCGGTGCTGACGACCGCGCCCGCGGCGAAGCCGATCGCGCCGATCAGGGAGGCGGCGCTGCCGGCTGCGCCGGGAAACGGCGTGAGCGCGGCGGCCATGGCGTTCGGGAACACGATCGCGGTGCCGAAGAGGAACAGCGTGAACGGGAGGACCACCGCGAGCCAGTGGGCGACGCCGGCCCAGGCGAGGGCGGCGGCGGCCGCGCCGGCGGCGAGCATCAGCGCCGTGCCGAGGCGCAGCAGGCGGCCGATGCCGAGGCGCATCACGAGGCGGCTCGCCGCCCAGGCGCCGACGATCTGGCCGAGCATCACGGCGCCGAACATGAAGCCGTAGGCGAGCGTGGACACGCCGAGCCCGCGCACGAGCGCAAAGGACGAGCTGGAAACCCAGGCCAGGATCCCGATGTGCGAGCAGAGGATCAGGAAGAAGGGCGCGCGGAAGCGGGCATCGGCCAGGATGGCGGCGAAGGTGCGCACGATGGCGCCGGGGCGGATGGAGCGCCGCGCCGCGGGCGCGGTTTCCCCGAGCGTGCGCAGGAGCAGGATCAGGACGAGGGCGACCGCGGCCATGGCGACGAAGACCGACGGCCAGGCCAGGCTTTCGACGAGCAGGGCGCCGAGCACCGGCGCGCAGAGCGGCACCAGGCTGAAGACGATCGTCATGCGCGACAGCAGCCGCGCCGCTTCCTCGTGCGCGTAGAGGTCGCGCACGATGGTACGGCCGATGAGCGAGCCGCTCGACATGCCGAGCCCCTGCGCGACCCGCGCCGCCGAAACGGCCTGCACCGAGGTCGCCGCCGCCGCCGCGGCGGAGGAGAGCAGCATGATCCCCAGGCCGGCGAGCAGCACGGGCTTGCGCCCGAAGCGGTCCGACAGCGGCCCCCAGGCGATCTGGCCCGCCGCGATGCCGACGAAGAACGCGGTCAGGGTGAACTGGCCGGCGCTCACCGGCGCGCCGAGCGCTTCGGTGAGCTGCGGCACCGCCGGCGCGAACATGTCGGTGCCCAGGGCAGGCAGGGCGATGAGCGCGCTGAGGAGCAAAACGAAACCGGGCGACGACGCGTGATTCTTCAAGATACGATTGATTCTAATGAACACGACCCCGGCCACCCTCGCGAACTGGCGCACGGCCCCCTTCAGCCGCTGGGCGTTCCAGCACGTGCGGGAGATCGTCCCTTCCGCCGACATTCCCAACGACCCGGAGCGCGTGACGCCGCTCCCGCCCGCGCCGGCGGCGCTCGGCGTCGAGGACCTGCTCGGGAAGACGGACACCGATGCGCTGGTGGTGCTCCACCGCGGCAGGCTCGCGTACGAGTACTACGCGAACGGCATGGAGGCGACGACGCCGCACATCTTCATGTCGGTGTCGAAGTCGATGCTCGGCCTGCTCGCCGGCATTCTCGCCGATCGGGGGGTCCTCGAGCCCGGGCGGCTCGTCACGGACATGCTTCCGGAGCTCGCCGGCACGGCGTACGAGGGGGCGAGCGTGCGCCACCTCCTCGACATGCGCGCCGGCGTCGCCTTCGACGAGGACTATTCGGCGACCTCGGGGCCGATCGTGGAGTACCGCAAGTCGACCGGCTGGAACCCGCTCGGCCCGGGCGAAACGCCGAGCGACCTGCACGGCTTCTATGCGCGCCTGAAGGACCGCGACGGGCCGCACCAGGGACGCTTCCACTATGTTTCGCCCAACACCGACCTGCTCGGCTGGGTGATCGAGCGCGCGGCGGGCCGGCGCTACGCCGACCTCATGAGCGAGCTCCTGTGGCGGCCCGTCGGCGCCGAGCGCAGCGCCTACATCACCGTCGATCGCCTGGGCGCGCCGCGTTGCGCCGGCGGCATGTGCTCGACGGCGCGCGACCTCGCGCGCGTCGGCCTGGCGATGGTCGAGGGACGGGTGATCCCGCCCGCGTGGGTGGACGACATCGCGTCGAACGGCGACCCGGAGGCCTGGAAGAAGGGCGTCTACGCCGCGATGTTCCCGGCCGGGACGCGCTACCGGACCAAGTGGTACGTCTTCGACGGCCTGCTCACCGGCTGGGGCATCCACGGCCAGCACATCGCGGTGGACCGCAAGCGGGGCATCGTCGTGGCCAAGTTCTCCTCGCAGGCGCTGCCGCTGGACGAGGCGCGCTTCGCCCTGACCCTGAAGCTCTTCGCAGAGATCTGGAAGCGCCTTGGGTAACGCGAACGCGGCAGGGCAACGCTGGCAGTTCTGGATCGACCGCGGCGGCACGTTCACCGACGTCGTCGGCCGCCGCCCCGATGGCTCGCTCGTCACGCACAAGCTCCTCTCGGAGAACCCGGAGCGCTACGCGGACGCGGCGCTGGCCGGCATCCGCGCGCTCCTGAATCTCGAGGAGAGTCAACCCATCCCTTCCGACGTCGTGGAAGCGGTGAAGATGGGCACCACCGTCGCGACCAATGCCCTGCTCGAGAGGAAGGGCGAGCGGACCGCGCTCTTCATCACGAAGGGCTTCCGCGACGCCCTGCGCATCGCCTACCAGAACCGGCCGCGCATCTTCGACCGGCACATCGTCCTGCCGGAGATGCTGTACTCGAAGGTCTGGGAAGTCCATGAACGCGTGGGGGCTCGTGGTGAAGTCGTTGAAAAGATCGATCTTGAAAGAACAAGACAAGACCTGGTCGCGGCATTCGGGGAGGGCTACCGTTCCGTAGCCATCGCCCTGATGCACGGCTACCGCTTCACCGAGCACGAGCGGCAGGTCGCGGAGCTGGCGAGGCGCATCGGCTTCACGCAGGTCTCGGTGTCCCACGAGGTGAGCCCGCTGATGAAGCTGGTCGGGCGGGGCGATACCACGGTCGTGGATGCGTACCTGTCCCCGATCCTGCGCCGCTACGTCGACCGCGTCGCCGGGGAGCTCGAAGGCGTGCGGCTGCTCTTCATGCAATCGAGCGGGGGCCTCACGGACGCGCGGCGCTTCCAGGGCAAGGACGCGATCCTCTCCGGCCCCGCCGGCGGCATCGTCGGCGCGGTGCGCACCTCGCTGATGGCGGGGTTCGACCGCATCATCGGCTTCGACATGGGCGGCACGTCGACCGACGTGTCGCATTTCGCGGGAAAGGACCTCGCCGACCTGGAGCGGGAGTTCGAGACGCGTGTCGCCGGCGTGCGCATGCGCGCGCCGATGATGAGCATCCACACCGTCGCCGCGGGGGGCGGCTCGATCCTGCACTTCGACGGCGCGCGCTATCGCGTCGGGCCGGATTCCGCGGGCGCGAAGCCGGGGCCGGCGAGCTAC
>DASZQH010000031.1:0-2629 GCA_035549805.1 Burkholderiales bacterium
AGGATGTTGTTGAAGTCGTGCGCGATGCCGCCGGCGAGGCGCCCGACCGCCTCCATCTTGGCCGACTGGCGCAGGCGCTGCTCGAGGCGGCCGCGCTCGGACTCGGCGAGCTTGCGCTCGGTGATGTCGCGGAAGTTCATCACGATCGCGCCCACCGCCGGGTCGTCGACGAGGTTGCTGAAGGTGGCCTCGACCCACACCCAGGAGCCGTCCTTGTGGCGCACGCGGATCTCGGTCGTGCCCACGGCGCCGGGGCGGTCCATGATGCCGCGCAGGAGCTTCCTCTCGCGCGTGCGGTCCTCGGGGTGGAAGAATTCGCGGCTGGTGCCGCCGATGATCTCCTGGGGCGAGGAGCCGACCACGCGCGACACGGAAGGGCTGGCGTAGAGCGCCTCGCCGGTGCGCGGGCTGGCGATGATCACCGCGTCGGAAGCGTGCTCGATCATGGCCTGGAACCGCTTGCGGTTGCGCTCGAGCGCGCGCTCGCGGCGCGACAGGCCCCAGGCGGCGAGGCCGATCAGCATCAGGATCGCCGCCGACAGGAGCACCGTGCGCACGAGGATGCGGCCCGCCTTGTAGCGCCACGGCGCGAGTACCGCCACCTCGGTCGCCCCGGCGGCGACGAACAGGGGCACGCCGGGCACCGCCGCGGACGAGAGGAGCACGCGCTCGTTCATGATCGGGCTCTGGATCCACCCTTCGAAGCGGCCGTCCGTGCGCACGCCTTCGGCGATGCTCGCCTCGTAGAACTGGCGGCCGCGGGCTTCCGCGGGGTCCGGCACCCGCGCGTAGAGGTAGCCGTCGATCGAGAGCAGCGCCATGAAGCCGCCTTCGCCGAGGTCGATGGTGCGGTAGAGCCGCTCGAAGCGGTCGAGGTCGATCACCGCCGCCATCACGCCCGCGAAATCGCCCCCCGGCCCGGTGACGCGGCGCGAGATCATGAAGCGCCAATTCGTGCCTTCGGGTCCGCCGCGGTAGGGCCGACCGACGAAGAGGCGCTCGGGCGAGCCGTCGCGGTGCGCCTTGAAGAAGTCGTAGTCCGCGAGGTTGCCGTCGAACGCCACCGTATTGCTCGAGCGCTTCAGGATCCTGCCGTCGGGCGCGGCGAGGACGAAGGCCGCCATCTGCGGCATCTGGTCCTCGCCCGGGTTGGGCAGCAGCGCGGCGATGCGCGCGGTATCGCCGTGGCGCGTGACGTTGCGCAGGACGAGGTCGGCCGCCTCCAGCGAGGCCGCTGTCTGCTCGGCGAGAAGGCGCGTGAGGTTCGTGAAGTCGCGCCGCGCCGCGACTTCGGTGTCGGTGCGCTCCATGCGGATCGCCCAGATCGCGCCGACGAACTGCAGCGCGACCACCACGACGCCGAGCGCGACCAGCGCGCGCGTCAGCGTGACGCCCTGCAGGAGCGCCCTAAGCCGTCCGGGCACCGCTGGTGCTGCCCAGGAGCTCCGCGGCCGCCTGCAGGAGCTCGGCGCGGCGGATCGGCTTGCCGAGGGCGCGGTCGGCGCCGGCGGCGAGCGCGTCCTGCGCGCTCATGCCCTGGCCCGAGTTGAAGTGGCCGGAGACGGCGATCAGGCCGGCCTTCGGATGCTTCTTCTTCAGGTCGGCGATCGCCTCCACGCCGCAGGTGCCGGGCATGAACATGTCGGTGACGATGAGCGAAGGCGAGGCCTTCATGCCGAAGAACTGCTGGATCCAGGCGCGGCAGCTCGTGGCCTTGCGCACGCGATAGCCCGCGCCCTCGAGCCAGTCGGCGACGAGGTCGCGCATGATCGCGTCGTCGTCGATGACGAGGACTTCGGCTGCATCCGTTTTGGCTTCGCTGCTCACTTGCGCATTCCACACTCCGGCGATTGCGTGTAATTTACACGGGCGCCCGGGGTCTATTACAGCTGTAACGGCCTGATTTGAGCGATCTTTAGACTCCCGGCCCATGAAGACGGAGACGATGGCGACACCCCCGCAAGCTTCGACCCTGGCCGCGCAGCCGCACGTGCTGGTGGTCGACGACGACCCCGCGATCCGCGAGCTGGTCACCGACTACCTCGGCGAGAACGAGCTGCGCGTGAGCGCGGTGGCCGACGGCAAGGCGATGCAGCAGGTCCTCGCCGAGCAGGTCGTGGACCTGATCGTGCTCGATCTCAAGCTGCGCGGCGAGGACGGCATGGCGCTCGCGCGCAAGCTCCGCGACGACTCCGAGATCCCGATCATGATGCTCACCGGCCGCGCCGAGGAGGCCGACCGCGTGATGGGCCTCGAGCTCGGCGCCGACGACTACCTCACCAAGCCCTTCAGCCCGCGCGAGCTCCTCGCGCGCATCCGCACCATCCTGCGCCGGCGCCGCTCGGAGATCCGGCAGGGCCGGCCCGAGGGCGTGCGCGCCTACCGCTTCGACGGCTGGGAGCTCAACCTCAACACGCGCCGCCTCACCTCCCGCGACGGCCGCTCGGTGCCGCTCTCCAACGGCGAGTTCAGCCTGCTCGTCGTGCTGCTCGGCGCGCCGAGCCGCATCCTGTCGCGCGACCAGATCCTCGACCTCTCGCGGCTGCACAACGACGAGGTCTACAACCGCTCGATCGACGTGCAGATCATGCGCCTGCGCCGCAAGATCGAACCCGACGCCGCCAAGCCG
>DASZQH010000032.1:0-2060 GCA_035549805.1 Burkholderiales bacterium
ACTCGCGCACGCTCGAGCTACAGCGCGGCCGCGGCTTTGCGCTGGACACCCGCGGCGGCTAGGTCCTTCCACGCCCGCGCGAGCGAGCCGTCGAGGTCGATGGCGCGCGACGCGTCCTCGATGAGCGTGGTCTCGAAGCCGGTGCGGCGCGCGTCGAGCGCGGTCCAGGCGACGCAGAAGTCGGTCGCCAGGCCGCAGACGTAGACCTGGCGGATGCCGCGCTCCTTCAGGTAGCCGGCGAGGCCGGTCGAGGTCCGGCGGTCGGCCTCGATGAATCCCGAGTAGCTGTCGATGCCGTCGTGGAAGCCCTTGCGGATGACGAGCTGCGCCTTGGTCGCCTCCAGGCCCGCATGGATCTCGGCGCCGTGCGTGCCCTGCACGCAATGGTCGGGCCACAGGACCTGCTCGCCGTAGCCGAGGCGGATGGCCTCGAACGGCTTCTTCCCGGCGTGCGCCGAGGCGAACGAGGCGTGTCCGCGCGGGTGCCAGTCCTGCGTCAGCACCACGTTCTCGAACCGCGGCAGCAGGGCATTGATCACCGGCACCACTTCGTCGCCCTTCGCGACGGCGAGCGCGCCGCCGGGCATGAAGTCGTACTGCACGTCGACGACGACGAGGCAGCTCGCCTTACCCTTTGCGGTTGGCGGCATCCCAGTTCCTTTCCAGGTTGGCGATCAGCGCGGGGCTGAAGTGGCAGTACGCCTGCTCGCGCGAGTACACCGACATGTAGCGCCGGAAGGCGTCGAGCGGCTCCTGGACGATGCGCATCGCGCGCCGGTTGCCGGCGGCGCTCACCACGCCGGAGCTCGTCAGCCCGGCCACCGTGCGGTCGATCGCCGCGTCCATCGCCGCCGGGGCGACGATCTCGTCGCAGATCAGGCGGCCCTCCGGGCTCGCGCACGGCAGGTGCCGCTCCATCATGATCGCCTGGCGCGTCACGCGGTCGCCGGCGAGGCGCGGCATGCGCAGGTTCGCGGCCCCGGGAATGATCCCTTCCTTGCGCGCGGGGAGCGTCATGTACGCGTCCTCGGCGGCGATCGTGTAGTCGATGGTGAGCAGGATCTGGCAGTGCCCGCCGATCGCGAAGCCTTCGACCGCCGCGATCCAGGGCTTCTCGGTGGATTTCACCTCCGGCGAGGCGTCCGGGAAGGCCGTGCCGCGGTAGATCTTGTTCACGAGGCCGAGGTCGCGAATGATGTACCAGAGGAAGCGGATCTTCCCCTGGTAGAGGTGCGTGAGGTTGATGCCCGCGCCGAAGAGGCGCCGTCCCGCGTACTTGGGGTGCTCGACCACGCCGCCGCGCAGGACGCAGACCTCGCTGTCGGGGTCGAGCGTCGCGACGTCGATGGCGGTCTCGAGCCCCGCGAGCGTCGATTCGTCCTCGGCATTGAGGAAGCGCGGGTTCTGCATCGTCACCACGGCGGCTTTCCCGGCGCGCTTCACGTGCGCCCCGGCGAGCTGCAGCTCGCCCTGCCGGCGGTACCGCTCCAGGGCAGCGTGCGAGTCTTCGCGCGGCAAAAGCATGGCATGACAGAGGTGCGAGCCGCGTACCGGATCGGCGAGCAGGTGCGCGAGGAATTCCCCTTGGCGCTTCTCGAGCCCTTTCTTGTCGCGCTGCAGGAGCGGCGCTTCCGCGGCGAGCGTCTGGGCGGAGGGGAGGAGGCCGGGGCGGGCTTCGGCGGCGAGGCGGCAGAGCTCGTCGACGCGCACGAACCGGCGCAAGTTCTGCGTCAGCTCGTCGTAGAGGGGGAGAACGGTGGCGGCGGAAATTTCCATACGCCCGTTAGTGTACAGTCCGATGCGAAATGAAATTCTTCCTCGTCGACGACGATCCGGACATCCTCGCGCTGCTCACGCGGGTGCTGGGCGGCGCGGGCCACGAGGTGCAGACCACGGTGTCGAGCCTCGAGGCGCTGAATCGCATCCCGCTCGAGCGCCCCGACTGCGTGATCTCCGACATCATGATGCCGGAGATGGACGGCTTCGAGCTCACCCGCGAGCTGCGCCGCCGCGTCGAGCTCGCCGAGATGAAGATCATCGTGCTCTCGGCGAAGACCTAC
>DASZQH010000033.1:0-3549 GCA_035549805.1 Burkholderiales bacterium
CGGCGACCGCTGGTGCCTGCACGTGCTGCGCTGGATCGAGGCCTGGGAGGCGGGCCGCCCGCCGCGCGTCGTGCTCGAGGCGACGCACGAGAACGTGCTGAAGTACGTGCCGCTCTCGGCGCTCAAGCGTCATTCGCTCGACCTCAACTAGCGTGCTCGACGCCGCCGACCTCGAATGCGCTCGTGGCGGGCGCACCCTGTTCCGCGGCCTGTCGCTCGCGCTGCGGCCCGGCGACCTGGTGCGCGTGGCCGGCGACAACGGGCGCGGCAAGACGAGCCTGCTGCGCATCCTGTGCGGCCTGCTCACGCCCGATGCGGGAACCGTGGCGTGGCGCGGCGAGCCGGTGCGCCGGCTGGGCGAGGAGTTCGCGAAGGAGCTGGTCTATCTCGGCCACGCGCCCGCGGTGAAGGACGATCTCACGGCGGCGGAGAACCTGCGCGTCGCGTTGCGCCTTTCCGGGAGGGTGTTGCCGGACAAGGCCCTGCAGGAGGCGCTGCGGCAATTCGGCGTTCCCGAGGGTCGCCCGGTGGGAAGGATGTCCCAGGGGCAGCGCCGGCGCGCCGCGCTCGCGCGGCTCGCCGTCAGCGACGCGCCGCTGTGGCTGCTGGACGAGCCGCTCGCCGCACTCGATGCGCCGGCGGCGGCGCTGGTCGAGTCGCTGGTCGAAGCGCATGCGGCGCGCGGAGGCATGACGGTGGTGACCACCCACCAGGCGAGCCGGCTTTCCTTCTCGAGGACCGTCGACCTGGACGCCGCGCATGCGTGACGCGTTCGCCTGCGTGGTCGGCCGCGACCTCGTGCTTGCGTTCCGGCGCAAGGGCGACGTGGCCACCGCGCTGCTCTTCTTCGTCGTGGTGTCGAGCCTGTTCCCGCTCGGCATCGGCGCCGAGCCGAACCTGCTGCGGGAGATCGCGCCCGGCGTCATCTGGGTCGCGGCGCTCCTGTCTTCCATGCTCTCGCTGAGAAGGCTGTTCGAAAGCGACCATGCGGACGGGACCCTCGAGCAGATGCTCCTCGGCGCCGCGCCGCTGCCGCTCGTGGTCGCGGGCAAGGTGCTCGCGCACTGGCTGGTGTCCGGGCTGCCGCTCGTGGCGATCGCGCCGCTCATCGCCATCCAGTACGACCTCGACTCCGTACTCTACGGCGTGCTTGTCTTATCATTGCTCCTCGGCACGCCGGTGCTCAGCCTGGTGGGCGCCGTGGGCGCGGCCCTGACGCTGGGGCTGCGCGGCGGGGGCGTGCTGCTCGCGCTGCTGGTGCTGCCGCTCTACGTGCCGGTGCTCATCCTGGGCGCGGGCAGCGTCGGGCAGGTGTCGGCGGGGCTGGGCGGGCAGGGGCCGCTCCTCCTTCTCGCCGCGATGCTGGTGGCGGCGACGGCGCTCGCTCCGGTGGCGATCGCGGCAGCGCTGAGGATTTCTTCCGAATGAACTGGTTCTGGTACGCATCGCCGCAGACGTTCTATCCGCTCGCCGGCAAGCTGGCGCGCGCGTCCTTCGCCGTCGCGGCGCTGCTCGCCGTCGCCGGGCTCTACATCGGCTTCGCGGTCGCGCCCACCGACGCGCAGCAGGGCGAGGCCTACCGCATCATCTACATCCACGTCCCGGCGGCGTGGATGTCGATGTTCCTCTATCTCGTGATGGCGTTCTGGGCCGCCATGGGACTCGCCTTCAACACGCGCCTCTCCGGCATGATGGCGCAGGCGCTCGCGCCCACCGGCGCGCTCTTCACCTTCATAGCGCTCTGGACCGGCTCGCTCTGGGGAAAGCCGACCTGGGGGACCTATTGGGTCTGGGATGCGCGCCTCACCTCGGAGCTCCTGCTGCTCTTCCTCTACCTCGGCTTCATGGCGCTGCAGGCGTCGATCGACGACCCGCGCCGCGCCGACCGCGCCGGCGCGGTCCTCGCGCTGGTGGGGGTGGTGAACATCCCGATCATCTATTTCTCCGTGCAGTGGTGGAATACGCTGCACCAGGGCGCCTCGGTCAACCTGAAAGGATCGAGCATGGCGCCGGTGATGCTCGCCGGGATGCTGGTGATGACGTTCGCCTGCTGGGCGTACGCCATCGGCGCCTCCCTGGTCCGGGTTCGCTGCATCATCCGCGAAAGGGGGGCGGCATGAGCGAGTTCTTCTCGATGGGGGGGTACGGCTGGTATGTGTGGGGATCGTACGGGGTGACCCTCGTCGCACTTCTCATCGAGCTCGTTGTCCTACGAAGCAGAACGAGAAAGCATGAAACCAAGGCATAAGCGCATGGCGTGGATCGGCGGCGGGCTCGCGGCCCTCGGGGTCGTGGCGGCGCTCGTCCTCGCCGCGTTCCAGGAGAACCTGGTGTTCTTCTTCACGCCCTCGCAGGTGGCGGCGAAGGAGGCGCCGCAGGGCCGCACCTTCCGCATCGGCGGCATGGTGGAGAAGGGCAGCGTGCAGCGCGAAGGGGTCAACGTGCGCTTCGTCATCACCGACACCGCGAAGACGGTGCCGGTCGCCTACAGCGGCCCGCTGCCCGACCTCTTCCGCGAAGGCAAGGGCGTGGTGGCGCAGGGCCAGCTCGGCCCCGACGGAGTGTTCCGCGCCCGCGAGGTGCTGGCGAAGCACGACGAGAACTACATGCCGCCGGAGGCCGCCGAGGCGGTGAAGCGGGCGCACGAGACCGCGGCGAAGACCGGGAAGACGCTGCAGAAATGATTCCCGAGCTCGGCCAGTTCGCGCTCTGCCTCGCGCTTCTCCTCACGCTCTTCCAGGCGTGGGTCGGCCTGCACGGCGCTGTGCGCGGCGACGGCGCCCTGATGGGCTTCGCGCGCCCGGCCGCGCAGTCCCATGCGCTGCTCACCGCATTCGCGTTCGGCTGCCTGATCCATGCCTTCGCGACCAACGACTTCTCGGTGCTGAACGTCGCCAACAACTCCAACACCGGCCTGCCGCTCGAGTACCGGATCGCCGCGTCCTGGGGCAGCCACGAGGGCTCGCTCCTCCTGTGGGTCCTGATGCTCGCCGTCTGGACCGCGGCGGTGACCCTCTTCACGGGCCACCTGCCGGAAGAGATGGTGGCGCGCGTGCTGGGCGTGCTCGGGCTTCTGAGCGCGGGCTTCCTCGCCTTCCTGCTCTTCACCTCGAACCCGTTCGACCGCCTGCTGCCGGCGGCGGCCGACGGCCGCGACCTCAACCCGCTCCTGCAGGACCCGGGCATGGTGTTCCATCCGCCGATGCTCTACATGGGCTACGTCGGCTTTTCCGTCGCCTTCGCCTTCGCGGTGGCGGCGCTGCTCTCCGGGCGGCTCGACGCGACGTGGGCGCGCTGGTCGCGCCCCTGGACCACGGTCGCGTGGTGCTTCCTCACGCTCGGCATCGCGCTCGGCAGCGGCTGGGCCTACTACGAGCTCGGCTGGGGCGGCTGGTGGTTCTGGGACCCGGTGGAGAACGCCTCGTTCATGCCCTGGCTGGTGGGCACCGCGCTCATCCATTCGCTCGCGGTGACCGAGAAGCGCGGCGCGTTCCGCAGCTGGACGGTGCTGCTCGCGATCGCCGCCTTCGCCCTCAGCCTGCTCGGCAC
>DASZQH010000034.1:0-6215 GCA_035549805.1 Burkholderiales bacterium
GTGAACTGGCTCTGGGAGATCGAATCGCCGCAGCACCGGGCGTGGGACTGGAACCGCCAGGCGAGCGTGGAGGACTTCATCGCCGGCCTGGAGGACTGGACCTTCGACTGGCTCGACGTGCCGGCGCTCTTCCGCGCCGCAGACGTGGTGCTCGAGTACCCGATGGTCGACAAGGACCCGCTGCCCGCCTGGTCGTTCGGGCGCGTCACGCTGCTCGGCGACGCCGCGCATCCCATGTATCCGCGCGGCTCCAATGGCGCCGGCCAGGCGATCCTGGACGCGGAAGCCCTCGCGGCTTGCCTTTCGGAAGAAGGAAATCCTGAAGACGCCTTGAAAGCCTACGAGGCGAAACGGCTGGGGCCGACCGCCAGGGTCGTGCTCGAGAACCGGCGCAATCCTCCGGATGCGATCCTGCGCGAGGTGTACGAGCGCACCGGCGACAAGCCGTTCGCGGACATCGAGTCCGTGATCAGCCGCGAGGAGCTGGAGGCGCTTTCCAACCGCTACAAGCAGGTGGCGGGCTACGACAAGGCGAGCCTGAGGTGATGAAGCTCCTGCAGGGCGCGGTGCACCGGCTCTTCCCGGCGGGCCATTTCGTCATCAGCGTGCTGTTCCTGCTGGCGGGCTTCGCGCTCATCGTCCAGGCCGGCACCCACCTGTGGAACGGGATCCAGCTCTTCGACGAGGTCGACCTCACCGGTCGCATCCACGCGGTGCTCGAGGCGATCGCGATCCTGACCGTGGCGGTCGCCGCGCTCGAGCTCGGCCAGACGATCCTCGAGGAAGAGGTGCAGCGCGGCGCGCAGATGAGCGCGCCGACGCGGGTGCGCCGCTTCCTGTCGCGCTTCATGGTGGTCCTGGTGGTCGCGCTTTCGATCGAGACCGTGGTGCTGATCTTCCGCCTCGGCCAGGATGCGCCCGAGATGCTGCCGTACGTGGCGAGCGTCGGCTATGCTGCGGCGGCGCTGCTCGCCGCCTGGGGCGCGTTCGTCTGGTTCAACCGCCAGGCGGAGGAGCTCGAGCCCGAAGGCATGCAGGCCGCCAAGCGCGAAGACCGCAAAGTCGAGAAATCCCTCAAAGGAGAAAGTGACAAATGAGCATCGTCCGGCACGACCCGAGCAGCCTCCTGTCCCTCGCCGCCGAGCACGGCAACACCGTGTACCTCGCCGGCGTGGTGGCGAAGAACCTGAAGAACGACGTCAAGGGCCAGACCAAGGAGATCCTCGACGAGATCGACCGCCTGCTCGCCAAGTGCGGCACGAACAAGTCGAAGGTGCTCTCGGCGACCATCTGGGTCACCGACATCCGCAACCGCGCGCCAATGAACGAGGTCTACACCGCGTGGGCCGACCCCAAGAACCTGCCGGTGCGCGCCTGCGTCGAAGCGAAGCTCGCCGACCCCAGCGCGCTGGTCGAGATCATGGTGATCGCCGCCAAGTAGGCCTAGTCGAAGAGGTTGATCACGGCGTCGAGGCCCGACCAGGTGAGCGCGCAGTCGGCCTGCGCGCGCACCACGGGCTTGGCGCGGAAGGCGACCGACAGGCCGGCCTGCGCCATCATCTTCAGGTCATTGGCGCCATCGCCGATGGCCACGGTCTGGCTTTTCCGGATCCCCAGCTCGGAAACGACCGAGAGGAATTTCGCGGCCTTCGCATCCGCGTCGACGATTTCCCCGACGAGCCCGCCGGTAAGGCGGCCGTCGCTGATCTCGAGGACGTTCGAGATCGTGTAGTCGAGGCCGAGACGCGCCTTCAGGCGCTCGGTGAAGTACGTGAAGCCGCCGGAGACGAGCAGCAGCTTCACGCCGTGCTTCTTGCAGGCCGCGAGCAGCGTCTCGGCGCCGGGCGTGAGCCGCAGCCGCTTCGCGTAGACCGCCTCGAGCGCCGACTCGGGCAGCCCCTTGAGCAGGGACACGCGCTCGCGCAGGCTGGCCGGATAGTCCAGCTCGCCGCGCATCGCGCGCGCGGTGATCGCCGCCACCTCCATCTTCTTCCCCGCCAGGTCGCCGAGCTCGTCGATGCACTCGATCGTGATGAGCGTGGAATCCATGTCCATGGCGACGAGCTTCAGGTCGGCGAATTTCCTCCCCTCCGGGACCCACGCGCAGTCGATCCGCCGCTCCTCGCACCACTTCTCGATGGCTTCGCTTTTCTCCATCCCGCGGACGCAGAAAGCGTGCGGAGCGACCTCGTCGAGGTCCGCGAACTTGCGCTCCACGACCGCCCGCGTCAGCGACGGCCCCTGCAGGATGAGGTTCATTTCGCCTGCTCGCGCCAGAAGCGTGCGCGCTCGTCGTTGGATCGCACGCCGAAGCCGCTCTCGTAGACCCACGCAAGCTCGGCCATGGCGCCCTTGTGGCCGTTCTCGGCGGCGCGCAGCAGCCACTGATGCGAGAGGGCGAGGTTGCGGGGCACGCCGGCGCCGCGCCGGTAAGCGAGGCCGAGCTCGGCCTGCGCCGCGGCGACCCCGAGGACGGCAGCGGCCTGCGCGAGCTTCGCCTTCTCCCTCGGATCGCGCGGCTCGCCGGAGAGGGCGGCGAGGTGGTAGCGGGCCCCGACATGGCCGGCGCGCGCGGCGCGCTCGTACCACTCGCGCGCCGACTTCAGGTCGCGCCGCTCCCCCGGCGCCGACTCGAGCGCGAGGCCGAGGAGGTACTGCGCCTGCGTTTCCCCCTTGCCGGCGTGCGGCCGCAGGTGGTCGATGGCCTGCGCGTGGTCGCCCAGCCGCATCGCGCCGACGGCGGGGACCAGGTGGGACTGCGCGAAGGAGAGGGCGGGAAGGAAGAAGAGCAGCGCGCTCACGAGGCGAGCTGCTGCAGGACGTCCTTGACCGCCTGGGCGCGCTGGGGCCATTCCGGCATTTTCGCATCCAGGCGCAGCTTGTCCGGGCCGGCGAGCCTCGCGTTGCGCCGCGCCTGGATGAACCGGATGATCTTCTGCCCGTCGATCGGCGGGTTCTTGACGAACTGGAGCTGCAGCGCCTCGTGCGTGGCGTCGATCCGGCTCACGCCGAGCGGCCGGGCGGCGACCCGGATGGCGTGCGACTCGAGCAGCGCGCGCGCCGGCGCCGGCACGTCGCCGAAGCGGTCCACCAGCTCCTCGAGCAGGGCCTCAAGCGCCTCGCGCGAGTCGGCGTCGGACAGGCGCTTGTAGAGCTGCAGGCGCTCGTGGACGTCGCTGCAGTAGGTGTCGGGCAGCAGGGCGGGCACGTGAAGGTTGACTTCGGTCGTGATATCCACGGTGCCCTCGAGCTCGGTGCCTTTTCCCGCCTTCAGCCTCCGCACCGCCCTGTCGAGCATGCGCGCATAAAGGTTGAAGCCGACCTCCTGCATCTCGCCCGACTGGGACTCGCCCAGCACTTCGCCCGCGCCGCGGATCTCGAGGTCGTGCATGGCGAGATAGAAGCCCGAGCCCAGCTCCTCCATCATCTGGATCGCCTCCAGTCTCTTCTTCGCCTGGGTTCCCAAAGCGTCTTCGGGCGGCGTCGTGAGATAGGCGTAGGCCTGGTGGTGCGAGCGGCCGACGCGGCCGCGCAGCTGGTGGAGCTGGGCGAGGCCGAACTTGTCGGCGCGGTTGATGACGATGGTGTTCGCCGTCGGGATGTCGATGCCGGTCTCGATGATCGTCGAGCACAGCAGCACGTTCGAGCGCTGCGCGGTGAAATCGCGCATCACGCGCTCCAGGTCGCGCTCGCGCATCTGCCCGTGCGCGACCGCGATGCGGGCCTCCGGCAGCAGGCGCTCGAGGCGCTCCCGCATGCGCTCGATGCCGTCGACGTCGTTGTGCAGGAAGTAGGCCTGGCCGCCGCGCTTGAGCTCGCGCAGCACCGCCTCGCGCACCAGGCCCTCGGAGTAGGGCGCGACGAAGGTCTTGATGGCGAGGCGCTTCTCCGGCGCGGTGGCGATGACCGAGAAGTCGCGGATTCCCTCGAGCGACATCGCGAGCGTGCGCGGGATCGGCGTCGCGGTGAGCGTCAGGACGTCCACCTCGGCGCGCAGCTTCTTCAGCGCCTCCTTCTGCCGCACGCCGAAGCGGTGCTCCTCGTCGATGATCACGAGGCCCAGGTGCTGGAGCTTCACGTCGGCCGAGAGCAGCTTGTGCGTGCCGATCGCGATGTCGAGCTCGCCGCTTGCCAGCTTCTTCAGCGCCTCGGCCGTCTCGCGGGCGCTGCGGAAGCGCGACAGCTCGGCGATGCGGACCGGCCAGTCGGCGAAGCGGTCGGAGAAGGTCTGGAAGTGCTGCTCGGCGAGGAGCGTCGTGGGGCAGAGCACCACGACCTGCTTCTTGTCCGCGACCGCGACGAACGCGGCGCGCAGCGCCACCTCGGTCTTGCCGAAGCCCACGTCGCCGCAGACCAGCCGGTCCATCGGCTTGCCGGAGGCCATGTCCGTGACCACCGCCTCGATGGCCTGCGCCTGGTCGGGCGTCTCCTCGAAGCCGAAGCCCTCGGCGAAGGCCTCGAGGTCGTGCTGGCGGACCGAGAAGGCGTGGCCGAGGCGCGCGGCGCGCTTCGCGTAGATCGCGAGCAGCTCCGCCGCGGTGTCGCGCACCTGCTTCTCGGCGCGCGCCTTCGCCTTGTCCCACTGGCCGCTGCCGAGCTTGTGCAGCGGCGCCTCCTCGGGCTGCGCGCCGCTGTAGCGCCCGATGACGCCGAGCTGCGCCACCGGAACGTAGAGCTTGTCGCCGCCGTCGTACTCGAGGAGCAGGAACTCCGCCGTGCCGTCGCCCACGTCCAGCGTGTGCAGTCCCTGGAAGCGCCCGATCCCGTGCTGCTCGTGCACCACCGGGTCGCCGATCTTGAGCTCCGAGAGGTCGCGGAGCATGTTCTCGACCGAGCTCTTCTTCTCCGCCGCGCGGGCACGGCGCCGCACCACGCCCGCGTACAGCTCCGCCTCGGTGACGACCGCCCAGCCTTCCGACGGGTAGGCGAAGCCGTGCGAAAGGGGGGAAACGGAAATCTGGAATCTTTCTCCCGAAGATTGAAACGAAGCAAAACCCTCGGTCGGCGCGGGCTGCAAGCCGTATTCGCCGAAGTACGCCGTCATCGTCTCGCGCCGTCCGGGCGACTCCGCGGCGACGAGGACCTTCAGGTCCACCTCGCCGAGGTACTTCTTCAGCGCCGCGAGCGGATCCTTCGCGCGCCGGTCGACCGCCAATGACGGGAGCGGCAGCGTGGGCGCGACTTGTCCTTCCTCCGGGGTCGCGAGCACGTCGATGCGCGGGAAGTCCTTCGCGCGGGTGAAGAACTCCTCGGCCGGCACGAAGAGCTGCGGCGGCGCGAGGAGCGGGCGGTCCGGGTCGCCGCCGGCCATCTGGTAGCGCGACTGCGTGCTGCGCCAGAACTCGTTCACCGCCGCGGGCACGTCGTGGTGCAGCGCGAGCGTGCAGCCCTGAGGCAGGTAGTCGAACAGCGTCGCGACCTGCTCGAAGAAGAGCGGCAGGTAGTACTCGACGCCGGCGGCGGGCACGCCGTTCGACACGTCGCGGTAGAGGCGCTTCTTCGACGGATCGCCCTCGAAGAGCTCGCGCCAGCGGCTGCGGAAGCGCAGGCGGCCCGCCTCGTCGAGCGGGAACTCGCGCGCCGGGAGCATGCGGATCTCGGTCACCGGATACACGGTGCGCTGGCTGTCGACGTCGAAGGTGCGGATCGCGTCCACCACGTCGTCGTCGAGGTCGAGGCGGTAGGGGAGCTGGCTTCCCATCGGGAAGAGGTCGATCAGGCCGCCGCGGATGCAGAACTCGCCCGGCGCCACGACCTGCGTCACGTGCTGGTAGCCGGCCGTGGCGAGCTGCTGGCGCAGCGACTCCAGGTCGAGCTTTTCCTTGACCTGGACGAGGAACGTCTGGCCGGCGATGTAGCCGGGCGGGCAGAGGCGTACCAGCGCCGTCGGCGCGGGAACGATCGCGACGTCGAAATCGCCGCGCTGGATGCGGTAGAGGGTGGCCAGCCGTTCCGAGACGAGGTCATGGTGCGGGGAAAACTGGTCGTACGGCAGCGTCTCCCAGTCCGGCAGCAGGCAGACGCGCAGCGCCGGTGCGAACCAGGCGATCTCCTCCAGCAGGCGCTGCGCGTCCTGCGCGGTCGCGGAGACGATCGCGAGCGGCTTTTCTTCGGCGGCGAGGCGGGCGAGGGCGAGCGCATCCGCCGAGCCCGAGAGCCCGGTCATGCGCCTGCGAGCGGGAATCGGATCGCGGTGCATCAATGAAAAAAGCGTG
>DASZQH010000035.1:0-4834 GCA_035549805.1 Burkholderiales bacterium
GTCGTCGGCGGCGTTCTGGGTGATGAAGCCCTGGCCGACCAGCTTCTGCTGCCGCTCGACCACGCGCTCCTGCTGCTGCAGCAGGCTCGTCAGGCGCGCGATCTCGGCCTGGTCGGCGCGCGACTGGATCTGGAAATCCACTGCGTCGATCTCGGCCAGCAGCTCGCCCTTGGCCACCTTCTTGCCGGTGAACCCGTGCACCCGGACGATCCGTCCGGCCACCTCGGCGCCGATCGTCGGATCGATCACGTTCTCCAGCGTGCCGACGACCTCCTCGTAGACCTCCAGCGGGCGCGCCGCGACCGTGGTCGCGGTAACCAGCACCGCGGCCCGGCTCTTTCCGGCGGCCTTGCCTGCACCTTCGCGCGCACGGCCGTCTCCCATGAAATAGAGGCCCACGGCGACGAGCGCCACCACGGCGGCGACGGCGCCCACGGTGACGAATCGGCGGCTGGAAGCGGTCATGGCTCGGCGAAGCGCACCATTGTCAGGCGGGAAAGCGCTCGAGGGCAAACAGCTCGTCGACCGTTTCGCGACGGCGCACCAGGCGGCAGCGGTCGCCCTCGACGAGCACTTCCGCGGGGCGCGGCCGCGAGTTGTAGTTCGACCCCATGGCGGCGGCGTACGCGCCGGCTGACATCAACGCAAGCAGATCGCCCTCCGCGGCATGCAGCAGCCGTTCCTTGGCGAGGAAATCCGCGCTCTCGCACACGGGGCCCACCACGTCGTAAACGGCCGCCTTGGCTCCGGCTTGCGCCTGTCGCACCGGCCGGACCTCGTGCCACGCGCCGTACAGGGCCGGCCGAAGCAGATCGTTCATCGCCGCGTCGACGACGAGGAAACTGCGTGCCGCGCCAGTCTTTACGTACTCGATGCGCGTGACGATGACGCCGGCGTTCCCCACGATGGAGCGGCCGGGGTCCACGATCAAGGTTTCCCTACGGCCCGCGGCCAGCCCCAGGACGCCGTCGAGGAACGTCGAGATCGGCTCGGCGGATTCCTCCTGGTACCGGATGCCGATCCCGCCGCCGAAGTCGAGGTGCCGCAGCGCGAGGCCAGCCTTCTGCAGGCGGTCTGCCAAGGCGACGAGGCGTCCCGCCGCCTCGATGTAGGGAGACGAGCGGGTCAGCTGCGACCCGATATGACAGCCCAGGCCGACGATCTCGATGCCGGGCATTCGCGCGGCGCGCATATACAGCCGTTCCGCGTCGTCGAACGCGACGCCGAACTTGTTCTCCCGCAGGCCGGTCGAGATGTAGGGATGGGTGCGCGCGTCGATGTCGGGGTTCACGCGGAATGCGATCGGGGCGCGTACCTTTCGCGCCTGCGCGATCGCGTCGACGCGCTCGAGCTCCGCCTCCGATTCGACGTTGATGCAAAGGACGCCCTTCTCCAGGGCAAGCTCGATCTCCGCGGCGCTCTTGCCGATGCCGGAGAACACGGTCTTGCCGGCGGCGCCGCCGGCGGCGAGGACGCGTGCGAGCTCGCCCCCCGACACGATGTCGAAGCCCGCGCCCCGCTGCGCGAGCAACGAGAGAACGGCGAGGTTGGAGTTCGCTTTGACGGAATAGCAGACGAGCGCGTTCGTGCCGCGCAAGACGCCCGCGTACTCATCGTAGGCGGACTCGATGGCGGCGCGCGAGTACACGTAGCAGGGCGTTCCGAACTGGCGGGCGATCGAATCGAGCGCCACGCCTTCGGCATGCAGGACGCCGTTGCGATAGGAGAAGGACATGCCTACTTTCCGGGCTGCTCGCGCTCGATGTCCGCGGGATAGGGCACGGGCTTGTAGATTTCTCCCCGCGGCTTCAGGCCGGGCGGTGGCTGCTCCCGAAGGTAAAGGTCGCCTTTCTGCCCGCAGCCCGTGACGGCCAGGGCAAGCAGGACGGCCGGCAGAACGGTGCGCATGGCGGCTCGCTGGAAGCTAGAATTCCATGTTACCACGCGGGGTTACGTCACCTTTCCTCTGGAACCATGAGCGGCGACTTCGAAGCGCTATCGGCGGCGGCACTGGATTACCTGCGCGGGCAGCTCGAGCAGGAAGCCGCGTTCGACGTGGAGGAGAAGGGCGACGGCGTGATCGAGCTCGAGTTCGAGGACGGCTCGAAGATGGTGGTGAACCGGCATGCGGCCGCGCGGGAGATCTGGGTCGCTGCGCGCTCCGGGGGATTTCACTTCCGGTGGGACGGCGCCGCGTGGCGCGACACTCGCGACGGGAGCGAGCTCTTCGCGGCGTTGTCGAAGCTGATCTCGGCCCAGAGCGGCGTGCCCGTTGCCGTGCCGCCACCGCCCTCCCGCGGCTAGTTGCCGAACAGAGGGATCAGCGGCAGGGAGGGCCGCTCGGGCTCGGGCGCCGGCGCCGGGTTCAGCACCTCCGGTGGAGGCACGGACTCGCTGTAGAAATACTCCGGTATGGGACGCGCATCACCAGGTGCGCCCGGCAGCGGGCCCATCGGGACGCTGACCACACCGGTCGGCAGGGTCCGCGGCGCCTCGGGGATCTCTTTCAGGACGCGTTCCATGTATCCCACCCAGATCGGCAGCGCGACCACGCTGCCGGTCTGGTTCTTTCCCAGCGTGCGCGGCTGGTCGAAGCCGACCCATGCCACGCCGACGAGCGAAGGCTGGTAGCCGGCGAACCACGCATCGATGAACTCGTTGGTGGTGCCCGTCTTGCCTGCGAGGTCGGTGCGGCCGAGCCGGGCGACCCGGGCGGCCGTCCCGTAGCGCGTCACGTCCTGCATCATGCTGTCCATGATGAAGGCGTTGCGCGGATCGAGCACCCGCAGTGCCTCGTCGCCCGCGCGACGCGGGTCCGCAAGCGCGATCGCGTTGCCGCGATCGTCGACGATCTTGTGGATGAAATAGGGCTGGACCAGGAACCCGCCGTTGGCGAAGACGCCGTAGGCGCGCGCGAGCTGCCACGCCGTGACCGAACCGGCGCCCAGCGCCATCGTGAGATAGGGAGGATGCTTGTCGGCGTCGAAGCCGAACCGCGACACATAGTCCTGGGCGAATTTCGGCCCGATCGCCTCGAGGATACGGATCGACACCATGTTCTTGGACTTGGTCAGCGCGGTCCGCATGCGCATCGCCCCCTCGAACTTACCGTCGTAGTTCTTGGGCTCCCAGCGCTGGCTTCCCGTCTGGTCCGCCTCGAGGACGACCGGCTCGTCCGGCACCACGGTCGCCGCAGTGAAGCCCTTCTCGAGCGCCGCCGAGTAGATGAAGGGCTTGAATGAAGATCCGGGCTGTCGCCACGCCTGGGTCACGTGGTTGAACTTGTTGCGCCAGAAATCGAAGCCTCCGACGAGGGCGCGGACCGCGCCGTCGTTGGGATCGAGCGCGACGAAGGCGGCCTCGACTTCGGGGAGTTGCGCGATGTGCCAGGCCTTGCCTTCCCGCTGCAGCCGGATGATCGAGCCGCGCCGCACGCGGCGCTGTGCGGGGGACTTGGCGTCGAGCCGCGAAGCCGCGAAACGAAGGCCCTCGCCGGTGACGACCACCTTCTCCCCGGTGCGCAAGGCCGCCTCGATTCTCGACGGGCTCGCGGCGAGTACGATCGCGGCAATCAGGTCGTCGCTGTCGCCGTGGTTACCCAGCGCGTCGTCGAAATCGTCCTCCTCGGGCGCTGCCGGCAGCTCGGCGAAGCCTTCGGGGCCGCGGTAGCCCTGGCGCCGGTCGTAGTCGAGTACTGCCCGGCGCAGCGCGGCGTAGGACGCTTCCTGGTCCGCCTTGCGGATCGTGGTGTAGACGCGGAAGCCCCGGGTGTAGACGTCCTCGGGATAGTGCTCGGCGAGCGCCTGCCGAACCATTTCGGCGACGTACTCGGCGTGCACCGAGTATTCCTGGACTTCGCGGCGGGCGCGCACGGGCGCCTTGACCGCGTCATCGTGCTGCGCCGCACTGATATGGCCGAGCTCGCGCATGCGGCGCAGCACATACTGCTGGCGCTGCTTCGCCCGCTGCGGGTTGGCGATGGGGTTGTAGAGCGATGGGGCCTTGGGCAGGCCGGCCAGCATGGCGGTTTCCGCCAGGCTGAGCTGGCTGAGCGCCTTGCCGTAATAGGTCTGGGAGGCGGCGGCGAATCCGTAAGCGCGCTGGCCGAGGTAGATCTGGTTGATGTAGAGCTCGAGGATCTGGTCCTTCTCCAGGTTGTGCTCGATCTTGAAGGCGAGCAGCGCCTCGTACAGCTTGCGCGTCAGCGTCTTCTCCGACGAAAGGAAGAAGTTGCGCGCGACCTGCATGGTGATCGTGCTGGCTCCCTGCCGGCGCCCCCCCGCCACCAGGTTCGCGTACGCGGCACGCAGCACGCCGAGGTAGTCGATTCCGGCATGCTGATAGAACCGCTCGTCCTCCGCGGCGATGATCGCGTTCTTGAGCTGGGCGGGGACCTCGGCGATGGAAACCACAGCCCGCCGTTCCTCGCCGAATTCCCCCATCAGGGTCCCTTCTGCCGTGTAAATCCGCAGCGGGACTTTGGGCTGGTACTCGGTCAATGCCTGGAGCGAAGGCAGGTTGGGGAACGCCAGCGCGACGATCAGCCCGACGATCAGCACCCCGGCCACGACAAGCCCGGCCAGCAACGCAAAGGGAAAAGCCAGAAAACGGAGCCACATCAAGGGAGTTGGACCTCGGGCGGGGCGCGATATTGCGGGAGGCTGCGGACGGTAGCATGATACCCGCCGCCTCTCCGTGGAGGATTAACTAGACAGTCGCTAGGGTTGTTGCTAGGATTTAACGCCAATTCTACGTATCGCGCCTAAGAGCCGATACACAAAGGGAAAATAAATGCAGTTCGACCTTTTCAAGCCCAAGGCTCCGCCGCTCTTCG
>DASZQH010000036.1:0-4926 GCA_035549805.1 Burkholderiales bacterium
AGCTCGACGGCGAAGTTCAGGCTCTTGTTGAACACGCGCGGGAACGGGTGCGCCGGGTCGAGGCCGATGGGGGTGAGCACCGGCAGCAGCTCGCGGAAGAAGTAGTCGCGGATCCACTGCTTCTGCGCCGGGGTCCATTCCTCGCGCTTCGGGAACACGATGCCTTCGCCGGCGAGCGCGGGCAGCACCACCTTGTTCAGGAGGTTGTACTGCTCGGCGACGAGCTCGTGCGCGCCGCGGCTCACCGCGGCGAACACGTCGGCCGGCCCGCGCCCGTCGGGGCCGGGCTCCGGCAGGCCGAGCTTGATCTGTTCCTTCAGCCCGGCGACGCGGATCTCGAAGAACTCGTCCAGGTTCGACGAGACGATGGTGATGAAGCGCAGCCGCTCGAGCAGCGGCACCGAATCGTCCGCGGCCTGCGCGAGCACGCGGCGGTTGAACTCGAGCATCTCGAGCTCGCGGTTCAGGAACTGCGCCGGCGGGGGGATACGGCGGTTCACGGGAAGGCGTATTTTATCGGGGCGTTCCCTCGGAAAAATGCAATAAAACTGCAACAATCGGCTCATGGCGAAGCACGAAACCCTCGCAGCGGTCGACCTCGGCTCCAACAGCTTCCACCTGCAGATCGGCCGGGTGGTCGACGGGCAGATCTACCCGCTCGATTCGGTGCGCGAAGTGGTGCGCCTCGGCGGCGGCCTCACGGCGGAGAAGCGCATCGATCGCGCGACGCAGGCAAAGGCGCTCGAGGCGCTGGCGAAGTTCGCCGAGCGCCTGCGCGGCTTCCGGCGCAATGCGGTGCGCGTGGTGGGCACGAATGCGCTGCGGGTGGCGAAGAACGCGCCGCAGTTCCTGCGCGAGGCGCGCCAGGTGCTGGGCTTCCCGATCGAGATCATCTCGGGGCGGGAGGAAGCGCGCCTCATCTATCTCGGCGTCGCGCACTCGATGCCGGTGTCGTCGGAGCGCCGCCTCGTGGTCGACGTCGGCGGCGGCTCGACCGAGTTCATCATCGGCACCGGGCTCGAGCCGAAGCTGACGGAGTCGCTCTACATGGGTTGCGTGAGCTACAGCCTGCGCTACTTCCCCGACGGCAAGGTCGACAAGGCGCGCATGAAGGCTGCGGAAACGGCCGCGCGCCAGGAGCTCGCGGGCATCGTGCACGCGTACCGCGAGGAGGGATGGGCGGAGGCGGTCGGGTCCTCAGGCACCGCGCGCTCGCTGGAGAACCTGCTGCGCGAGAACGGCTTCGCCCCGGAGGGCCTGACGCGCGAAGGCCTCGAGCGGCTGCGCGCGCTGCTCATCAAGGTGGAGCGCGCGGAGCCGGATCGCATCGCCGGCCTGCGCCCGAACCGCGCGCCCGTCCTGCCGGGCGGGCTCGCGATCATGGTCGCGGTGTTCGACGAGCTCGGCCTCGATGAGATGAAGGTGTCCGACGGCGCGCTGCGCCACGGCGTGCTCTACGACCTGCTCGGGCGCGTCGAGCGCCGCGACATGCGGCAGGTGACGGTGGCGCAGTTCGTGCGCCGCTACCACATCGACGCCGCCCAGGCCGAGCGCGTGCGCGCCCTCGCGCTCACCATCTACGACGCGCTCGCCCCGGGCGCCGACCGCGACGAGGATCCAGACCGGACCATGCTCGAGTGGGCGGCGCGGCTCGCGGAAGTCGGGCTGTCGATCGAGCACGCGCAGTACCACAAGCATTCGGCGTACGTGCTCGCCCACGCGGACATGCCTGGCTTCTCGCGCATGGAGCAGGCGCGCCTCGCGCGCATCGTCCTCGCCCACCGCGGCAAGCTCGGCAAGATCCAGGACGCCGGCCTGGAAGGCGCGGACTGGAAGCTCGTGTTCGCGCTGCGCACCGCGGCGCTCATCCTGCGCCCGCGCAGCGACCTCAGGCTGCCGTTCCTGCGCGTCGCGGCGGACGCGGGCGGCTTCGCGATCGACCTGCCGCAGTCGTGGCTCGACGAGAACCCGCTTTCGGCGGCCGCGCTGGAATCGGAAGGCGATCACTGGAAAACCGTCGGCATGCGCCTGACCGTCAGCGGCCTCACCGACAAGAAGGTTTCGGTTCTAAAGCAAGTCCGGTGAGATCACGGCGCGGACCACGACCTGGTCTTCCTCGTCGCGCACGCGGTTCGACAGCCACCACAAGCCGCCCTTCTTGAGGCTCCAGCCCTGCGCATGCCCGGCGACGAGATGCGCCGCGGCGCGCCCGAGGTCCGGCTGGTGCCCGACGAGGATGACGGCCCCCTTGTGGTCGGGCCACTGGGCCGCCGCGAGGAGCGCCGCGACGGAGGCGCCGGGCGCGATCGACGGCTCGGTGCGAAACCGCCGGCCGAGCGCTTCGGCGGTCTGCTGGGCGCGCGCGGCCGGGCTGGAGACGAGCACGTAGCTGTCGGGCAGGCGCTGCTGCAGCCACTCGGCCACACGTTGCGCCTGCTTGCGGCCCTTCGCGGTGAGCTCGCGCTGCAGGTCCGGTCTGCCGTCTTCCGCCTCGGCGTGGCGCCAGAGAATCAGGTCCATGGCCTAGTATAAAATTCGCCCCTTGTTTCAGCAGGCGCGTAGCTCAGCTGGTTAGAGCACCACCTTGACATGGTGGGGGTCGTTGGTTCGAGTCCAATCGCGCCTACCAATTCCCTGGAAGCCGAGTAAAAGTCGCCGCCATGCCCAACATTCGCCTGCCCGACGGCGCGGTCAAGTCCTTTCCCGCGCCCGTGACCGTCGCCGAGGTCGCGCAGTCGATCGGCCCCGGGCTTGCCAAGGCGGCGCTCGCGGGCAGGGTCGACGGCAGGCTCGTCGATACGAGCCACCGCATCGAATCCGACGCCGAAGTCGCCATCATCACGCCGAAGAGCCCGGAAGGCCTCGACATCCTGCGCCACTCGACGTCGCACCTGATGGCGCAGGCGGTGCAGGAGCTGTTTCCCGGCGCCCAGGTCACCATCGGCCCGGTGATCGAGAACGGCTTCTACTACGACTTCGCCTACAAGCGCCCGTTCACTCCGGAAGATCTGAGTTCGATAGAGAAGAAAATGGGCGAGATCGTAAAGGCGGATCTCCCGGTTCATCGCAAGGTGATGTCGCGCGACGAGGCGGTGAGGTTCTTCGAATCGATCGGCGAGAAGTACAAGGCCGAGATCATTGCCGCGATTCCGGCGGGCGAGTCGATCTCGCTCTACGGCCAGGGCAACTGGATCGACCTGTGCCGCGGTCCGCACGTGCCCTCGACCGGCAAGCTGAAGGTCTTCAAGCTGATGCGCGTCGCGGGCGCCTACTGGCGCGGCGATTCGAAAAACGAGATGCTCCAGCGCATATACGGCACCGCCTGGGCCACGAAAGAGGAGCAGGACGCCTACCTGAGGATGCTCGAGGAGGCGGAGAAGCGCGACCACCGCCGCCTCGGCACGCAGCTCGACCTCTTCCACATGCAGGAGGAAGCGCCCGGGCTCGTCTTCTGGCACCCGAAAGGCTGGGCGCTGTGGCAGCAGGTCGAGCAGTACATGCGCCGCGTCTACCGGGACAACGGCTACCAGGAGGTGCGCGGCCCGCAGATCCTCGATCGCTCCCTGTGGGAGAAGACGGGGCATTGGGAAAACTTCCGCGACAACATGTTCACCACGTCGTCGGAGAACCGCGACTACGCGGTAAAGCCGATGAACTGCCCGGGACATCTCCTGATCTTCAACAAGGGCTTGCGGAGCTACCGCGACCTGCCCCTGCGCTACGGTGAGTTCGGCTCGTGCCATCGCAACGAGCCCTCCGGCGCCCTGCACGGCCTGATGCGGGTGCGCGGCTTCGTGCAGGACGACGGCCACATCTTCTGCACCGAGGACCAGATCCTCGCCGAGTGCGAGGCGTTCACCGCGCTGCTGCAGCGGGTGTACGGCGACTTCGGCTTCACCGACATCATCTACAAGGTGGCGACGCGGCCGAAAGCGCGCATCGGCTCGGAGGAGTCCTGGGACAAGGCGGAGGCGGCGCTGAAATCCTCGCTCGAGAGGAGCGGCCTGCAGTTTTCCATCGCCGCCGGCGAGGGCGCCTTCTACGGCCCGAAGATCGAATATTCGCTCAAGGACGGCATCGGCCGGGTCTGGCAATGCGGGACGATGCAGGTCGACTTTAGCATGCCGGGACGTCTCGGCGCGGAGTACGTCGGCGAGGACAACGCGCGCCACACGCCGGTGATGCTCCATCGCGCCATCGTCGGCTCCATGGAGCGCTTCATCGGCATTCTCATCGAGCACTACGCCGGCGCGTTCCCGGTCTGGCTCGCGCCGGTGCAGATGGTGGTCATGGGCATCACCGACCGCCAGGCGGACTATGCGCGCGAAGTACACAATCGTCTCGCGAATCAAGGCTTTAGATCGATTCTCGATTTGCGGAACGAGAAGATTTCCTATAAGATCCGCGAACATAGCCTGCAGAAACTGCCCTATCAGGTCGTGGTGGGGGACAAGGAAATGCAGGCGAACACGGTGGCCGTGCGCACGCGCAGCGGCGAAGATCTCGGGGCGATGGGCCTCGACGCCTTCGTCGCCCGCCTCGAGTCCGAAATGCGGCTCGGGGCGAAAGCGCAGTAAGCACGGCCGTTTTATTCACGAGCCGTGGAGCTTTTCACTCATCGCACTCGAAAGATCGCAACGCATCAACCGGGAGATCACCGCCCCGCAGGTGCGCCTAGTCGCAGACAACGGAGATCAGCTGGGCATCCAGCCGATCGCAGAGGCACTGCGGTTGGCCGAAGAGCAGAACGTGGACCTGGTGGAGATCGCGCCGCTCGCGGTGCCCCCGGTCTGCAAGCTGATGGACTACGGCAAGTTCCGCTACCGCGAGCAGAAGAAGGCGCACGAGGCGAAGCTCAAGCAGAAGCAGATCCAGGTCAAGGAAATCAAGTTCCGCCCCGGCACCGACGAGGGCGACTACAAGATC
>DASZQH010000037.1:0-4734 GCA_035549805.1 Burkholderiales bacterium
CCGCGCGCAGCGGGCGCGCCGCCGGGTCGTCGAAGACGAGCACGTCCAGCCACACGTTCGTGTCGAGCACCAGCCTCACGTCAAGCGAGCACGAGGAGGCGCGGCACCTTGCCGCGCTCGAGAAAGACGATCGCGTTCTGCCCGAAAGCGCGGCCCAGCGCCTCGGCCTCCGCCTGGGGGATCCCGACCACGAGCAGGCTCGGCTCGGCCGGCCAGCGCCCTTCGGGATCGCGCCCCTCGCCCGGATAGCAGCCGTAGGGCTTCTCTTCCAGGGCGCGCTCCAGGCGCACCTGCGCGGCCTGGTTATCGGCGTCGCTGCGCCGCTCTCCGCGGGCGTTGCACGCCGTGACGAACGCCGCGGTCTCGCGGCTCGCCGCCTCCAGCATGCCGTCGAGGCGCCGGTTGGGCTCGCCGATGCGCAGCACCAGCGGCGGCTCGCCGAACACGACGTAATCGGCCTTCCGATAGGCGTCCAGGACCTCGGCATCGAGCGCCATGTGCAAAGATTAGCCCATGGACGCCCCGCGCCGCGAGATCAGCAAGGACGAGGTCAACACCCTCCCCGTGCTCCGCTTCGAAGGCGAGATCGTCGTCGTCGACGACGGCGCGGCGATGGAGCGGGCCCTCGCGTCGGCGGCGGCGAGCCGCGTGGTCGGCTTCGACACCGAGACGCGCCCGGCCTTCCGGCCCGGCGAGAGCTACCTGCCGAGCGTGTTCCAGCTCGCCACGGCCGACTGCGTCTTCGTGTTCCAGCCGCAGCGCTTCGATTGCGCCGCCGCGTTGCGCCGCCTCCTCGAGGATCCCGGCGTGGTGAAGGCGGGGGTCTCGGTGGCGGACGACCTGAAAGGCCTGCAGAAGCTGTTCCCGTTCGCCGAGGCGGCGGTGCTCGACCTGGGCATCACGGCGAAGCGCCACGGCTTCCGGCAGACAGGCGTGCGCAACCTCGCGGCGCTGCTGCTGGGAATCCGGGTGCCGAAAGGCGCGAAGACGACGAACTGGGCGGCGCCGCGCCTGTCGCCGCAGCAGCTGCTCTACGCCGCCACCGATGCCTGGGTGTGCCGGGTCCTCTACCTGCGCTTCCGCGAGCTGGGCTACTTCGACGCCTGAGCTCAGGCCCTGAGCGCCGCCAGCACCTCGTCCAGCATCTTCTTCGCGTCGCCGAACAGCATCCGGTTGTTGTCCTTGTAGAAGAGCGGATTGTCGACGCCGGCATAGCCGGAAGCCATGCTGCGCTTCATCACGATGGAGGTCCTGCCCTTCCACACCTCGAGCACCGGCATGCCGGCGATCGGGCTCGCCGGATCCTCCTGCGCGGCCGGGTTCACGATGTCGTTCGCGCCGATCACCATCGCCACGTCGGTGTCCGGGAAGTCGTCGTTGATCTCGTCCATCTCGAGCACGATGTCGTAGGGCACCTTGGCTTCGGCGAGGAGCACGTTCATGTGGCCGGGCATCCGGCCGGCGACCGGGTGGATGCCGAAGCGCACGTTGACGCCCCTGTCGCGCAGGAGCTTCGTGATCTCGAACACCGTGTGCTGCGCCTGCGCCACCGCCATGCCGTAGCCCGGCACGATGATCACGTTCTTCGCCTCGCGCAGCAGCGCCGCGGTCTCGGCCGCGCTCACCGCCACCACCTCCCCTGCCGGCGCCGCGGCGCCGGCCGGCGCGGGCGTCCCGCCGCCGGTGCCGAAGCCCCCGGCGATGACGCTGACGAAGTTGCGGTTCATCGCGCGGCACATGATGTACGAGAGGATCGCGCCGGAGGAGCCGACCAGCGCGCCGGTGACGATGAGCAGGTCGTTGCTGAGCATGAAGCCGGTGGCCGCCGCGGCCCAGCCCGAGTAGCTGTTCAGCATCGACACCACCACCGGCATGTCGGCGCCGCCGATCGCCATGACCATGTGGATGCCGAAGAGGAGCGCGATCGCCGTCATGAGCAGGAGCGGCAGCATGCCGCTCTCCACCGACGGCGCGCCGACGAAGCGCGTGCCGAGCCAGAGCACGAGGAGCAGCCCCGCGAGGTTGATCCAGTGGCGGCCGGGAAGCAGCATCGGCTTGCCGCCGATCTTCGCCGACAGCTTGCCGAAGGCGATGATCGAGCCGGAGAAGGTGACCGCGCCGATCAGGATGCCGATGTAGATCTCGGCTTCATGGATCGTCTTCTCCACGCCCTTGTAGTGGCCGGTGGCCGCGGGATCGATGTAGTTGGCGAAGCCCACCAGCACCGCGGCGAGGCCGACGAGGCTGTGCATGAGGGCGACGAGCTCGGGCATCTGCGTCATCTTCACGACGCGCGCCGCGTACAGGCCGATCGCGCCGCCGACCGCCATCGCGCCGACGATCCAGGCGACGCCCTTCGGCTCGACCTGCGGGCCGAGGAGCGTGGCGAGCACGGCGATCGCCATGCCGACCATGCCGTACAGGTTGCCGCGCCGCGACGTTTCCGGATTGGACAGGCCGCCCAGGCTGAGTATGAAGAGGATGGCGGCGCCGAGGTAGGCGACGGTGGAAAGGGAGGGGGTCATCGTCCGTCCCCTATTTCCGGAACATCTGCAGCATGCGCTGCGTGACGGCGAAGCCGCCGAACATGTTGACCGTGGTCAGCGCGATCGCCACGAGCGCGAGGCCGAGAATCCAGCCGGCAGGCCGGTCGGGCCCGAACGGCTCCAGCGGCGGCGCGACCTGCACCAGCGCGCCGATGGCGATGATGCTGCTGATCGCATTGGTCACGCTCATGAGCGGCGTGTGGAGCGCCGGCGTGACGTTCCACACCACCATGTACCCGACGAAGCAGGCCAGCACGAACACGGTCAGGTGACCGAGAAACGCGGGCGGCGCGTTGTTGCCGATGAAGAGGAACACCAGCGCGCCGATCGCGAACAGGATCGCGAGCGAGCGCGCCGGCATCGGCTCGCTCGCGCCGTGTCCATGCGCTTTTGCGGCCGGTGTGGTTTTCACCTGGGAAGAAACCTTGGGCGGCGGCGCGGGCAACTTGAGGGGCGGCGGCGGCCAGGTGATGCTGCCGTCCTTGATGACCGTGAGGCCGCGGATGGCGTCGTCTTCCATGTTGACGTTGATGACGCCGTCCTTGGCCTTGCAGAGCTCTTCGGCGAGCCGGAAGAGGTTGTTCGCGTAGAGCGTGGACGACTGCTTCGCCAGCCGGCTCGGCAGGTCCGTGTAGCCGACGATCGTCACCCCGTGCTTCACCACCGCCTTGCCGGGCTCGGTGAGCTCGCAGTTGCCCCCCTGCTCGGCCGCGAGATCGACGATCACGCTGCCCGGCTTCATCGAGCGGACCATCTCCGCGGTGATGAGCCGCGGTGCCGGCTTGCCCGGGATCAGGGCGGTGGTGATGATGATGTCCACCTCGCGCGCCTGCTTCGCGTACATCTCGCGCTGGGCGGCCTGGAAGCCTTCGCTCATCACCTTGGCGTAGCCGCCGCCGCCGGAGCCTTCTTCCTCGTAGTCCACCTTGACGAACTCGCCGCCCATCGACGCCACCTGGTCGGCGACTTCGGCGCGCGTGTCGTTGGCGCGCACGATGGCGCCCATGCCGACGGCGGTGCCGATCGCGGCGAGGCCGGCCACGCCGGCGCCGGCGATGAACACCTTGGCGGGCGGGATCTTGCCCGCGGCCGTGACCTGCCCGGTGAGGAAGCGGCCGAACGCGTACGCCGCCTCGATCACCGCGCGATAGCCGGTGATGCCGGCCATGGAGGTCAGCGCGTCCATCTTCTGCGCGCGGCTCAGCATGCGCGGCAGCGAGTCGATGGCAAGCACGGTGACCTTGCGCGCCGCGAGCTGCTGCATCAGGTCGGGGTTCTGCGCCGGCCAGACGAAGCCGATCAGGGTCTGGCCCTCGTGCATCAGGCCCACCTCGCCGGCGCTCGGGACGCGCACCTTGAACACGACGTCGGCCCGGGCCCAGAGCTGCGCCGCGTCCGCCACGATCTCGGCGCCCGCGGCACGATAGGTCTCGTCGGGGAAGTTCGCCGCGTCCCCGGCCCCGGACTGCACCGCGACGCGGAAGCCGAGCTTGACCAGCTTCTCCACGACCTCGGGAACGGTGGCGACGCGCTTCTCGTCCGCCGCGGTCTCGCGGGGGACGCCTATGAGCTGGGACATGGCACTCCTGACGGTGACTTCGCGGCGGGAATGATACGACAGGGGCCCGCGCGGCCTCGTTTGGATTTGCTTATCTCTTCGATAGGGCGCGCTCGGCCAGCTCGAACAGCGCGTGGACCAGGAGCGCGAGGGCCGCGGCCGGCACGGCGCCGGCGAGAAGAACGGTGCCGTCGTTGAGGGCGAGGCCCTGCGAGATGCGCTCGCCGAACCCCCCGGCGCCGATGAACGCGGCGATGGTGGCGGTGCCCACGTTGACGATCGCCGAGGTCTTGATCCCGGCGAGGATGGTCGGCGCCGCGAGCGGCAGCTCGACGCGGGCGAGCACGAGGCCGCGCGTCAGGCCGAGCGCGGTCCCGGCCTGGCGCAGGCCGGCCGGCACCTGCTCGAGGCCGGCGTGCGTGTTGCGCGTGATCGGCAGCAGGGCGTAGAGGAAGAGCGCGATCAGCGCGGGCCACGCGCCGATCGTGCCCGTGGCCGGGATGAGGAAAGCGAGGAGCGCGAGCGCCGGAATGGTCTGCACGAGGCCGGTGACGATGAGCACCGGCTGGGCGGCCGGACGCCACTTCGCCGCGACCACGCCGAGCGGGATCCCGGCGAGCACCGCGGCGG
>DASZQH010000038.1:0-4787 GCA_035549805.1 Burkholderiales bacterium
AGCCGGCGCACTCGAGCATGCCCTGCAGCGTGACGGTGGGGAACGCCTTCGCCAGCTCGCGCACCGAGAAGCTGAGCTCCTTGTCGACCAGGCCCTTGATGGTGAGGCGGTGGCTTTCGAGGTCGAGGCTCGGGGTGAGCAGGTTGTTGCGCACGAACATGCGCTCGCTCGGCGTGACGTCGAAGTCGTGCTCGTGCGCCGGGACGCTGCCGGTGAGCGGGCGCTCCGAGTGCCACTGCATCGCCGCGGCCTTCTCCTTCTTGATGAAGTCCGAGTCGATGGTGCCCGCCGGGGCCTGCGCCCACACGTTGCGGAACGGCATCGCGGACAGCACGCCCGCCGCCGCGGCCGCCTTCATGAGATCGCGTCTGCTAGCTTCCATACAGGTCTCCTCCTTTGGCCTTGCCGCCGAATACCTTGTAGACGAAAAAAGTGTAGCCCACGATGAACGGCAGCACCATGGCCGTGCCGACCAGGATGAACGTCAGCGCGCTCGGGTGGGCCGCCGCGTCCCAGATCGTCAGCCGGTCCATCACGACGTAGGGGAAGAGGCTGTACGCGAGGCCGGCGAAGGCCAGGACGTAGATGCCGATGGCATACAGGAAGGGCCTGGTATCGCTCCTCCCCAGGTTCCTGAGGAGCAGGACGCCGCAGGCCAGCGTCGCGAGCGGCAACGGCGACAGGAATACGAAGAGAGGGAACGAGAACCACTTCTCGCGCACCGTGGCGCTCGCAAGCGGCGTGCCGAGGGAGACCAGCGCGACGCCGAGCGCCACCCAGAGGAGACCCCACTTCGCCCAGGCGATCGCCTTCTTCTGCAGCGCGCCTTCGGTCTTCCACACGAGCCAGGTCGCGCCGAGCAGCACGTAGCCGCCGCACACCGCCGCGCCGGTGACGATCGCGAACAGCCAGTAGCCGGGGCCGCCCTGGAAGCCGGTGATGTAGCGCCCGAGCATCAGCCCCTGCGCGAACGAGGCGAGGAACGAGCCCGCCCAGAAGAGCCAGTTCCAGAGGTCGCGGTGCCAGCCCTCGGCCTTCACGCGCAGCTCGAACGCCACGCCGCGCAGCATGAGGCCGACCAGCATCGCCGCCACCGGCAGGTAGAGCTCGCCGAGGACGATGCCGTGCGCCTGCGGGAACGCCACGAGCAGCAGGCCGATGCCGAGCACGAGCCAGGTCTCGTTCGCGTCCCAGAACGGGCCGATCGAGTTCACCATCACCTGCTGCTCCTCCTCGTCCGCGCCTGCCATCAGCATGCCGACGCCGAGGTCGTAGCCGTCGAGCACCACGTACGCGAGCAGCGCGATGCCCATCAGCATCGTGAAGATCAGCGGAAGAACGTCGGCGCTCACTTCACGTCGCCCTTCATGACATCCCTGGCCTCGCCCTTCCCGGCCATGTGGGTAAGGACGATGACGTAAGACAGGAGCAGAGCCGAGTACGTCAGCACGTAGGCGGTGAGGCTCGCGCCGAGCTGCGCGCCGGAGATGTCGCCGACCGCCTCCTCGGTGCGCAGGATGCCGGTGACGAGCCACGGCTGGCGGCCGATCTCGGTCACGTACCAGCCGGCGAGGGTCGCGACCCAGCCCGAGAACGTCATCCCGGCGAAGCCCCAGAGCAGCCAGCGGGGAGGGCTCTTCTCCTTTCTCAGGAAATAGACGCCCGAAAAGGCGAAAAGGAGCATCAGCATTCCCGTGCCCACCATGATGCGGAAGGCGAAGAACACGGGCGCCACCGGCGGGCGGTCGGGCTCGAAGTCCTCGAGGCCGCGGATCTCGGCGTCGAAGTCGTGCTTCAGCACGAACGAGAGGAGCTTCGGCACCTCGATCGCGTAGTCGTTGCGGCGCGTTTCCTCGTTCGGGACGCCGATCAGCGTGAGCGCGGCGCCGCGCTCGGTCTTCCAGAGCGCCTCGATCGCGGCGATCTTCGCCGGCTGGTGCTCGAGGGTGTTCAGGCCGTGCAGGTCGCCGACGACGACCTGGAGCGGCACCAGCACCGCGGCGAGCTTGACCGCGAAGCCCAGCGTCTTGCGCGCGCCCGGATCCTCCGGCGCCTTGAGCAGGCGCCACGCCGAGAGCCCGGCGACGAGGAAGAGGGCGGTGATGCCGCTCGCGAGCAGCATGTGCGCGAGCCGGTAGGGGAACGACGGGTTGAAGATCACCTGCCACCAGTCGCCGGCGATGATCGCCTCGCCGTCCATCACGTGGCCGGCCGGGGTCTGCATCCACGAGTTGAGCGCGAGGATCCAGAACGCCGAGATGGTGGTGCCGACGGCGACGATGAGCGTGGAGGCCACGTGCATCCAGCCCGGCACGCGGTTCATGCCGAAGAGCATGATGCCGAGGAAGGTGGCCTCGAGGAAGAACGCGGTCAGCACCTCGTAGGCGAGGAGCGGCCCGGCGATGTTGCCGACCTTGTTCATGTAGCCCGGCCAGTTGGTGCCGAACTGGAAGCTCATCACCACGCCCGACACCACGCCCATCGCGAAGGACAGCGCGAACACCTTGACCCACAGCTTGTAGGTGCGCAGCCAGGCCTGCTTTTCTTCCGCATTCTTCGTGCGCTCACAGCGCAGGCGGAAGAAGAACAGCAGCCAGCCCAGCCCGATGGTGATGCTCGGGAACAGGATGTGGAACGAGATGTTCAGCCCGAACTGCGCCCGGGCAAGGAGCAAGGTCTCGTCCATACGCCGTACTATACGACCGCAAGAGGGGGCCCATATGAACTCCACCGTCCGCCGCGTCGCCATCCTGGGCGGCAGCCGCATCCCGTTCGCCCGCCAGTGGTCCGCCTACGCGGCCTGCAGCAACCAGGACATGCTGACGGCCGCTCTCAGGAATCTCGTCGACAAGTATTCCTTGAAAGGCGAGCGGCTGGGCGAGGTCGCCGCCGGCGCCGTCATCAAGCACTCGCGCGACTGGAACCTTGCCCGCGAGTCCACCCTCGGCAGCGGCCTGCACCCGGAGACCCCGGCCTACGACCTGCAGCGCGCCTGCGGCACCAGCCTCTCGGCGATCGCGCAGCTCGGCCACCGCATCGCCTTGGGCGAGATCGACTGCGCCATCGGCGGCGGCGTCGACAGCTCGAGCGACGTGCCGCTCGGCATCGCAAGAGGCTTACAGAGAATTCTTCTCAGAACGGCGCGGGCACGGACGTTCGGCGAACGGATGAGCGCCTGGAGCGACTTCAGGTTCAAGTACTTGAAACCCCAGCCGCCGAGCGTCGGTGAGCCGCGCACGGGCCTGTCGATGGGCCAGCACTGCGAGGAGATGGTGAAGGAGTGGGGCATCTCCAGAAGGGAACAAGACGAGCTCGCGCTCGCGAGCCACAAGAACGCCGCTGCCGCGTGGCAGGCGGGCTTCTTCCGCGATCTCGTCGCGCCGTTCAACGGCCTGGAGAAGGACAACAACGTCCGAGCGGAGACGAGCCTGGAGAAGCTCGGCGCGCTGAAGACCGCGTTCGATAGAAGCGAAAAAGGAACGCTGACGGCGGGGAACAGCTCGCCGCTCACCGACGGCGCGGCGTGCGTGCTGCTGGCGTCGGAAGAGTGGGCGAAGGCGCGCGGGATCCCGGTGCAGTGCTACCTGACGTTCTCGGAGTCGGCGGCGGTGGACTTCACCGGCATGGCGGGCCCGAAGGAGGGGATGCTCATGGCGCCGGCGTACGCGGTGCCGCGCATGCTCGAGCGCGCGCGCCTGAAGCTCCAGGACTTCGACATCTACGAGATCCACGAGGCGTTCGCCGGCCAGGTGCTGTGCACGCTGAAGGCCTGGGAAACCGAGGCGTGGTGCCAGCGGCGCCTTGGCCGTTCAGCTCTTGGCGCTGTTTCTTCTTCAAAGATCAATCCCAGAGGATCGAGCGTCGCCATCGGCCACCCGTTCGCCGCGACCGGCGCGCGCGTGGTGGCGACGCTGGCGAAGCAGCTCGCCGAGCGCGGCTCCGGGCGCGGCCTGATCTCCGTCTGCGCCGCGGGCGGGCAGGGCGTGACCGCGATCCTGGAGCGATGAGCGGGAAGGCGACGCGCTGGCTCGCCGGCCTCGCGGCGCGCGTGGAGCGCGACGCGGTGCTCGCGCTCATCGGCGGGGTGTTCCTGCTGCCGTTCTCTCTCCACCACCTCGTGCAGGGCCGGTTCCTGCTCGGCGGGGTGACGACGGGCCTCGCGCTCTGGTTCCTCGTCCACGGCCTCGCCGTGCACCTCGGGCGGCGCATCGTGCCGGCGTGGGTGATCTTCGTCCCGGCGCTGGGCGTGCTCGGGTTCGCGATGCGCCAGCAGGCCGAGCTCGGCCTCTTCTGGTGCTACCCGGCGATGCTGCTGTTCCACTTCGTCCTCGGGCGCGGCGCGGCGAACCTCTTCAACGCGGTGGTGGTCGCGATGGCGGTGCCGTTCGCCTGGGCGACCTTCGGCCCGCCGATCGCGCTGCGCATCGCCGCGACGCTCCTGCTCACCGTCGCGTTCGCCAACGTGTTCTCGTTCCTCGCCGAGCGCCAGCAGCGCCGCGCCGCGGCGCAGGAGCGCGAGCTCGAGATCGAGCGCGACCGCCTCGGCCTGCTGGTGCACGCCACCAAGGCCGGCTTCACCGACTGGGACGCGGTGAAGAACGAAGTGATCTACTCGGAGCGCTTCAAGGAGATGCTCGGCTACCCGCCCGACGCGGACACGAAGGACTGGCCGAACTTCTTCGACCGCATGCACCCGGAGGACAAGCCGCGCGTGCAGGCGGAGTTCCGCGCCATGCTGCGCCAGGAGCGCGCCCCCGGCCTGCAGCAGCCCGGCCAGTCGCTCGACT
>DASZQH010000039.1:0-4761 GCA_035549805.1 Burkholderiales bacterium
TGAGGAGTCACGCAGACTCTTGATACGTAAGCGGTTTTCACCCACGAAAAGAACGCAGGGGGAGTCAATGTCGAAGAACGTCTGGATTCTGTTGCTCGCGGCTGTCTTCGCAGCCGGATGTGCCACGCAAGAAGCCCCGAAGCCCGCGCCGGCGCCCGCGCCGCAGACGCCCCCGCCGCCGCCGCCGCCGAAGCCCGCGCCGGCTCCCGAGCCCAAGAAGGCGGCGCCGAAGCCCGCGCCGAAACCGGTTGCGGAGAAAGTGACGTTCGCGGCCGACGTGACGTTCGACTTCGACAAGGCGACGCTCAAGCCGGAAGGCCGCGCGAAGCTCGATGACCTCGCCAACAAGGTGAAGAGCATCAACCTCGAGGTCGTGATCGCCATCGGCCACGCCGACGAGATCGGCTCGCACGCCTACAACGACAAGCTGTCGGTGCGTCGCGCCGAGTCGGTGAAGGCGTACCTGGTGTCGAAGGGCGTCGAGCCGAACCGCGTCTATACCGAAGGCAAGGGCAAGCGCCAGCCGATCGCGAGCAACAAGACGAAGGAAGGCCGCGCCAAGAACCGTCGCGTCGAGATCGAAGTCATCGGCACGCGCCGGAGCTAGCCTCCCCCGCCTCGGCAGTACCTCGGAAGCCCCGCCTCGGCGGGGCTTCTGCTTTTCAGGGCACGCTGATTGCTCCATACGGCGCAGGCCGTCCGGCGCATGCGCTCCGGGCCGGCACTTTTTTCACGCCTTCCCGAAAGGAGCTCAGCATGAGGAAGCAGATGTTGTCCCCCTGGAGTCGCACCGCCGTCGCCGTGTCGCTCGCCCTGGCGGCCGGTGCCGCGGGTGCCGTCCCTGGGTACGTGACCTCGGTCGGCGATGCCATTCCCGTCACCGATGGATTCGGCAACTGCTGGCGGGTCGGCGACTGGACCCCCGGCATGGCCGCGGCCCCCTGCCACGCGGTCGCCCGCGCCCAGGCGGCTCCGGTGCCGGTGGTGCGCGCCGAGCCGCCCGCACCGGCCCCTGCGCCGATCGCGGCGCCGGCAGCCCCGCCCGTACTCCAGCGCATCACGCTGTCGACCGACGTCCTGTTCGAGTTCAACAAGGCGCAGCTGCGCCCGGGCGCGCACGAGAAGCTCGATGAGCTCGCGCAGACCATGCAGGGGGCGGAGGTGGACCGCATCGTCGCCATCGGCCACGCGGACCGCATCGCCTCCGAGCAGTACAACCAGGAACTCTCGCAGCGCCGCGCCGACGCGGTGAAGGAATACCTGGTGCAGAAAGGCGTCGACCCGCAGCGCGTGCAGGCGGATGGGCGCGGCGAGAGCGAGCCCGTCGCCCAGTGCGCGAAGATGGGCCCGGAACGCGCCAGCAACCAGAAGCTCGTGTCCTGCCTCCAGCCCGACCGGCGCGTGGAGATCGAGGTGCTCGGTCATCGCCAGGTGGCGGGGGATGCCCCGGCGTCCGGCGGCGCGTCGAGCGGCGGGGCGACGTCCGGCTCCAGCTCGCCCGGCACCACCCGGTAGAGTTGCGCCCGCGCAGAGGAAAGAAGCCCCGCGTTCGCGGGGCTTCTTTTTTGGGACAATCCGCGCGGTGAACGCGGACCCGGCCGAGCTGCAGAAATTCAGCGACCTCGCGCACCGCTGGTGGGATCCGGCGGGCGAGTTCCGGCCGCTGCACGAGATCAATCCACTGCGCCTCGAGTGGATCGACCGCCATGCCGGCCTCGCCGGCATGTCCGTGCTCGATGTGGGCTGCGGCGGCGGGATTCTCGCCGAGGCCATGGCCGCGCGCGGCGCCCGGGTCACCGGCATCGATCTTTCCGAGAAGGCGCTGAAGGTCGCGCAGCTGCATCTGCTCGAAACCGGCGCGCGGGTCCGGTACGAGAGCGTTGCCGTCGAGAGCTACGCTGAGACCCACGCCAGCGCCTTCGACGTGGTCACCTGCATGGAGCTTCTCGAGCACGTGCCCGATCCCTCCGCGATGGTTGCCGCATGCGCGAAGCTCGTGCGGCCCGGCGGGCACGTCTTCTTCTCTACTCTGAACCGCAACCCCAAGTCGTATCTGTTCGCCGTGGTCGGCGCCGAATACGTGCTGGGCCTGCTCCCGAAAGGGACTCACGACTACGAGCGCTTCATCAAGCCCTCGGAGCTCGCGCGCTTCTGCCGCGAGGCCGGACTGCGCGTCGAAGAGTTGATCGGGATGACCTACAACCCGGTGTCGAAGGTCTACCGCCTCGGCCCCGACTGCGACGTCAACTACCTGCTGCGCTGCGTGCGTGAGTAGCGCCCGGAACGTCCCCCGCAGCGCGGTGCTGTTCGACTTCGACGGCACGCTCGCCGACACCGCTCCCGACCTGGGCGCTGCCCTCAACCGCGTTCGCGGGGAAGAAGGCATGCCTCCGCTGGACGTCGAGACCCTGCGCCCGTTCGCCTCGATGGGCGCGCGCGGCATGCTGCGCGTCGGTTTCGCATTGAAGCCGGAAGATTCGGCTTATGCGCCGCTGCGCGAGCGCTTTCTTCGCGCGTACGAAACTTTGCTGTGCAACGAAACCTGCCTGTTCCCGGGCATGCGCGAGCTGCTCGACGCGCTGGAGAAGCGCGGCATCCCGTGGGGCATCGTGACGAACAAGGCGCGCCGCTTCGCCGAGCAGATCGCGGCGCACCTCGGCGTGCGCCCCGACTGCCTCGTCGGCGGCGACGATACGCCGCATTTCAAGCCGCATCCGGCATCCCTCCTGCTCGCCGCCGAGAAGCTGCAGATCTCGCGCGAGGCGTCGTTCTATCTCGGCGACGACCTGCGGGACATCCAGGCCGCGCGCGCCGCGGGCATGCGGCCCGTCGGGGTCGAATGGGGCTACATCAGCCCCGACAACGGCGCGCCGGAGGCCTGGAGCCCCGACCTCGTCCTCTCCCAACCGGAGGACCTCCTGAGGCACCTCGCCCGATGAAAGCAGTGGCGCACACCCGTCCCCTCCCGATCACCGACGCCGCGGCGCTGATCGACATAGAGCTGCCGAAGCCCGTGCCGGGACCGCGCGACCTGCTGGTCCGCGTCGAAGCCATCTCCGTGAATCCGGTCGACACCAAGCGCCGCAAGGACGCGTCGAAAGCCGACGACAAGCCTCGCGTGCTGGGCTGGGACGCCGCGGGCGTCGTCGAAGCGGTCGGCGCGCAGGTCACGCTCTTCAAGCCCGGCGACGCCGTGTACTACGCCGGCGACGTGACGCGCCCCGGCGCGAACAGCGAGCTGCATGCGGTGGACGAGCGCATCGTCGGACGCAAGCCGAAGTCGCTCGATTTCGCGCAGGCCGCCGCCATCCCCCTCACCGCGATCACCGCCTGGGAGAGCCTGTTCGACCTGATGAAGGTGCAGGCGGGAAAGTCGCTCCTCGTGATCGGCGGCGCGGGCGGCGTGGGCTCGATGGGCATCCAGCTGGCGAAGATCGCCGGGCTGGAGGTCATTGCGACGGCTTCGCGTCCGGAGACCATCGCGTGGTGCCGCGAGCTCGGCGCCGACCACGTCGTCGATCACCGCAAGCCGCTTCCCGCCCAGCTCGCGGCGCTGGATCGCAAGGGCGTGGACTATATCGCCAACTTCAGCGGCGACCTGGACGCCTACTGGGATGCGATGGCCGAGATGATCGCCCCGTTCGGCCGCATGGTCGCGATCGTCGGCAACGCCAGGCCGCTCGCCTCCGACGTGGTGCGCGCCAAGAGCGTCACGTTCTCCTGGGAGTTCATGTTCACCCGCTCGCGCTTCCAGGCGCCCGACATGATCGAGCAGCACCGTCTCCTCGGGCAGGTGGCCGACTGGCTCGATTCGGGTAAGCTCCAGGGCACGCTCAAGGAGACGCTCTCCCCGATCAACGCGGCGAACCTGCGCGCGGCGCACGCCAGGCTTGAATCGGGAACGATGATCGGTAAGCTGGTCCTCAAAGGATGGTCCTGACATGACGACGCTCGCCCACCCCACCCTCGCCCAGACGCTCTGGCCTTCGGAGAGCCCCGCGCTGCGCGCGATCACCCTCGCCGTCGCAGGCTCGGTGCTCATGACCCTATCGGCGAAGATGCACATCCCGTTCTGGCCCGTGCCGATGACGCTGCAGACCTTCGTCGTGCTGGTGCTCGGCGCGGCGTACGGCTGGAAGCTCGGCGCCGCCACGATGCTCCTCTACCTCGCGGAAGGTGCGATCGGCCTGCCCGTCTTCTCCGGCACGCCCGAGCGCGGCATCGGCCTCGCCTACATGGCCGGTCCCACCGGCGGCTACCTCGCCGGCTTCGTCGCCGGCGCCGCGCTCTGCGGCTGGCTCGCAGAGCGCGGCTGGGACCGCAGCTGGTGGCGCTCCGCGATCGCGATGTCGCTCGGGCACGTCGTCATCCTGGTGGCCGGCTGGGCGTGGCTCGCGACGCTGATGGGCGCGGAAAAGGCGTTCGCCGCCGGCATCGCCCCGTTCTACGCCGCGACCGTCGCGAAAACCGCGATGGCGGTGCTGGCCCTTCCGCTCGCGTGGAAGGCCTTGAAGCGGGCGTAGCCGCCGCCATCTATGGGAGAATTGCGGTAGAGCAGCACACGAACACCGGGGGCGACCTGGTTTCGACGTGGGCATCAACGCAGCGCAGGGCATGCCGAGGACCAGATCACCTCGCAAATCCAGTCTGGAAACACACAAACGCCAACGACGAGCGTTTCGCTCTAGCCGCCTAATACCGGCTAGACGCTGCACTGGTCTGCTGATGGGCCAGGCTCCCTAAAAGGAGTGCAGCGTCATT
>DASZQH010000040.1:0-7378 GCA_035549805.1 Burkholderiales bacterium
CCTGCAGCACGTGCGCGATGCGCAGCTCCGCGGCGCGCGCCGCCACCGCGTCGGAGCGGCGGCCCGAGAGCAGCGCGATGCGCACGCCGCTGTCGGCGAGCATGCGCACGCCGTGGCCGTCGAGGGCGTGGAACACCTTCAGCTCCTCGCCGCGCGGGCCGAACCACAGGCGCCCGTCCGTGAGCACGCCGTCGACGTCGAAAACCATCAGCTTGACGCGGCGGGCCCGCTCCGGCGCGTCGGGGGACGCGAAGCGCATGCCGCTAGACGACCTTGGCGCGGAAAAGGTCGTGCATGTTGAGCGCGCCGGCGAGGCGGTCCTCGGCGTCGACCACCAGCACCTGGTTCACCTTGTGCTGCTCCATGAGGTGCACCGCCTCCGCGGCGAGCATGCGCCCGCCGATGGTCTTCGGGCCCGCGGTCATCACGTCGTCGATGCGCCGGCCGTCGATGTTGGCGTCGCGCTCCAGCGCGCGCCGCAGGTCGCCGTCGGTGAACACGCCGACGACGCGGCCGGCGGCGTCGAGCACCGCGGTCATGCCCATCTTGCCGCGGGTCATCTCCTTCACCGCTTCGCGCACGCTGGCGCCGAGCGCGACGCGCGGCAGGTCCGCCCCCTTGCGCATCACGTCATCGACGTGCAGCAGCGCCTGCGAAGAGGCCGCCTGGTGCGGCAGCGCGCCGCGGGGATGGCTGCGCGCGAAGTCCGCCGCCGTGAAGCCGCGGGCGTCGAGCAGGGCGACGGCGAGCGCGTCGCCGAGCGCGAGCGCCGCGGTGGTGCTCGCGGTCGGCGCGAGGTTGTGCGGGCAGGCTTCCTGCGCCACGGCCGCGTCGAGGTTCACGTCCGCCTCGAGCGCGAGCGTCGAGCCGGGCTTGCCGGTGATGGAGATGAGCTTCGCGCCGCGGCGCTTCACCTGCGGCAGGATCTCGCGCAGCTCCGCGCTCTCGCCGGAGTAGGAGATGGCGATGAAGATGTCGCCGCTCTCGATCATGCCGAGGTCGCCGTGCATCGCCTCGGCCGGGTGGACGAAGTACGCCGGGGTGCCGGTGCTCGCGAGCGTCGAGGCGATCTTGCGCGCGATGTGGCCGGACTTTCCCATGCCGCTCACCAGCACGCGGCCGTTGCGGTGCAGGATGAGGTCGAGCGCGCGCACGAAGCGCTCGTCGAGACGGTCGACGAGGGCGCGCACCGCATCCGCCTCGATCGCCAGCACCTTGCGCGCCAGATCGAGCGCGGAAGCGCCCTTTTCGACGCTTTTCTGCGCTGTTCCGGCCGCCTTTATCATAGGAACGAGTATAGCCCAAGGACCTTCGCGCCCTCCCGATGGAAGCCGCCGCCCACCACCTGCCGCCGGTGCTCGTCCTGCTCGCCAGCAGCGTGCTGGCGGTCGTCGCCTGCCGCACGCTGCGCCTGCCGCCGATGCTGGGCTACGTCGCCACCGGGCTGGTGCTCGGCCCGCACGCGCTCGGTCTGGTCGCGGAGCGCGAGGAGATCAGCCTGCTCGCCGAGATCGGCGTGGTCTTCCTCATGTTCTCGATCGGCCTGGAGTTCAGCCGGCCGAAGCTCCTCGCCATGCGTCGCATGGTGTTCGGCCTGGGCCTCGCGCAGGTCGTGCTGACGATGGCCCTCGTTCTCGCCGCCGCGCTCGTCGCGGGACTGCGCTGGGAGGCCGGCATCGCGCTCGGCGGCATCCTCGCGATGTCTTCCACCGCCGTGGTGTCGAAGCTGCTCGCAGAGCGCGGCGAGCTCGAGAGCGCGCACGGCCGCCCGGTGCTCGGCGTGCTGCTGTTCCAGGACCTCGCGGTGGTGCCGCTGCTGGTCCTCATCCCGGCGCTCGGCCAGCCCGCCGGCGAGCTCGGCGTCGCCGTGGCGCTCGCCCTCGGCAAGGCGACGCTCGCGCTCGCGCTGATCCTGCTCGCCGGCCCGCGGCTCCTGCGCGCCTGGCTCGGCGTCGTCGCCCGGCGCCGCTCGACCGAGCTGTTCGTGCTGAACGTGCTGCTCGTCATCCTCCTGATGGCGTTCCTCACCGGCCTGGCCGGCCTGTCGCTCGTCCTGGGCGCCTTCCTCGCCGGCATGCTGATCTCCGAGACGGAGTACCGCTACCAGGTGGAAGAGGACATCAAGCCGTTCCGCGACGTCCTGCTCGGCGTCTTCTTCATCACCGTGGGCATGATGCTCGACCTCGCGCTCGTCGCGCGCTACTTCTGGGCGGTGCTCGCCTTCCTCACGCTCATCCTCGCGGTCAAGTTCGTGCTGATCTCGGCGCTCGCCCGCGCGTTCGGCGCGCCGCAGGGGACCGCCCTGCGCGTCGGCCTCGCGCTCGCGCAGGCGGGCGAGTTCAGCTTCGTCCTGCTCGGGCTCGCGCAGCCGACCGGGCTGGTGCCGGGAGAGGTGCTGCAGCCGCTGCTCGCGGCGATGCTGCTCTCGATGGTCGCGTGCCCGTTCCTCATCGGCGGGAGCGATCGCATCCTGCTGCGCCTGTCGCGCTCGGAATGGATGGAGCGCTCGCTCGACCTGCACCGCATCGCCGCGCGCTCGCTGCAGGCCGAAGGCCACGTGATCATCCTCGGCTACGGGCGCAACGGCCAGCGGCTCGCGCGCCTGCTGGAGTCCGAAGGGGTGCACTACATCGCGCTCGATCTCGACCCGGAGCGCGTGCGGGAGGCTTCGGCGGCCGGCGACTCCGTCGTCTTCGCCGACAGCGCGCGCCGCGAGGCACTCGCCGCCGCGGGCCTGCCGCGGGCTACCGCGGTCGTCATCACTTTCGCCGACGTCGCGGCGTCGGTGCGCGTGCTGCGCCACATCCAGGCGGTGAGCCCGAACGTCCCGGTCATCGTGCGCGCGCGCGACGAAGGCGACATCGAGCGGCTCACTGCGGCCGGCGCGTCGGAAGTCGTGCCCGAAGCCTTCGAGTCGGGCGTCATGCTCGCTTCGCATACGCTCGTGTGGGTCGGCATCCCGCTGAGCCGGGTCATGCGCCGCATGAGCCTGGTGCGCGGCGAGCAGTACCGTCTCCTGCGCGGGCTCTTCTACGGCGCCGGCGACGAGCAGGACGGAGAAGCCATGCAGCGCCTGCACTCGGTGACCCTCGACGCGGGCGCGAGCGCGCTCGGCCGGACGCTCGAGGCGTGCGGCCTGGAATCGCTCGGCGTCCAGGTCCGCGCCGTGCGCCGGCCGGGCGAGAAGCGCAAGCTGATGGCCGCCGAGGCGGGACCGCTGCAACGCGGCGACGTGGTGGTGCTGCTCGGCGCGCCGGACGAGGTGGCGGCCGCGGAGTACCGGCTGCTCCGCGGCTAGGCCGCGTCGCGACAGGCGTACAGGCGCAGGACCCGGCCGGGCGCCCAGGCGTCCTCGGCGAGGGCGCGCCAGCCCTCCACGCCTCCGCTCAGCACCAGATAGTCCGGTCCCTGGGGAAACCGGCACAGGGCGCGCGCCGGGGCGGCTGCGAGCGTGCAATCTCCCCTGCCGATGTCGCACATGGCGGTCGCTTCGCGCAGCGCCCGGGAGGCCATCTCGCGCTGGGGCCATTCGATGGCCGTCGCGCGCGTGAACACGATGCCCGCGCCCTGGTCGGCGCTGAACCAGTTCGTGGTGCGCAGGGACGTCCAGGCCGGGCTGCTCATCGCCGACCAGAACACCTGGGCGCCCTCCGGAATGACCGCCGCGAACGGGTGCGGCGAACGCAGCTCGATGTAGCGCGACCACGGCGAGCGCGCATCCCAGATCATCACGGCGAACGCGAGCAGCACGACGGCGGCGCCGCACGCCGCGCGGCGCAAGCGCGATTGCATGCCGAAGCCGAGCAGCACGGCGAGGGGAAGGAGCACGCCGAAGGAGCTCACCACGCGCAGGTAGGCGCGCCAGACCTCGCTCTCCGGCGGGATGTAGAGATCGGGCAGGCGCCGCTGGATGTCATAGAGCATGCCCACGGCGGCGAGGCACGCGGCGATGACGAGCCCGATGCGCATCCGGCGCTCGTCCACGTGCGCCGAAAGGCGCGTGCCGAGCACCAGCGCGAGTGCGCCGAGCACCAGCATCGCGGCAAGCGTTTGCTCGGCGCGTCCGAAGCAGCAGCTCGCGGCCGCCAGCCCGGCGGCGAGGCGATGGGCGGCACCGCCGCCCCAAAGCCGGATCGCGACGAACGGCACGACGAGAGTGGCAAACACCTGCAAGAGCCAGAGCGCGCGCCAGAACTGCAGCGCGGCGGCGGGACCGCTGCGGCCCACGTCGACCAGGAGGAAGCTGGCCGTCACGCCGCCCAGCGCCACGACGGTGACGGCGACGAGCAGCCGGCGGGCCGGGGCGGCGGCGAAGGCGATCGCGAGAGCGCACATGCCGGCGGCCCAGAGGACCTTGGCGAAGTCCGCCAGCTGCCAGTGCAGGATGAACAGATGGCGGGAGCGCTCGACGAGCGACGCGTACCACGCGGGATCCAGGCGCGGCGGCAGCGCGAGCAGCACGGCGCAAGCGGCGACGAACGCCAGCGGAAGCGCCTTCAGCAGCGCCGGCCGTCCCTGCGCGTACCACACCGCGAGCACGGCCCAGGCGGGCAGCGCCACGAGCGGATGGAGAAGGCTCGCCGCGGCGAGCGCAGCGAGCGCGAGCGGCGCTCGTCCGGCAAGCAGCGCGGCGAGCGTCGCGAGCACGAGCGGCTCGGCGAGGGTGCGGGCGGTGGCGAACGGCTCGGCGATGCGCACGGCGCCGCCGCCGCCATAGTGACCGGCAAGCGCCGCGAGCACGACGAGCGCCCACCAGCGCGTGCCGGGCGCGAGGCGGCCGACCAGCGCCCATGCCGCGCCGATGAACGCCGCCTGGCCGATCACGACCATGAGCAACGCGGCGTCGCCCGGGCCGAGCAGCGCGATCAGCGGCGCGTACAGCGGCGAGAACACGCTGTAGCTGTCCTGCGATCCGTTGACGAAGAAGAGATCGCGCGCGAAGGCGTTCGGATCGAGGCGGTTGAGCCCCATCGTCACGTACAGCGTCGCGTCGTGGATGATGCCCTGATACCGACGCCCGAGCAGCCACAGCGCGGCGAACGCGCAGATGGCGAATGCGGTGGGAAGCGCGCGGTCGAATCGGAGGTCCAAAACCTCCCGCGCCGGGCGGGTGGCGATCTCGCCGAGGCTCATAAACGGAAAAGCCGGCAGGGCCGGCTTTTCATTCCTGCACCGTTGCCCGAGATCAGAGCGAGCGGCAGAGCGTGTACGAGTTGGTCCCGGACTCGACGAAGGCCGAGGCGGCATCCGACGCCGCGGAGTTGGTGGCGATGTTCGGGTTGGTCCCGGACTGGGTGATGCCGCGCACCGTGCCCGCGCTCGGCGTGCCGTCATCCATCTGCGTATCGACGGCGATGGCGATCTTGTCCGGCAGGTTCGCCGAGCAGATCACGAGGCCCGAGAAGCCCAGGCCGCCCGTCTGCACGCCGATCAGGCCGGTGACCGCGTTGAACGGTTGCTGCAGGCCGGTGCCGGAGACGAAGCCGGCGCGGCGCAGGTGATCCCAGAAGTGGCACACCTCTTCGGTGGCCGAGGTCCCGCACGTCTGGTTGTACGTGCCGTTCAACTGCCCGTTTCCGTCGCCCGCCGTCGCCGCTGCCGGCGTCGTCCAGCGCTTGGCCGCGCCGGGGTCGTCGCCGGGGATTGCGCGATAGCGATCCTGGTAGCCGTGATAGGCGGCGGAGACGCCGGAGAAGTCGGCGATCACGTTCTTGATCTTGGCCTGCGTGATCATCTCCTGGCCCTTGAGGATGCCGCCGAGGAGAAGGCCGATGATCACCAGCACGATGGCAATCTCGACCAGAGTGAAACCTGCTTGGTTGCGCTTCATTTTGTATGGCTCCCTTTCGCCTGGTTTCCCCCAGGAATGGCTGCTCAGTCGCAAGTCGCGTGCCATAAATAATGGTGTATAAAATCAAATACTTAATAAGGAACCGTCACCCGGTAATGTCGAAATCCCGACGGGTCCGTCGACTCGTTGACATCACCGGGTTCGTGCCTCGAGGGCCTCGAGGCGCTCGCGCAGGAACCGGACTTCCGCCGGGTCGCGGATCCTGCCGCTCTCGAGCAGGCCGCCGAGGAGAACCTTCGCCGCGTCGACCTCGTTCATGTCCTCGAGGATGAAGATCTCCATCTGCGTCACCCAGAGCGGGACGTCGCTGGCCGTCACGCGCCGCTGCAGGTCCGCCGCATAGCGGCGCGCCAGCGGCAGGTCGCCAAGGCGATGCTTCGCGAGTAGCGCGGCATGCGCAAGCCAGGGCCAGCGGCGGTCCGGATCCTCGAGAAACTTGCGGTGGATGAACTCGAGCATGGCACGGCTCGACGCCGGATCCGGCGTTTCCGCATAGACGCGCGCGGCCGAGAAAAGCGGGTAGGTGCTCCGGGGATCGAGCGCCAGCGCCGCGTCGAGCCAGCCGATCACGCGCGCGGCGTCGTAGCGAGCGACGTCGAAGGACTGGAGATGCAGCGGGACCAGGCGGGCGACGGCCGCGGTCTCGCCCAGCGCGGCGAGCCGCAATGCCGCTGCGGAGGGCGCAGCAGGGACCGCCACGCTGCCGGAGGCCGGGCCGCGCGGACCTGTGGCTTGCCACAGGACCTGCACGGCCAGCGCCAGCGCGAGCGCCGACCAGAGCCAGGCAGGCACGGCGGAGAGCGGGCGCTCGTCCCGCGTCATACGTTGCGGCGCTGGAAATCGAACAGCCCGGCCGCCACCAGGACGCCCGCGTAGATCGCGAGGCCGGCGAGCGCCGCGCCATACGCGCCCGGCGAAGGAACGGCGTAGAGCAGCCACTCGGTCCGCGTGACGCCCTCGAGGTTGGGCAGCAGGAGCGCGACCGCATCGACGGCCATGCGCGCGGCGCGGGCACTGAAGGTGGGCTCCGCGAGGGGTGCCGCGGCGAGGGCCTGGATGGCCGCCATGCTGCGTCCGAGCAGGTACAGCGCCGCCGTCGCCGACATTGCCGCGACCAGCGTGGCGAGGCTGCGGGAGAAAAAGAGCGCCGCTGCGGCGACGAACGCGAGCTCGGCCGCGAGCGACAGCGCCCAGGCGCCGACCGCCAGGGGCGGCGACCAGGCGAGCAGGGGCAGCGCGAAGAGTGCCGCGATCGCGGCGCCGCACGCCACCAGGCCGGCGAGGCGGCCGAGATAGAGGGCGGGTCGCGGGATCGGCAAGGCGAGCATGAGCTCCAGCACCTTGTCGTCGGTTTCGCGCAGGGTGCTCGCGGCGACGTGCGCCGCGAGGAGGAAGACCGCGCTCGCGCGCAGCAGCGCCGCGGTGATCGACACCTGCAGCTCGCGCCCCTCGGTGATCGCCACCTGCGCGAGGAATGCGGCAAGCAGGAGCGTGGCCGAGAGAGCGCCGAGCGAGACCCAGGGGAGG
>DASZQH010000041.1:0-4648 GCA_035549805.1 Burkholderiales bacterium
GCTCGCCATCAACCCCTACCACCTCGGCTTCACGATCTGGGAGCGCATCGTCGAGAAGCACGGCCTCGACAGGGCGAAGGAGGTGCGGCGCGAGGAGGACGACTTCGGCTTCATCCGCAACTGGCTCGACCGGGAGCTCGCCGAGGAGACCGGCCTCTTCGTCTACGAGGCGCGGCCGAACGACGAGATCAAGGTCGCCACCCGGGACCTCGCCGCGATCCGCGAGGCGATCCTCGCGCCGAAGTTCAACTACGGCGCGCCGCGCGTCGCGGCGGTGGAGAGGAAGGGCGACGGCTCCCTGCAGCTCGCGCACGACCACGCCGGCGACGGCCGCGGCCTGGACGCGCAGCGCGCGCGCAAGGTGCTGGAGTACGTGGCGCGGGTGTGGCGCCGCCCGGTGCGCCTGACGACGGTCAACGCGTCAGGCGACCCGGTGGAGCTCTCCGCCTAGAGGACGATCAGGATGAGCAGGACGATGAGCAGGACGATGATCAGGTCCGTGTTGCTCATCGCGCCGGCGGCGATCGCGGAGTCAATCTTGCCGGCCACGCTCGCCACCTCGGCGTCCGTCATCGCGGCCACGCGATCCCTGGCGTCGGCGGCGGAGATGCCCATCTTCTCGAGCTGCTGAGCCACTTCGGGGCGCTCGAGCAGCGTGTTGAGGCGGTTGCGCTCCGCGCCCTGCACCGCGGCGTCGGTCGCGATCATGCCGGCGTGCACCTGCGGCGCGAAGAAGACGAAGGCGAGGAAGAGTGCGCTCAGTGTTCTTTTCATTCGGCGTTCTCCTATTCAGAAAGCGGGGCCCCAACTATAACCCGGCCATCCTTACATCGCGTCGAGCGGGTAGGCCGGCCGGCGCACTTTTTTGAAGCGCAGCTGTGAATAATCCGACGTGCAGACGCCGGTCCCGGCGCATTCCACCACCGCCTTCGCGATGTCCCCCAGCCCGGCGCGCCAGTGCACGCGGCTCTTCAGCATGACGTAGCGCTTGCGCGCGGGCTCGATGCCGACGGCGCGGAACGCGCCGATGTCGAACGGCTCCACCTGCCGGGAGATGACGACGATCTCCACGCGGCCGGTGTCCAGCACCGCGCTCGGGCCCATGTCCATGCGCTCGCCGCGCGCCATCGGGCCCTCGTTGCGGTACTGGCCGTCCGCGATGCGGCGCACCGTCCCGGTGACCTGCAGCGGCCGGCCCTTCAGCCCCAGGCTCGGCATGTCCGACTTGCCGCCGAGCGACAGGGTGACGTTCGCGCCGGCCCCCGCCTCCTTCATCTGCGCCACCGCCCGCGGGTCGCAGATCGCGAACGCCGCGGCCTGCTCGAGGCGCGCCTCCAGCATCGCTTCGAGCACGGTGGTCGTGTCCATCGTCCCGCCGGACGCGCAGTTGTCGTAGTGATCGAGGAGCATCACGGGACCGGCCGCCAGCGCCTTCGCGCGCTCCAGGGATCGCTCGAGCGGCTCGGGCCGGTAGACGAAGGCCTCGCGTTGCGCCCAGGCCATGTCCAGCAGCTCGTCCACGTGCCGCTGTGCGCGGGCCTCGTCCCCGTCGGTGACGACGACCGCAGAGACGCCCGCGTGCGCGATGTCCGCGTGCGGGAAGCCGACGAAGAACGTCGCCGACAGCGTCCTGCCGTCCTTCTCCATCTCCTTCGCCCGGAGCTGGATCTCCTTGTTCGGCGAATCGAGCGAGGATTGGCGCATCACGTGGGGCAGCATCGGCCGGTGGCCGAATGCCAGAACGGGAGAAGAGGATTTCTTCAGAAGGCCGAGAATCGGGCGGGCCGCCCGCATGCCCGTCTCGTACATGTCGACGTGCGGGTAGGTCTGGTAGCCCGCGAGGGCGGTGGCGCAGCGCGCGGCGCCGGGGAAGAGGTTGGCGTGCATGTCGTGCGCGACGCCGACCGGGAGCTTCGGCGCGACGCGGCGGATGCGCGCGAGCAGCTCGCCTTCCCCGTCGTCGAAGCGCTCGGTGACCATCGCGCCGTGCAGGTCGAGGAGCACCGCGTCGCAGCCCTGCTTCACCGCGTCGACGATCTTCCCCGCGATGTACTCGAACGCGCCCTGGTCGACGCGGCCGCTCGGCCAGGCCTGCGCCGCGATGGGCAGGACGATCTCGGCGCCCGCCTCCTCCGCGAGGTCGATGAAGGCGCCGAGGGCGGTGCCGGTGCCCTTGAAGTCCTCGTAGGCCTCGCGGCCCTCGGGCGGCCGCGGGCGGCCGTGGGCGAAGCGGGCGAGCGGCGTGGGCACGGGCGAGAACGTGTTCGTCTCGTGCTTCATCTGCGCGAGGACGAGCTTCACAGCCGCACGACGATCTTCCCGACGTGCGCGTCCGACTCCATGTAGCTCTTCGCCGCTTCGATGTCCGAAAAATCAAAGACCCTGTCGACGAGCGGCTGGATCTTGCGCGACGCGAAGAGCGGCAGGAAGTCGTCGACGAAGCCCTTCACCGTGCCGGCGCGCATGTCGGCGGTGCGCTTCTTGTTCGACACGCCGAAGATGCGCAGGCGGTTCACGTGCACCGTCTCGAGCGGAAACTCGCTCGTCAGGGTGTCGTCGACGTAGCCGACGATCGCGAGCCGGCCCTCGAAGGCGAGCGAGCGCACCAGCTCCGGGAAGACGGTGCCGCCGACGGTGTTGATCGCGAGGTTCGCGCCCTTTCCCGCCGTGACTTCCAGGACCTTCCCGGAGAAATCGCCCCGGCGGGTCTCGATGGCGACGTCCAGGCCGAGCGTCTTCAGCCGCTCGAGCTTCTTCGCGGAACCCGAAGTGCCGATCACCTTTGCGCCGAGCGCCTTGCCGGCCTGGAGCGCGGCCACGCCGACACCGGAGGAGATGCCGGCGACGAGCAGCCATTCGCCCGCCTTCAGCCCGCCCTGCTCCACGAGCATGTCGTGCACCACCATGAAGACGAGCGGGATCGACGCGGCTTCCTCGAAGGAAAGGTGCGGCGGGATCGGGATCGCCTCGCGCGCGTCCATCAGGGCGTACTCGGCGTAAGCGCCGGCGCAGCGCCCCATGACGCGCTGCTGGGTGCCGACGACCTCGCCCGCGATCTCGTTGCCCGCCGGCTTCGCCTCGCCCGGCTTGGTGAGTCCGCCGACGATGAACTCGCCGCGGTTCAGGCTCGCGGCGCGCACCTTCACGAGGAGCTGTCCCGGCCCGGCCTGGGGCTGCGGCACCTCGCGCGCTTCCAGGCGCGTGCGCCTGCCGTCCGCGCTGATGTAGTACGCCTTCATTCGGCCTTGATCCCGGCATCGCGGATCAGCTTGCCCCAGATCCGGAACTCCGACTCGGTATAGCGCGCGAGCTCCTCCGGCGTGCCGGGGGCGGGCTCGACGCCCTGCTTCTGCAGGCCCGCCGCGGTGGCGGGGTCGTTCAGCGCCTTCACGATCTCGCGGTTCCAGCGCTCCACGAGTTCCTTCGGCAGGCCCTTCGGCCCGTAGAACGCGTACCAGTTCGTCGCGTCGAAGCCGGGGTAGCCCGCCTCGGCGACCGTCGGCACGTTGGGCATGAGCGCGGCGCGCTTGGGCGCGGTCGTCGCCACCGCGACGGCGCGCCCGGAGTTGACGTGCTGCAGCGCCGTCACCGGCGTGGCGATGAAGAGGTCGGTCTGGTGGCCGAGGAAGCCGGCCATGGCCGGCCCGCCGCCCTTGTACGGCACGTGGATGAGGAAGACCTTCGCGCGCTCCTCGAGCAGCTCGCCCGCCAGGTGCGCGGCGCCGCCGACGCCGGAGCTGCCGTAGGTGAGGCGGCCGGGCTTCTCCTTCGCCAGCTTGATCAGGTCCTGGAGGGTTTTCACGCCGAGCTCGGGCTGGGCGAGGATCACGTTGGCGAAGATCGTCGCCATGCTGATCGGCGTGAGGTCCTTCAGCGGGTCGTAGGAGAGCTTCATGATGTGCGGGTTCGCCGTCATCGCGCCGACGTTGGCGAGCACCAGCATGTGGCCGTCCGGCGGCGCCTTGGCCACCAGGTCCACGGCGATCGTGCCCCCCGCCCCGGACTTGTTGTCCACCACCACCTGCTGGCCGACGCTGTCGGCCACGGCCTTGGCGATGACGCGCGCCACGCCGTCGGTGCCGCCGCCGGGCGCGAAGCCGACCACGAAGGTGATCGGGCGGTTCGGAAACGGCTGCGCGAGCGCAGCGCAGCAGACCAGCAGTCCAACGATCGCGGCAATCGAACGCATCGCTACCTCCCTCTGAAGACCGGTTTGCGCTTCTCCGCGAAGGCCTTGCGGCCTTCCTTGTAGTCCTCGCTCTCGAAGCACTCCTTCATCCACGCGCGGCATTTCCCGGCGTCGTAGGGGCGCTTCGCGACCTCGTGGATGATGCGCTTCGCCGCGCGCATGGTGAGCGGCGCGTTGGCCGAAATGTCTTCCGCAAGCTTTCTCGTGAACGATTCCAGCTCCGCGACCGGGACGACATGATGTACCAGCCCCATGTGCTTCGCCTCGGCGGCGCTGACCTGGCGCGCGGTCAGCATGATCTCCTTGGCGTACGCCAGGCCGACCAGGTCCACCAGGTTCTTCATCGACGAGGCGCGGTAGCCCAGGCCCATGCGCGCGGCGGGGATGCCGAGGCGCGCGTCCTCGGCGGCGATGCGCAGGTCGCACACCGCGGCGATGTTGAGGCCCGCGCCGAGGCAG
>DASZQH010000042.1:0-1616 GCA_035549805.1 Burkholderiales bacterium
CATGCCGCCCATCGACAGGCCGACGAAATGCAGCTTCGCGATGCCGAGGTGCGCGAGCAGCGCGTGCAGGTCGTCGGCGAGCATCTCCAGCGTGTAGGGCCCCGCGGGCGCGGCGCTCTGCCCGTGGCCGCGCGTGTCGTACACGAGGATGCGGAAGCGGTCCTTCAGGAACGCGACCTGCTCGTCCCACATGCGCAGGTTGCATGCGAGCGAGTGGCTGAAGGCGATCCAGGGGGCGCCTTCGCGGCCGTGGATCTCGTAGTGGGTATCGCCAGCTTTCATGTGCTCTCCACGATCAGGGGAATCATCATCTCGTCGGCGCTCGCGCCGCCATGGTCGCCGATGTGCAGGAAGCGCCGCTCCCCGGGCGTCCAGTCCTTGACGGCGTAGTGCCCGTGCATGAGGAGCGTCACGTCGCCGATGCGCTCGTCGAAGCGCGGGTGCTCCGTGCCGGGGCCGAACCAGCCCTGCGCCAGGAAATCGCGGCTGGCGTGCACCTCGCCGCGCTCGCCGAGCCAGTCGCGCGCCCGCGCGGCGAAGTCCGGGACGTCGTGCACGTGGCAGTACACGACGCGCCGCTCGCCGCAAAGCGGAAAGCGCAGGCGCGAGGCGAGCGAAGCCGGGAGCTCGAGCGACTCCTCCGGCGCGACGTCGACGAAGCCGTGGTCGGCGGTCGCGACGACGGCGCTTTCGGTGCCGGCAAGCCGGGCGAGGATCGCCGCGAACGCGCCGTCGATGCGCTCGAGCTCGGCGAGCGCCTCGGCGCCGTCGCAGCCGAAGTGGTGCGCGACGCGGTCGTAGTGCGGCCAGTAGGCGTAGACGAACTTGCGCTCCGGTCCCGACTTCACGACGGCTTCGATCGCATCGACCATCCCTGCCGCATCGTCGTAGGCGTGGCGCTCGGTCGCAGCGCAGTGGCGCTGGTTGTAGTGCGAGTCGACGATGTCGCGCGACGTCACGATGAACGAGCGGGCGCGCAGGCTGTCGAAGAGCGGCGCCGACGTGAAGAGCTGCTGCGGCGTCACGCCGCGCTCGCGCAGCGGGCGGTGGTCGCCGCGGCTGAGGAAAGGCAGCGGCGCGCCGACGCAGCCCGCTTCGCCGAACAGCGTGAACCAGCCGGTGAGGCCGTGCTCGAGCGGCGTGCGCCCGGTATAGGTGGTGGTGATCGCGGATGCCGTCGTCGACGGGAACACGGACGTGATCGCGGCACGCCGCCTGCCCGCCAGCGCGCCCCCGGCGCCGCGGCGCAGGAGGTAGCGGTCGCCCAGCCCGTCGATGACGAGCAGGACCACGTTGCGGGCTGCCTGCAACGACGCCGGGGGAAGCGCGTCGAGGCTCGCATGGTGCGGCGTCGCGCCGCAAGCCTGCGCGAGCGATGCCATGAGGTTCACCAGGCTCCCGCCGTCATAGCGAGGCAAGAGGCGGGATTCCATGCGGAAATTGTAGGTTAAAATGGCGGCTTCCCTCCCGAGGCTCCCCATGCGACACGAAGTCCACGTCCATGCTGATATTCCTATCCTGGAAGGCGTTTCGCGCCGCCAGATCGAGCAGGCCTTCGCGCCCTGGCTCGAGTACCTCGACGCCGACGGCGTCGGCGACGTGAAAAGCCTCGAGCC